>CAIQYP010000510.1 GCA_903876045.1 uncultured beta proteobacterium | reverse complement strand
CCAAGGTCACCTGGCCACGTGCGGAATCGGAAGAGAGATCGTTATTCAAAATGTTCAAGCCGCTGGAGGTAACAGGCTGGGATTGTGGGGATGGACTGGAGGTACGGCGCACCATGCACAGCAATTTTGCCAGTATCCCGGTGACGCTGGCGGTGATGACCCTGACATTGAAGCAGTTACCTTACCCGCGCACCTGAGGGCTGCAGGCATAACTCCACCCAGCACGAATGACCCACCCTGTCAATGTCTGAGACCAAATTCCTTGGTCAGAAAATCCACAAAGGTGCGTATACGGGCAGACAGGTGTAACGCTTGCGGATAAACGGCGTAGATGTCAGCCGATGACGTATTCCAGTCGCCCAGCAGTTGTACCAGCCGTCCTGACTGCAGGTATTTTTCAATGTCCCACTCGGCGCGCTTCAATACGCCATGCCCGGCAAGGGCCCAGTTCACTGCTATCTCACCGTCATTGGTGCTCAGGTTGCCGCGGACCTTTACCGTCTCTCGTTTGTTGCCTGATGCAAGATGCCAGGTGCCATAGGCCTCATCACCCTGGCGAATCAAAATGCAGCTATGACGAGCCAAGTCGTTGGGCACCTTGGGTGTTCCATGGCTCTTTAGATACTGAGGCGCAGCACAAATCAGACGCCTGTTGCTTGCCAATTTTCGCGCAATCAAACGCGAGTCTGGTGGCTCACCAAAGCGAATGCACAAGTCGAATGAGTCGTCGGTGATAGGCGGCGGATTGACTGTTAACTGAAGCTGCACTTGCACACCCGGATATTGCTTGGCGTACTTTGAAATCAGCGGAGCAATGTGGTTGCGTCCAAAGCCCAATGTGGCGTTGACTCGCAAGAGCCCTTTCGGCGCATCCGTGGATTGGGTCAAAAGGCGTTCCAGGTCGTCTATCTCCACCAGTATGAGACGCGCCCGCGCCAAATAGAGTTCACCTTCGGGTGTCAGACTGATTCGCCGCGACGTGCGGTTGAGCAGACGCACACCCAACCTGGCTTCCAGATTTGTCAGCCGTTTGCTTACTGCAGGCGTGGTGATACCCAACTCAATCGCTGCGCCGGAAAAACTGCCGCAAGCCATCAGCGTACTGAAGAAAGTCATCTCCGAAGGGGCTGAAACAGGGGTAGACATTGTTTCTTCAAAGTTAATGATGCCTTAACTTTAGTGCTGTCCAATGAATGTTGCAATAGATACATTGATCACTGACTCCACTTTGAAGATGAAGCTTGATGAACCATTACCGCATTGCATGCATTCCAGGAGACGGAATCGGCAAGGAAGTCATTCCCGCTGGCCAAGCCGTACTTGAGGCGCTTGCTGCCAATTCCGGGGGCTATTCATTCGAATTCGAGCACTTCGCCTGGGGCGGCGACTGGTATCGGACACATGGAGAAATGATGCCCGCCGATGGCTTGGACGCACTGCGCAACAAGGATGCCATCTTGTTTGGTTCCGCGGGCGATCCTTCGATCGCAGATCACATTACCTTGTGGGGGTTACGGCTCAAGATATGCCAAGGTTTTGATCAGTACGCCAATGTTCGTCCGACCCGGATACTTCCCGGCATTGATGCGCCCCTCAAGCGTTGCAAGGTGACCGACCTGGACTGGGTGATCGTGCGCGAGAACTCAGAAGGCGAATACTCCGGAGTCGGTGGCCGGGCTCATCAGGGGCACCCGATTGAGGTTGCAACGGATGTTTCCATCATGACGCGTGTGGGCGTTGAACGCATCATGCGTTACGCCTTCCGCTTGGCACAATCGCGGCCACGCAAATTGCTGACGGTAGTGACCAAGTCCAATGCCCAGCGCCATGCGATGGTGATGTGGGACGAAGTTGCCCTGGTGGTTTCCAAAGACTTTCCAGATGTCACCTGGGACAAGGAATTGGTGGACGCCGCCACCGCCCGTATGGTGAATCGACCGGCATCGCTCGACACGCTCGTGGCAACCAATTTGCACGCAGATATTTTGAGTGATCTGGCGGCCGCGTTGGCAGGCAGCCTGGGTATTGCGCCTACCGGCAATATTGACCCGGAACGTCGCTACCCGTCCATGTTTGAGCCCATTCACGGATCAGCTTTTGACATCATGGGGCAGGGCCTGGCGAACCCCATCGGAACCTTCTGGAGTTGCGTCATGCTGTTGGAGCACCTGGGAGAAAAGGACGCTGCAATCAAGCTGATGACCGCCATTGAATCTGTGACGGCCAACCGTCAGTTGCACACCAAAGATCTTGGCGGTACAGCAACAACTGACGAAGTCACGCAGGCAGTGTGTGCAGCAGTAACCATCTGAGATGTGGAGCAAAAATGAAATGCAAATCCCTCTCCAAACAACAGATTGATTCACCTGAATTCGGGAAAACACCGATAGCAGATGAAAACCAACGTTGTATGATAACCATACCAACTATATATAAGACGGCGATCCAATCATGACGGAAATCACTGTGACTCAAATGAAAATACGACAGCAAGCGTCGCTGGGATGGACGTCACTTTCACGCATGTTTCAGACCAAGGAGGTCAGTGTTCTCTTTGCTCTGCTTCTGGTGAGCGGTGGCATCGCGATGGCTACGCCCTACTTCCTTACGACGGATAACCTGATGGGCGTATTTCGCTCCTTCTCCACCACAGCCATCATGTCCATCGGAATGGTTATGGTGATCGTTACGGGCGGCATCGATTTATCCGTAGGTTCGGTCATGGGCCTGGCAGGCATGGTGACAGCGCTGGCCTTCGGGCACGGGTTCTCTACAGCGGTGAGTGTGGGCTGCGGCCTGGGAGTGGGCCTTCTATTCGGACTGACCAACGGCCTCCTGGTGACGGTTGGGCGGCTGCCGCCCTTCATTGCAACATTAGGTACTTTGAGTATCGGCCGCGGTTTGATGTACATCGTAACCAAGGGTGTACCGGTAACTCCGGATACGCCAGAGGCCTTTAGTGTGATTGGGCAAGGCTACCTGGGCTATGTTCCCGCGCCGGTCGTAATCATGGTTGTGCTGGCGATCATCTTCTCGCTGATCATGGCCTATACAACCTTTGGTCGACATGTATATGCCACCGGCGGCAATGAACATGCCGCCTGGATCAGCGGTGTCAACACGTCCAGGATCAAACTGGTTGTATTCACCCTTTCAGGCGTGATCTCAGCGTTGGCCGGTGTGATTGCCTTCTCCCGTTTTCTGTCCGCCGAACCCGCGTCAGGCTTCGGTGTGGAATTGGATGTGATTGCCGCCGCAGCCATTGGCGGGGCCAGTCTGGCCGGCGGTGTGGGCAGCGTGCAAGGCGCCATTTTGGGCGCGGCGTTGACTGGAATTATTGCCAACGGCGTAGTGCTCATGAATATCAATACCTACGCTCAGCAAGCCATTACAGGTGCAGTCATCTTGATTGCAGTCAGCATAGACGTTTGGCGCAATGCCAGAAAGGACCGGTGAAATCGAAAAGTTGCAACACTGCTCAACCTCCCCGTAGACGCACAACACATGCGTTGGAATTTGGAAATCCTCCCCCTAAAGTAAATATATATAGAGACGAATCATGAAAAAATTATTTCCCCTGGTTAAGTTTGCCCTTTTGGCAGTTCCATTTGCCCTGTCGTTACAAATGGGCGCTTCAGCCAAAGACATGAAGGACATTCGCATTGCTGTGATCCCAAAGGTCGCCGTGCCATTTTTTGATGACTGCAATAACGGTGCAAAAGAAGCAGCTGACAAGCTGGGCGTGAACTACCAATGGGTTGTTCCACAGAATACACAAGGTTCTACACAAGTACGCATTCTGGAAGATCTGATTTCCAAGAAGGTGGACGGCATTGCTATTTCCGTGAATGAACCAAAGTCTGTTGAAGCTGCAATCAAGAAGGCCATCGCCAACGGCATCAAGGTCGTGACATTTGATTCAGACTCTTCCAACAGCGGTCGCTCGATGTACATCGGAACCATTAACTCGGCCGCCGGTGAGACCATGGGTGACGCAATGGCCAAGGAACTGGGCGGAGAAGGCGAAGTTGCTATTCTGACCGGCCAACTCGGCGCAGCCAATTTGAACGAGCGTATCAGTGGCATCAAGGCCGCATTGGCCAAGCACCCCAAGATCAAGATCGTGGCCACTGAAGGCACCGAAGACGACCTGGCACGCGCAGTCTCGACTACCGAGTCCATCTTCCGCGCCAACCCCAATCTGAAGGGCATCTTCGGCGTCAGCCAGGTGGGCGGCCCCGCAGTATCCAAAGTCATGGCGACCAAGGAATTTGGCAGCAAGAAGAGCACCGTTAAAGTCCTGGCATTTGATGACCTGCCAGACACCATCAAAGGTGTTAAAGAAGGTTACATCCAGGGCATCATGGTTCAGCGTCCTGTGACGATGGGTCGCCTGTCTGTCGAGCATCTGGTGGATCAAATCACCGGCAAGGAAACCAGCCCGAAGAATGTTGACACCGGCGTGAATGTGGTGAACAGCCAGAACTTGGGTTCATACACCAAGTAAGTTGTAGCGATAAGCGGACTTTGCGTTCCAAATACGCAGAGTCCGCCGTTTACAGGAACACACACTCATGCATTATCTTGAAGTCAAAAATATATCGAAGACGTTTGTCGGCGTTAAGGCGTTAAACAAGGTTAGTCTGAGTGTTGATTGTGGCGAGGTGCTTGCCATTGCCGGAGAAAATGGCGCCGGAAAAAGTACCCTGATGAAGATTCTGACGGGTGTCTACCAGCCTGATGCTGGCGGAGAAATATGGATTAACGGAAAGTTGGTGCAGCATATGGCGGGCACCGCAGATGCGCGTTCACACGGCGTCTGCATCATCTATCAGGAGTTGTCGGTCGTTGACAACCTGACGATTACGGAAAATATATTTTTGAGCAGAGAGCTGTCCAATTGGATGGGCGTGCTCAACACGCGCGCCATGCGAGCGCACGCAGCCGAGTTGCTCAAGCAGTTGGACATTGACCTCGATCCGTCCATGCGCGTATCCGATTTAAGCATCGGTCAAAAGCAGATGGTGGAAATCGCCAAGGCCATTTCAAATAAGTCAAAGGTGGTGATCATGGACGAGCCGACCGCCTCGCTCAGTCACCACGAAGCTACCGTGCTCAAACGCACCATCCAGAAGCTGCGTGCAGATGGAATTGGCATCATATATATCACCCATCGTCTGGAAGAAATATTCGAAGTGGCGGACCGGGTGACGGTGCTGCGCGACGGGAATTGCATAGACACCAAACCAGTTGGCGAGCTGAATCGTTCGCAGTTGGTCAAAATGATGGTGGCGCGTGAGTCATCCGAGCTATATGGCCAATACCAGAGCTATGCCACCGACAAGGTGGTGCTGGAAGCCAAAGGACTCACGCTGAAGAGCAACACACGCAGCCGCGCCGCGGTGCGGGATTGCAGCTTCAAGGTTCACGAGGGCGAAATCGTCGGCTTCTTCGGACTGATCGGTGCGGGTCGCACCGAGTTGATGGAAATGCTGTTTGGTGTACGTCCATGTACCGGGACGATCGAGATGGACGGAAAAGTAGTGACGATCAGGAACCCCAGAGAGGCGATTGAAAAGGGACTCGGCTTCGTTACCGAAGACCGCAAGTCCGAAGGGCTGGTCGTGGGTATGCGGGTGCGTGAAAACTTCAGTCTTACCCACCTCACTGCCTACGCAAAGATGACCGTCGTAGACCGCTCACTGGAGACATCGGCTTGTAATGATTTCATTCGCAAGCTGGGTATCAAGACCCGAAGTCCTGAAGCCATCGTTAACACCCTGAGTGGCGGCAATCAGCAAAAAATCGTGATTGCCAAGTGGGTCGCTCGCTCGCCCCGGGTTCTGATTGTGGATGAACCAACACGCGGCATTGATATTGCCGCCAAGGCCGATGTACACCGACTGTTGCAAGAGCTTGCAGCAAAGGGTATTTCCATCATTGTGGTGTCTTCTGACCTGCCCGAAGTGCTTGCTATCAGTGATCGGGTGGTGGTTGTCCGTGAAGGCATTATTGCAGCCGAGCTGAGTCGTGAAGCTGCAAATCAGCAGTCGATCATGGAAGCAGCGTCGGCCTGAGAATATTTTTAAATAGGAGTAATGAATGAAAACAGTCGTAGTCGTACACACTGGCCCCGCAACCGTGCAACCCTTGAAGCAACAGTTTCAGGAGATTCTGCCGGATGTGCGCGTGGTCAACATCATGGATGACAGTTTGCTCAACGATGTCATGGCCGCCGGCCACCTGACTGAGGCAGTTTCAAGCCGCATCTTGAGCTACATGCAGCAAGGCGAAAGCATGGGTGCAGTCGCATTGCTCAACGCCTGTTCGTCAGTCGGCGAAGCGGCCAGCGCGGCCCGGTCTGTGATTGGTGTACCCATCATCAAGATCGATGACACCATGACTGAGCACGCGATTACCATGGGGCGTCGGATCGGCGTGGTGGCGACCGTCAAGACAACGTTGGAGCCAACGGTTCGCTTGATTCGGGCCAAAGCTGAAACAGCGGGTAAGGAGATTGAAATAACCGAGGCGCTTGCTGAAGGTGCCTTTCAGGCATTACTGGATGGCAAGTCGGAGCAGCATGATGAAATCGTCAAGCGCACCATCGTGGGATTGGCTGACAACGTGGATGTCATTGTGTTGGCCCAGGTTTCCATGGCGCGCCTGATCCCTCAGTTGGCCGACCTCAAGGTGCCTGTCATGTCTTCACCCAGAAGCGGTGTTGAAGCCGTTCGTGACGCGTTGGCCAACATGGCAATCGCCTGAGTTAAGCGGCCTTCTATTTATTTTGATTATTGTTAGTAAATTACAAACCTTCTTTATAGGAATACCATGAAAAAAAATATTATTGTTACCGGCGGCAGCGGAATGGCCGGAAAGTGGGTAGTAAAAGACCTGCTTGAACAAGGGCACCAAGTGATGAACTTGGATCGCACTGTTTTGCAGAATTCAGCCGCTCGAACGTTGATTACTGACTTGACTGACGCTGGCCAGGTATTCAACGCGCTAAACAGCACGACGGTACGCCATGAATTTAGCGAGACCATTCGTCCCGCTCCCATCGATGCGATTATTCATTTCGCGGCTATTCCCCGCATCATGACGCACCCGGACAACGAAGTCTTTCGTATTAACGTGATGAGCACTTACAACGTTCTGGACGCCGCAGCGAAATACGGCATCAAGAAGGTCATCATTGCTTCCAGCGAAACCACGTATGGCATTGTGTTTGCCAATGAATACCGCATGCCGGAATACTTTCCTTTGGATGAGGAATATCCCTGCAACCCCATGGACAGCTATGCCATGTCCAAGATCATTAATGAAAACACAGCCAAGGCGTTTCAGGCGCGTACCGGTGCCGACATTTATTGCTTGCGCATTGGCAATGTGATTGATCCCGTGGACTACGCCAAGTTCCCGGAATATTTCAAGGATCCGGGTTTCCGTCGTCGCATTACCTGGAGCTATATTGATGCACGCGATCTGGCCACTGCAGCGCGACTGGGCGTAGAAAAAGATGGTCTGGGATTCCAGGTCATGAATGTTGCCGCAGACGACGTCTCATCCGATCTGCCCACTGCGGAACTGTTGAAGCGCTTCTATCCTACTGTGCCTTTGAAAAAGCAGCTGGGTGAGTTTGAAACGCTTTTGAGCAATGAAAAGATCAAGCGCCTATTGGGATTCGAGCAGCAATACAACTGGAGAGATCACCTGAAGTAAATTGGGCGTTGGGAAACGGGGTTTAGCGCAGAGTTGCCCGTAGAGGAGTCAAGTTATTCCTCGGGGTAACTCCTAGCGAAGTATCCATTCTTTGGCCAAGGTTAATGGGTTAGAGTTCTTGTTTTGAAATGAAGTCAAAGAATGACCCTTCCGTTTAAATCTGTTTCTCCCGGGACATCCCTGTCGGATCAAGTCGCAGATGCTATTGCGGCAGAGATTCGATCAGGGCGGCTGGCGGCAGGAAACAAGCTACCGACTGAGGCAGCGCTCACGGTGCAATTTTCCGTTAGTCGCACCGTGATCAGGGAGGCCGTGTCAAGACTGAAGTCATTGGGTTTGGTGGATTCCCGTCAGGGGAGCGGCGTTTTTGCTAAAAGCGCGGGATTTGCTCCGCTGAACTTTGATGCCAAACATGCCGAGTCCAAACAGGCCGTTGTGCAAATGGTGGAGGTTCGCAGGGCTTTGGAGGCGGAGGTCGCCGCTTTGGCAGCCAGTCGGCGCACCCAGGCCGATATCCGCCACATCAAGCAAGCCGTCACGGCGCTGAAAAGGGCTGTGCAGGCAGGCGGTGACGGGGTAGATGAAGATGTGAAATTTCACCGCGCCATTGCCGATGCCGCACGCAATCCGTTTCTTATTGGTACGTTGGAATATCTGGGGCAATTCATGCTGGGTGTGACGCGGGTGACACGCGCCAACGAAGCGCGGCGTACCGACTTTGCGCACGATGTGCAGGACGAACATAGTCTGATTTTTAGCGCCATTGAATCAGGCGATGTCAATGCGGCCCGCAAGGCTGCAGCAGCGCACATGGACAACGCCATCAAGCGGATTGAATTGGCAGACCCGGCGTTCTGGCAACAGTCGGGTGTGCAGCTAGCCCAGCCACTGGTCTCCGGACTCAAGTAGCGCAAGTGGTACGTCCTTCGGGTTTGCCCTTTCCACAGTGTAGTTATGTGATAACAATATAAAAGACAGAAAAGTCAATGTCGTATCTAAATAATGAGGAGGCCTCCATGGCTGTGAATGTGGGAGTTATTGGTTTGGGTGCCATGGGCTCCGGTATGGCCCGGTCACTGCGGCGCAATGGTTTCAAAGTTCATGTGTTTGACATGCGCCAGTCGGTGGCAGAGGCTTTTGTGCAAGAGGGTGGCGAGCTTTGCGCATCACCAGCGGACCTTGCTGCCCGATGCGATGTGGTGGTGTCCGTGGTGGTCAACGCAGCCCAAACCGAACAGGTGCTTTTTGGCGACGCGGGCTGTGTTTCGGCCATGCGCCCGGACAGTGTCTTTGTGATGTGCTCCACAGTCGACCCAGCATGGTCCGCTCGAATGGAAGCCCGTCTGCGCGAAAGTGGCATTTACTATCTGGATGCACCCATCTCCGGAGGCGCCGCAAAGGCAGCGGCAGGCAACATCACGATGATGACGGCGGGCCACCCGCAAGCCTATGCCATCGCGCAACCGGTGTTGGACGCCATGTCCCAAAACGTCTACCGCCTGGGAGATGCGGCGGGCGCAGGTAGCAAGGTCAAGATCATCAATCAGTTGCTTGCCGGAGTGCATATTGCAGCTGCTGCTGAGGCCATGGCGTTGGGCCTGCGCGAAGGGGTGGACCCTGAAAAACTATACGAGGTAATCACCCACAGTGCGGGCAACAGCTGGATGTTTGAAAACCGCATGGCGCATGTGCTCGCTGCGGACTACAGCCCACTTTCTGCGGTGGATATATTTGTTAAAGACCTGGGCCTGGTTCTGGATGTTGCCCGGGCAAGCAAGTTCCCCCTGCCCTTGTCAAGCACCGCACACCAGATGTTTATGCAAGCCTCTACAGCGGGCTTCGCTGCAGAAGACGATAGCGCCGTTATCAAGATATTTCCCGGCATTCAACTGCCCGCAAAAAAATGAAGAAACCCGTTCTTGGATGCATCGCCGACGACTTTACCGGTGCAACCGATCTTGCCAATAATCTGGTGCGCTCCGGCATGCAGGTGGTGCAGGCGATTGGTGTGCCCGACGCAGATTTGAGTGCGGATGCGGATGCCGTGGTGGTGGCACTCAAGTCACGAACCATTCCAAAGTCTGACGCTATCGCGCAGTCATTGGCTGCATTGCGCTGGCTGCAACGCCAAGGCGTGCAGCAGATCTACTTCAAATATTGCTCCACATTTGACAGCACGGCAGAAGGCAATATTGGCCCCGTAACCGAAGCCTTGATGGATGCACTGGCAGACCAGGACCACAGCGACTTCACGATCGCCACTCCAGCGTTCCCTGACAACAACCGATCCGTGGTGAATGGCTACCTCTTTGTGGGCAATGTGCTGCTCAATGAAAGTGGTATGCAGAACCATCCGCTGACGCCTATGACGGATCCGAATCTGGTACGCGTGTTGCAGTCCCAGTGCAGCCGCAAGGTGGGTTTGATTGACTACAAAACTGTGGCCCAGGGCGAGACAGCCATTCGGCAGCGGATAGACACCTTGCGGCAAGACGGCGTTGGCGTGGCCATTGTCGATGCGCTGAGCAACGATGACCTGATGCGCCTGGCACCTGCACTGAAAGATATGCCACTGATTACTGCGGGCTCCGGCGTGGCTATCGGGCTGGCGGCAAACTTTGGGCTGGCTCCTTCTCCTGCAGCCAGCCGCTTGCCGACTGCGTCCGGCATGAAGGCGGTGGTCTCGGGCAGCTGCTCGCTGGCAACCAACAAGCAAGTGGCCTACTTCAAGCAAGCCGGCTTGCATGCAATGGCTATTGATACGCAGCAGCTGGCCGGCAACCCCGATGGCTGGGGCGCTGTGGTGGAGCAGGCGCTGGCATGGGCCAGTCCCTTGTTGGTGGAGGGGCCGGTGCTGGTGTACTCCACCGCGCAGACTGACACGGTCAAGGCGACCCAGTCCACTTTAGGTGTGGAGGCAACCGGCGCACTCATCGAAAAGACCCTGTCGCATATTGCCGCCGGGCTGGTCAAGTTGGGCGTTCGCCAACTGGTCATTGCGGGCGGGGAAACCTCGGGTGCTTGTGTACAGTCTTTGCACATCGACCAGTTGGCGATTGGCCCGCAGATCGACCCCGGAGTGCCCTGGTGTCACGCGGTGTCTGATATGGCCCCCGAGGGCCTTCACCTGACGCTGAAGTCCGGAAACTTTGGAACGGACGACTTCTTCGTCAAGGCATTTGGAGTGCTCTCTTGACCGAATCAGAATCGCGTGAGGAAATTTGCCGCGTTGGCAAAAGCCTGTTTGATCGCGGCTACGTGCATGCCACGGCAGGCAACATCAGCGTGCGGCTGGACGATGGATTTCTGATAACCCCGACGGACGCCTGCCTGGGAAATCTGGATCCTGCGCGCCTGGCTCGCCTGGGCACGGATGGCCTGCAGCAAAGTGGTGACAAAGCCAGCAAGACCATCGCTCTGCATTCCCAGATTTACAAGGCGGCGGCTGCATATGAGGCAGAGACACGTTGCGTTATCCACACCCACAGCACGCACTGCGTGTCCTTGACACTGAGCCTACCCTACCAGCGCACGCTGCCGCGCACGGCGCTGGGCCCGGAACTGCTGCGTGCGGTGACACCCTACTTCGTCATGAAGGTGGGCCATGTCCCGCTGATTCCCTACTACCGCCCTGGCGCTGTTCAAGCTGCCGATGCGGTCGCAGATGCCATACATCGTTATGGCCAGAGGGGGATAAATATCCGAGCCGCCATGCTTTCACGCCTGGGGCCCAATGTGTGGCACAGCACCCCCGCAGCGGCTATGGCTACTCTGGAGGAGTTGGAGGAGACCGCCAGGCTGGTCTGCCTCAACGCCTCCATGGTGGACGGATTAACGGATTTACAAATCAACGAATTGCGCCAGACCTTTGGCGCGAAATGGTAACCAACATGCTCCAATTTGCTGCTAACTTGTCCATGCTCTACCAGGAGTTCAACTTTCTGGACCGATTCAAAGCCGCCGCTGACGATGGCTTTACGGCTGTCGAATATCTCTTCCCCTATGATTTCAAAGCGCAAGATATTGCCCAACGGCTCCACTCACATGGGCTTGCGCAGGTGCTGTTTAACGCACCCCCTGGAGACTGGGCCGCGGGCGAACGCGGACTCGCCTGCTTGCCAGACCGTGAAGATGAGTTTCGCCAAAGCATAGACCGCGCGCTGGAATATGCAGCCGCACTCCACTGCCCGCGTATCCACGTGATGGCAGGCTTGCAGCCGCAAGGGCATAGCCGGGCCGAGCTGATGGCGCTGTATACACGCCGCATGGCATGGGCTGCCGAACGCGCTTCCAAACAGGGCGTGGATGTTCTGATGGAGCCCATCAATACGCGTGACATACCGGGCTTCTTCTTGAATCGTCAGGACGAGGCGCATGCCGTGGTGGCTGCCGTGGGCGCACCGAATCTCAAGGTGCAGATGGATCTCTACCATTGCCAGATCGTCGAAGGCGATGTGGCGATGAAGATCCGCCAATACCTGCCCACAGGGAACGTGGGGCATATCCAGATTGCCGGGGTACCTGCGCGGAACGAACCTGATACCGGTGAGCTGAACTACCCCTATCTCTTCCAGGTTCTGCAGGAACTGGGCTACAGCGGATGGATCGGTTGCGAATACCGGCCGCTCAAGGGTGCGGTGCCTGATGGCACACGCAGTGGTTTGCAGTGGTTTAAAAATTTGCTCTGAGAAGGTGGCAGGTCTATGACACATCCCGCACTGGTTCCCGGCTCTGTCGCCGTCATCACAGGAGGCGCTTCAGGCATTGGTCTGGCAGCGGCCAAACGCTTTGTTGCAACGGGCATACGCGTCTGCATTGCGGACATCGGCGCAGAGCGCATTGACAAGGCGCTGAGGGAAATCGCGGAGGTTAAAGGTGCGGGTGTTGAACAAGTGGCAGGCCTTGAGACCGACGTCAGCAAGCCAGAGGACTTGGCCCGGCTGCATCAATTTGTCCGGAACCGGTGGGGCCGTGTCGATGTGTTGATGAACAACGCGGGCATACAGCCAGGCAGTTCCATCTTCGACCAGCAAGGCACCTGGGACCGTGTGTTGGCCGTCAACCTGGGCGGTGCGGTGCTGGGAACGCGCGAGTTTGTGCCGGCCATGCTGGCAGCCGGCAGGCCGGGCGTGGTGATCAACACCGGCTCCAAACAGGGCATCACGACGCCACCCGGTGACCCGGCATACAACGTATCCAAAGCCGGTCTCAAAGTGTTCACCGAAGCGCTGCAACATGAATTGCGCAACACGCCCGGCTGTCAGATCAGTGCGCACCTGCTGATTCCTGGATTCGTATTCACCGAACTCACCGCGCACGGGCGTTCAGAAAAGCCTCCCGCTGCATGGACTCCTGGGCAAACCGTTGACTTCATGCTGGAACGCCTGAACGCGGGAGACTTCTACATTCTGTGTCCTGATAACGACGTTCCCCGTGCGCTGGATGAGCGTCGCATCCTGTGGGCTGCAACTGACTTGGTGGAGAACCGCCCGCCCCTTTCACGCTGGCATCCGGATTACGCACCGGCCTTCGCACAGTTTGCACAAATTGCGCCGAGCGGCCCGATCACCTAGCCTTGAGTGGCCCCATTACTGAAATCCAAAGATTCATGCAGCACACCAAAGAGACCGTCGGATTCATTGGCCCCGGAATGATGGGCCACGGCATCGCAAAGAACATCGTTGAAAAGGGATATGACCTGTCCTTTTATTCAAGACAACATGGCGAGACTGCCAAAGACTTGGAGAGCCGGGGAGCTATTTATCGTGCGTCACCGCGTGAAGTGGCCGAGCACTCAACGGTTGTGTTCATGTGCGTTACGGGCTCCAAGGATGTTGAAAGTATTGCGTATGGGGTCGATGGGCTGGCCGCAGGATTCAAGCCCGGCTCGGTGTTGGTGGATTGCTCCACATCAGACCCCACCTCTACCGTGGCGCTGTCGGGCAAACTGGCTCAAATAGGCGTCACGCTGGTGGATGCGCCATTGGGCCGCACCCCCAAAGAAGCATGGGCTGGAACACTCGACACCATGGTCGGAGCGGACGAGGCGACATTCGCGCGCCTTGAACCCATTTTGCAAACCTGGGCCGGGCGCATTGTGCGGGTTGGAAATGCGGGCGATGGCCACCGCATGAAACTCATCAACAACTTTCTGGCACTCGGGTATGCAGCGCTATATGCCGAAGCACTGACCCTTGCCAAGGCGGTAAACATTGAACCGGAGCGCTTTGACAGTGTGATTCGAAACGGCCGCATGGACTGTCTGGTCTACCAGACCTTCATGGACTATGTGCTCAACGGCAACAAAGAAGGGCACAAGTTCACCATCAGAAATGCCTTCAAGGACATGCGCTACCTGGAATCAATGGCCGATGACGTGGGCCTGTTCAATGGCATGGGCAACGCGGTGAAGAATTCTTATGCCCTGGCCATGCGCCACGGCGACCCCGATGTGTACGTACCCACGCTTGCCGAAAGCATCGCCAAAGTCAATGGGATTGACTGGCAAATCTAGCCGCAGCAAATCCTCAAGTTGGGCTACTTTTCTCTTTGCGCAGCATGAAGGCTTTGCGCGTTCTTGCGGACGACGTGACCGGTGCGTTGGAGTGCGCCACGGCGTTCTATAACGATAGCCCGGTACCGGTCCATTTCGGCATTTGTGTCGATGCAGCCGACCCGGTACAAGTCGTTTCCACGGATACCCGCAATGTCCAGGTCGCAAGCGTGGAGTCGATTTTGGCTGACTGCATGCCATGGTTTTCTTCGGGGGACATGGCCTTCAAGAAAGTCGACAGTCTGCTGCGCGGCAATACCTTCCACGAAGTCGCCTGGCTGGCAAAGCAGCGGGATTTTTCTGCGGCTATTTTTGCACCAGCCTTTCCGGCCCAAGGGCGCATGACCAAAGACGGAAAACTGTCGGTGGCTCCAACGCCTAATTCCTTCGCTGTGCGCAGCGATGCGCAACAACTCGATATCGTTGCGGCTCTGGAATCAACGGGTTTAACGGCCCACCACGTGAATCACCAAGACAAGCCTGTACCCACCGGGGGGCAGGTGATGGTGCTCAATGCCGGGGACGATCAGGCCCTGCACTACCTCGCTTCATTGCACCGTCATCCCGCTGCCCGCAAATGGCTTTGGTGTGGCAGCGGCGCACTGGCGCTGGCACTGTCTGAACAGCTGCGAAGGACTGGCCAGAGTCGTGTGAACGCAGCTGCCATGTCCGAGGGCCTGGTGGTTCTGGTCACCTCGAGCCGCCATCCTGTGATACGCGAGCAATTGGACTTCTTATTGCGCCAAAAGGACGCCAACAACAACGGCCCGCACTGGCCGTTGCTATTGGACCTTATGGAATTCGATGAATTGCCCCCGTCGCAGGCGCGAGCCGCACTCACTCGCAAAGTGCGACGCGTAGTCGATGCGCAACCGCGGCCCGGGCTCCTTGTGGTGGTCGGTGGCGATACGCTTTTGGCGCTATGCCAAGCCACTGGTGCCCATGGGCTGCGGGCACTGCCCTGTGTACGCCCGGGCTGGGGCCATGCACAACTGAGCGGTGGTGTTTGGGATGGAGTGCGTTGCCACTCCCGCTCCGGCGCTTTTGGTGATCGCAACGACCTGTGCGAACTTCTTCAACAAATCAACCTGGTACGTCATTGACATGAAAAATCCCACACGCTTGGCGCTCACCATGGGAGACCCTGCGGGAGTCGGGCCCGAGATCATCCTCAAGGCCGCACATGCCTTGCGAGGGCCTATAGAACAGGGCGATTTGGAACTGCATGTGCTCGGCTCACGCGACGCGTTGCAGCGCGCGGAACAACAGTGCGCACTGCCCCGTGGAACCGAAATGCTCATGCACATGGTGGACGTAGGGCCCGTAGACGGTGCAGTGGAAACCGGCCGTATTGCGGCAAGTGGCGGCCAATGGGCCTATCTGGCCGTTGAGCATGCGGTAAGGATGGTGCAAAGCTCCCAAGCTGACGCCCTGGTCACTGCGCCGTTGTGCAAGGAAGCCTTGCACATGGCTGGCTATCACTTTGAAGGCCATACCGAGCTGCTGGCCCACCTTACCCACATGCGTGATGGCGTCATGATGCTGGCCCATGCCGGCATGCGCGTATCGCATGTCACCACGCACTGCCCTCTGTCCGAAGTGCCATCGCGGGTAACACCGGTGCGCTTGCGCCGCGTGATCGATGTGACGTTGGAGGCACTGCATGCACTGGGCATCAGCCAGCCGCGCATCGCTGTTGCGGGCTTGAATCCGCACGCCGGGGAAGGCGGCATTCTGGGCAAGGAAGATGGTGCCATCATCGCGCCGGTGGTGGCAGACTATGTGGCCCGCGGCCATGCCATTACCGGCCCTTGGGCTGGCGACACGGTGTTTATCAAATTGCGTGCAGCCCAGTTTGATGCAGTGGTCGCTATGTACCACGATCAGGGACACATCCCGGTGAAGTTGCTGGGTTTCAATATCGACCCGGCTACCGGCGTATGGAACACGGTGAGCGGCGTGAACATTACTTTGGGTTTGCCCATCCTGCGCACTTCCGTAGATCACGGCACAGCCTTCGACATTGCGGGAAAAGGCGTCGCCAATGCGGACAGCATGGTGGACGCGATTCGTTACGCCATTCAGTTGGTGCAAGGCCAACGCCTTGCCACCACTCCCATTCAGACAAAGGACATACCTTCATGAATATTCTGATCACGGGTGGCGCTGGCTTTCTCGGCCAGAGATTGGTGCAGGCGCTCTTGCGCAAGGGTACGCTGGTGGGGCCGACTGGCGCACCCGAGTCGATTCAAAAAATTACCTTGTTGGATGTCGTTGCCGCACAGATGCCGCACGAGCCCAGGGTAGAAATCGTGGCCGGCAACATTGCGGATGTTGCAGTCCTTCGGTCGGTCCTTTCCGAAAAGACGTCCGCGGTGTTTCATCTGGCCTCCGTTGTTAGTGGGCAGGCAGAGATGGACTTTGATCTGGGCATGCAGGTCAATCTGGACGCCACGCGTCTGCTACTCGATGTATGCCGGGAAATGGGTACTAAGCCGCGCGTTGTCTTCACCAGCTCCGTCGCTGTGTATGGCGGGGCACTTCCCGATGTGGTGCAGGACTCCACTGCTCTGAATCCGCAATCGTCGTACGGAACGCAGAAAGCCATTGGTGAACTATTGCTGTCGGACTACCATCGCAAAGGTTTTGTCGATGGACGCGTGGCCCGCTTGCCGACCATCAGTGTGCGACCGGGGAAACCGAATCAAGCCGCATCGTCGTTTGCAAGCGGAATAATCCGCGAGCCCCTGAACGGATTGGAAGCGGATTGCCCCGTGTCCAAGGATACAAAATTGTGGTTGATGTCACCCGAAATTGCCATTGCATGCTTGCTCGCGTTGCACGATTTGCCAAGTGAGATTCTGGGAAGCAATCGCGCCATCAATCTACCCGGTCTTTCGGTTACTGCGGGTGACATGGAGGATGCCCTGCGCAGGGTCGCAGGTGAGGCGGTGGCATCGCGCATACGCTGGATTCGCAATCCTAAGGTGGAGCGAATTGTGGGCAGTTGGCCTGGAGCCTGGGACACATCGCGTGCCCGTCATATGGCGTTTCCCGCAGATACCGACTTTGACAGTGTCATCCGCGCGTTCATGGAAGACGTGGCCTAGTCACTTGAATCATTCACAACGAATGCCAGCGGCAATTTCTGACATTCGGTGAGCTCCCGTTGGAAACTGAATGCAGCTAAAGCCAGGGCCGCCACATCCGAAGATGCTCCCTCATTGTCGGCAGGCCACTACCAAAATTGTTCGAACAGATCCTTCGCCGACCATGATCCGCAGCGCACTGAAAGGCAACTTTATGGTTTTCTCACACCGACCAAATTTTGGGCATCGAGGGTGAATGACTCTTTACCGCATGATCGTGGGTCGGCTTTCCACTTTTCTTTTGGATTCCGCCATTTACAGCCAACGGATTCGATCAGCCTGATCTTGCCCGCCAACCTCAAGGGCTACCAATTTTCAAGAACCAAAGTTGGCGTTGGAGCGCTGGCAATCTCGGTTAGACAGCGTCAGGAGTCATCGGGACATTTTCCGGAAATGGCTCTGACGGGCTGATACCGGTCTTAGCTCGACACAGCGAAAGATTTTCAGGGGCGTCCAGAGCTGACACTCTTACCTGCAGAAAGCAGACCGTCACAGCGTGTACCGAAGTCTTGTCACTGGACATCCATTGTCAAAAGTCATGTTTTCATTTTGGCCGCCGGCACGGCGCAGCGTAACCCTGAATTCCTAAATAGGTGGTCCTGTACGACCCAGTTTCTAAAGTCTGAGTGCTATTGCCGCAGTTGCCTTTAGCGTTCGGGCAATGAGAGTAGCCATTTCTTAAGCGCCACCGCTGCCGGGCGTAGTTTCGCTGTTTTGTCATGCGTAACGTAATACGCCTTTGACAGTGCAAGACGCCCCGCAAATGGTTCAAAAAGCGCGCCCTCTCTGACTTCCGCTTCAGTGAGCAAAGCACTGCACAGCACAGCACCTTGGCCGTGACGTGCTGCTTCGATTGCCATGATGGACTGGTCGAAGTGCAGGCCTGGTATTGATGTCACCTGTATAGCGCTCAATTGGCTAAATCTCTCCATCCACGGGCCCCAGTGAGGATGCAGGGTTGTGTGTATCAAAGTGGCGCGTTTGAGATCATTGGGTGTCTTGAGCTTCAATTTCCTTGCGTAACCAGGTGAGCAGTAAAGCCGCGCCTCGTCGCGGTACAGCAATTCTGAAGCGAGCTCCGAAACCCTACCGTCGAAGTACCGAATGGCCAGATCGACCCGATCCCGGTTGAAATCAGCCAGCGCAGTGGAAGTGTCAAGATGTAAGGAAATATCGGGGTGGTGGCTCAAAAAATCCGCCATGCGTGGAGCAAACCATTTCGCTGCCAAACTAGGTGGCATCGAAAGCCACACCTCATTGGATTGACTCTGCCGCAAAGCGTCACTGGCCTGCAGGATGCGCGATACAGCAGGTTGTACTGTAGCCCAGTAGTTCAGCGCATCAGTAGTAGGAGTCACCTGCCGCACAGTCCGTGTGAAAAGGGTGGTTCCCAGCCACTCCTCTAACTTCTGAATTTGTTGCCCGACGGCACCTGCCGTGACATGCATTTCCTTTGCAGCCAGGGTAAAGCTGTTGTGCTTCATTGCTGCATCGAATGCCAACAATGCCTTGATCGGAATGGCGGTGCTCATGATGAAGAAATTCTATTGCATTGAGTGCTTTAAATCGATTGTCACAGGATCCAGCTCCAAAGAAAATCGGCCTCATGCACACCATCGAAAATCAAGTCTCTGTAAATAAACTTGTCTACCCTGCCTTCGCCTTGCTCGGTTTGATCTGGGGTACCAACTTCATCTTCATGAAGTGGGCTGCTGCTTGGATTACACCCTCGCAGATCGTGTTGTTACGTATCCTGTTTGGATTCGTGCCAATTCTCATCTTGGCAACGACCAGACGCTCAATAAAGTGGTCACACCTGCGCCATGTCCACCACTTTTTCATGATGGCGTTGCTTGCAACTGCGATTTACTACTTTGCCTTTGCTAAGGGAACTGCGCTATTGCCCTCCGGGATTGCAGGA
This sequence comes from uncultured beta proteobacterium, assembly GCA_903876045.1. Taxonomy (GTDB): domain Bacteria; phylum Pseudomonadota; class Gammaproteobacteria; order Burkholderiales; family Burkholderiaceae_C; genus Allorhodoferax. The sequence continues at coordinate 173 of CAIQYP010000510.1, read as the reverse complement.
ATGCTCAGTGGTGCAATTCCGTTGTTTTCATTTCTTACGGCGTTTGCATTTCTACGCCAGGAACCAATCAATCGCTACACACTGTTTGGTCTTTTGCTGGGGTTTGCAGGCGTCCTTCTAATCGCCCGTCCATGGAACAGCGGTGCATCGGCTGTCAACTTCCAAGGTGTGCT
>CAIQYP010000509.1 GCA_903876045.1 uncultured beta proteobacterium | reverse complement strand
CTGGGCCAGGTGCACCGCATCGCAAACCGCACGCAACATCTGGTGGAAATCGTGGAGGTTCAGTTTGGCAGCTACCTCGGTGAAGACGATATCGAGCGCCTGCAAGACGATTACGGCCGCATCTGAAACGCAAAAATATAAATTGAGACAAGCATGAACATCACATCCCCAGACATACAAATCCATCTGCCCGTAGGCAGCCCGGCCCTGGCATGCGTCGATATTGGTGGCACCAAAGTAGCCGTCAGCATGGCCGACCACCGCGGCATCAGCGGCAAGGTTTCTGAGCCCACCGCCAAGGAAGGCGCTAACGATGCGCTGGGCCAACAAATTATCCGATTGATTGGCCAGAGTTGCGCACTGGCTGGCATCCAGTTGTCCAGCGTTGAATCAGTCGGTGTGTCGTCATGCGGCCCCTTCTTGTTGAATGAGGGGCTGGTGGAACTTGCCGCGCCCAATATTTGTGGTGGCATGGCCGGCAAAGCGCGGGGCTTGCCCAACGACTGGATGAGCGCCTTGCTGGAAGCCCCACTGCGCGCCGCCTTCAAAAACGTGCGCGTAGAAAACGATGGTGTTGGTGCGCTGGAGGCCGAGCGGCGCTGGGGCGCGCTACAAGGCATGCGCAACTGCGCTTACGTGACCTGGAGCACCGGCATCGGCATGGGCGCCTGTGTCGATGGCCACATCCTGCGTGGCAAGAACGGCAATGCCGGGCATTTGGGCCACACCTTTGTCGTCGAGAACAACGAAGCCTTGTGCGGCTGCGGCCTGATCGGCGATGTCGAGTCCCTGGTGGCTGGCAACGCGATTCCTCGCCGCTTTGACTCAGAGGGCTACGCGGACGCCTCGGCACTGTTTAGCGCAGCCCGTTCGGGCGATGCAAGGGCCATTGCCATCATCGATACGCTGTGCAATGTAATGGGGCGTGCCCTGTTCAATGTCACCGCGCTGTTTGACCTGCAGCGTATTTCCCTGGGCGGCAGCGTGTTCTGGCACAACCAGGACTATCTGCTGCCGCGCCTGCAAGCCTTCATGCAGGGCAAACTGCCGGCGCTCACCAACGGGCTGGAAATTGTGCCGGCGGGCTTAGGCGAACGTGTGGGTGACTACGCCGCGCTGGCGCTGGTGATGCGTTAGCTGCTCGACTGGATCCGCCGTTTAGGGCGTGAATCCACGCACCAAATTGGGAATGCACTACAGTCCAGGGGGTGCAGTTTTTTACCGGAACCGGCGTGACGACTTGCCCCTGTGCCTGCCCTGCCGAGAAGCCGCCCTCCAAGTAACAGCACCGCAGCACCAGAAGCCTTGAGCGCGCGCCAAGTGACCTTCAACAACCGCTCGATAGAGCTCTGTTTGGTCGACTCAAGGCTTAAACTTCACCGTCGGCACTTTGTCGACCGCGCACTGACCCTGTGGCTTGCAGGCACCCGCAGCCCTGCTAACATCCTGCGAGTTAAGCGAGACAACAACCACATGACCTCTGTCACCAGACTTCTCATACTGATCACACTGCTTGGATCGATGGCATTTTCGATGGCACAGACCAGTTCGGAAATTTTCGATGGCCCGGCCATTACCGTATTTCCAGATCACGAAAAGATCGGTAAGAGCTACCCACTCAAGCGTGCTCTGGCAGATGGCAAGCAGTTATTTATTGCCAAGTTCAACCGCGCCGACGGTGCCGGGCGACCCTTCGCAACGGAGCACAATTTCCCGACCCGCCGTTCTGAACCGGGACCGGAATTTCAACGCATTGCCGGTCCCGATGCGAACTCTTGCGCCGGCTGCCACAACCAGCCTAAAGTGGGAGGCAGCGGGGACTTTGCCACCAACGTGTTCGTCGCGGCCCCCCAGTTCGGGACGGTCTTAAACGAGTCGCTGAATGCGGCTTTTGTTAATGAGCGCAACACACGCAGCTTATGGGGAATTGGCGGCATTGAAATTGCCGCGACCGAAATGTCGCGCGAGCTGATTCGCCAGCGTGACACGGCCATGCAGCAAGCCAAGAAAAGTGGCCTTGACGTGGAGGTGAAGCTCAACGCCAAGGGGGTATCTTTTGGCACCATCAGCGTCACACCGGAAGGTGACATGGATTCCACCCGGCTGGAAGGCATCAGCCCGGACTTGGTCATCAAACCGTTCAACGCCAAAGGCACGATGGTCTCCATTCGCGATTTCACCGATGTGGCACTCAATCAGCACCACGGCATTGAAACCACGGAGATGTTCGGCGAGACGCGCACCGGTTTCAAAGACTTTGACAATGACGGCAAGGAGAATGAATTCTCCATTGGACAGACCACCGCATTGACGCTATGGCAGGCATCTTTGCCAGCGCCCAATAACCAGGGGTTTCAGAAGCATCCGGGGTTCAAACTGTTCAAGCAGATCGGGTGCGACAGTTGCCACATTCCCGCACTTCGTCTGCAATCCAACGTCTTTAATGAACCCAATGAGTTCAATCGAGAAGGCGTGCTGGCACCGGCCGACACGAAGAACCATATCCGCATGCCGTTACCACTTACCAGAGAAGGCAAAGGCTACGTGATCAATGCCTATACCGACCTCAAACGCCACGTCATGTGCGATGAAAAACGCAAGTATCTTTGCAACGAACGCAAGAAGCAGGACAAGGTTCCGCTCAACGAATTTATGACCAGTCGCTTGTGGGACCTCAATACCAAAGCTCCCTATTGCCATCGCGGCGACTGCACCAGCATCACCGAGGCCATCGAGGCCCATGGTGGTGAGGCCGGCGCAACCACCGACGCTTTCGATGCCCTGCCACGCAACGACAAAGTTACTTTGGTTAAGTTCCTGAAGCAGTTGGGCTCGCGCGAGGCGGTGCACTAAGCCCGACCGCGGTGTCAGGCTGAGGTGCAGTTTTTATCGCCACAACGTGGCGCCGGCGGCTTGGTCAATCGTGTAGAAAGCGTTTGACTTTACGGTCAACCATGGACCCCATTGCCCGCCCTGGTTAGGCCACTGTACGCGCACCTTGACCTCTTGTGACTCGCCAAGACCAAAGTGCAACCAGCCCAAGTGTCCGCTCGCGTGGCCACCACCGATGGTGTTTTCCCGCCGGATGATGCGGCCACCCAAGTCCACCTCGATCCAGGCACCAATGGCATCGCGGTTGGAGTCGTCCTCATGCAGCCGAACCTGCAGCCAGCCGCCCAGACCGGTACTGACATTGCGCCACAGTGTGGCATTTGCCAAGCGATTCACCACCACCATATCCAACATGCCATCGCCATTGAAATCAGCCAGCATGCCGCCGCGCCCGATGAGGTAAGTCACGATGCCGGCTTTGTCGCCCGCTTCTTCAAAAGACCCGTCAAGTTTTTGTAGCAACAGATCGTTGGTGTCGCGACTGGCAAAGTCTGGCATGGTCGATACATTTCCCTTGACGATCCACAGATCTGCGTAGCCATCGTTGTTGACATCTTCAAACTGCGCGTGCCATGCGGTGGACGGTTTGATGTCTCCACCCACATACGGGCGATGCGCTGTTGCACCGCGCTTGAAAGCCACATCGGAATACACCGGACGCAAAACACCACTGGTGCTGTCCAGCTTTTGAAGCTTGTTGTCCGCCATGCTGGTGATAAAGACGTCGGGGTACCCTGTGCCGTCAAGATCTCTGCTGGCAATTCCCATGCCCCATATTTGCAACGGCTTAAAGCCATCCGTCTGTGTGTAAACACGCGGCGGCTTGCCGGGTTGCATATCCCACAGTTGCTCGCGACCGTTCTTGTAATACTCACGGTCATTGGCCACCCGCAAATCAGCATGCCCGGACCGATTCCAGTCGCTAAACAGCATAGACAGAGCACAGAAGCTAGGCTCCAGCCGCACTGGTGCGCCGTAGCGGTCAGCCTTGGCAAGCGGACGATAAATTACCGCTGGAGTGCAACTGCCCCAGGGATAACGCTTGCGGGCCAGATCCGTGTAGGTACCAAACGCCAAGGTAGGCAATTTGTTGCCTGCTTCCCAAGTGGCACTGAATGCGGTGTGCCAATGCGGCGGGGTGTGAATGTTCCAGCGGTCGTTGGCCAACTCGAACTTGCAGTTGCCCAGCCCGCGGTAAACCTGCACTTGCCCGACGCGCAACACCACCAGATCCACCTTCCCATCGCCATCAATATCGATTGGATAAGCGCCGATGGCATTGCTGGCTTCCAGTCCCGACTCCTGTTCCACAAACTTAAGCGCTCCCCCTGTGGTGGACGCATTGCGGTAAAACTTGGCGCGGTTGGCACCCGCGGTTATGTACAGACTGGGCAGGCCGGTGTCGTCGCAATTGAAGGTCGCAACGCCACCGCCCACCAGAAACTCGTCCTCAGTGTTTTCAAAATGGCTGTCAATGCCAGCGGACAGCGTCTCATCAGCGAACTTCGGAATGGTCAACGTTTGTGCACGCGCTCCCGTTTCAACTGCGAACAAGGCGAACAGGGCAAAACAACATGCGATGCTGCCATTTAGAACTTGGTGCGACTTCATTTGGACCCTAAACAGGCTACACAGTGACCCAGGCGCCAGTCTTCTCTGACGCAAACAGCGCATCAATCACGCGCATGTTCAGGATGGCATCCTCCACACCATAAGGCAATGGAATCTCACCGCGCACCACCCTTGAGAAGGCGTCTATTTCCAGCGTGTACATATCGCAAGCCGGAATGGTCTCTGTGGTTGTCGAGCCCAAATCCAGGCGAGAGCCATCATCGGTCAGCACATCGGTTGCGCCGCCCAGCGGTGCGTTGAACGGAATCTGTATTTCAATACGCTTTTTGGTGCCGCAGACCTGCACGCGCTGATAAGTCACCGACTGGGTGGAGACGGTGAAATCCAGGCGCCGGCCGTTGCCAAAGTCGAGCATGCCACTGACCATGCGGTCAGTCTTGAAGACCGGGTCACGGTCGACCAGCGCGATCGCGCGCAGGGGCTCGCAGCCAAACAAAAAGCGTGCGGTGACGATTGGGTAGCAGCCGATGTCATACAGCGCGCCGCCGCCAATGTCGGCCATGTTGCGAATGTTGTTGACGTCGGTGTTGAAATACGAGAAGTAACTGTGAATGGAGCGCACATCGCCCAATTCGCCTGCACGCACACGGTCACGCACAGACAGCCATTGCGGATGGAAGCGCACCATGAAAGCTTCCATGATGTGCACCTTGTCAGCCACTTCACGCAATTGCTCAGCCTCTTTGGCGGTGAGCGCCACCGGCTTCTCGCACAGCACATGCTTGCCCGCACGCGCGGCGGCCAGGGTCATGGGCACGTGTTCGTGGTTGGGCAGCGGGTTGTAGATGGCCTCGATTTCCGGATCAGCCAGCAACTCTTCATAGCTGCCATAGGCCTTGGGAATGCCGAACTGATCAGCCAGCTTGCGACCCTTCTCCAATGAGCGCGAGGCAATGGCGCGGATCTCGCAATGCTCGCTCTTGAGCATGGCGGGCATGACCTTTTCCCAACCGATCTTGGCGGTACTCAGCACGCCCCAGACTACTTTTTTCATGTGCAAACCTTTATGTTTTGTTCCAACGAATAACCGCGAAAGCGCGGCAATTTTCAAATAAATGAATTCAAAAGGTTTTCAATGCCTTCCTGGCGGCCAGACACGGGACGCGTGTCAGTGTTGTGTTCCAGCACGCGAGCGGCCACGGCGTCCAGCCCCAATCGGCCGGCCATCACGTCCTTGCCAAAATCGGTGTTCCAGCCTGCATAGCGGTCGGCGGTGACCTTGGCAAAACGGCCATCGGTGATCATGGCATCCGCAATCACCAGCGCGCGGGCACTCACATCCATGGCGCCGATGTGGCCCAGGAACATGTCTTCCGGATCAATCGACTGGCGGCGCACCTTGCTGTCAAAGTTGACGCCGCCGGTGGTGAAGCCGCCGCCTTGCAAAATCATATACATGGCCAACGCGGTTTCAGAGATGCTGTTGGGGAACTGGTCGGTGTCCCACTGGCACTGCATGTCGCCGCGGTTCATAT
>CAIQYP010000508.1 GCA_903876045.1 uncultured beta proteobacterium | reverse complement strand
TGCCAGCGTGCGCTACACCGGCGCGATGGTCGGTGTGTCCTGCCACGCCGGCACCACACCCATGGCCATGCGCAATGACGCTGCGGCGGGCGTAGCGGAGTTGATCCTATATGCAGAGCAGCGCGCCGCCGCCGACGGCGATTCGGTCGCCACCGTGGGCATCCTGAACGTACCCAATGGTTCCATCAATGTGGTGCCGGGGCGCTGCGAATTTACATTGGATATGCGAGCGCCCACCGACGCGCAGCGCGATGCCATGGAACGCGCTGTGCTGGTCAAAGCCGAAGCCATCGTTCAGGCTCGTGGCCTGCAACTGAGCCTAACCGAGACCATGCGCGCCAGCGCCGCCCCCAGCGCCACGGCCTGGCAGCAACGTTGGGAAGCAGCTGCAGCGGCACTTGGCGTTCCGATTTACCGCATGCCCAGCGGCGCGGGCCACGACGCCATGAAATTGCACGACATCCTGCCGCAAGCGATGTTGTTTGTACGCGGACAGAACGCGGGTATCAGCCATAACCCACTGGAGTCGACTACCAGTGACGATATGCAACTGGCGGTAGAAGCGTTTGATCATTTGCTGGCTCAGTTGGGGCACGAACTTTCATGAGGCGATTTTTTACTCCCCACTCCCCCCAACCCCCTCGCCCCCGTCGGGCGATGGGGAGCTTAAGGCGGACAGCCGATTTTGTGTCTTCGCTTCGGCTGCGCTTTCAATGGAGCAGCGTCTGTCGGCGCGCCACACTTGTAAAAGGTATCGCAATTATTTATATATTCGGCGCGAAGCAGCCAGATGGGCTGTCCGCCTTAAATCTCCCCTTATCCCGACGGGGGGTAAGGGGCTGGGGGATAGGGGAGTAAAAAATAGCACCCCGCAGGGCAAAGCTTAGCCAATCAGAAAATCTCATCGCAAATTCGAAGTAAGTCACACCAACCACCAACACTAAAACCCTTATGAACCAATACCAACAACTCGACGCCTGGATAGACAGCCACTTTGATGAGCAGGTAGAGTTCCTGCAGCAACTCATCCAGGTCCCCACCGACACCCCACCCGGCAACAACGCACCACACGCCGAACGCGCAGCCGATCTGCTGGACGCCATGGGTCTGCAAACCGAGCGCCATGTGGTACCAGAAGACTTGGTCAAAGCAGCAGGTTTGCAAACTATTACCAACCTGATCGTGCGTCGCAAATACGGCGCGGGCCGCACCATTGCGCTCAACGCCCACGGCGATGTAGTGCCCCCAGGCGAAGGCTGGGTGCATGCGCCCTATGGTGGCGAGATTGATGGCGGCAAGATTTATGGCCGCGCCGCTGCGGTCAGCAAATGCGACTTCTCAACTTATGCCTTTGCGGTGCGCGCGCTAGAGTCGCTGGGCGCCAAATTGAATGGCAATGTGGAACTGCTGTTTACCTACGACGAAGAGTTTGGTGGCGAAGTCGGCCCGGCCTGGCTGCTACAACACAAACTCATCCAGCCCGACCTGATGATTGCTGCCGGTTTCTCGTATCAGGTGATTACTGCGCACAACGGTTGCCTGCAAATGGAGGTGACGGTGCACGGCAAGATGGCCCACGCCGCCATTCCGGCTTCCGGCATCGACGCACTGCAAGGCGCCACCAAAATTCTGACGGCGTTGTATGCGCAGAACAC
>CAIQYP010000507.1 GCA_903876045.1 uncultured beta proteobacterium | reverse complement strand
CCTTCTTAAAGGAAACGTCCTTCGGAATATCTACCAGTACCGGTCCGGGGCGGCCGCTACGGGCGATATGAAACGCCTTCTTCATAGTCTCAGCCAGATCCTTGGCATCCTTGACCAAGAAATTGTGTTTGACCACCGGGCGGGTAATTCCAACAGCATCGCACTCCTGGAAGGCATCCATACCAATGGCGTGCGTTGGCACTTGCCCACTGATGATGACCATGGGGATACTGTCCATGTAGGCGGTCGCAATACCGGTGACCGCATTGGTCACGCCAGGTCCAGAAGTTACCAGGGCCACGCCAACGTCGCCCGTGGCGCGTGCATATCCGTCAGCAGCATGTACAGCCGCCTGCTCATGGCGCACCAATACGTGCTGAATAGTGTCCTGTTTGAAGAAGGCGTCGTAGATGTGCAGAACTGCGCCGCCTGGGTAGCCCCAAACGAACTTAACATTTTCAGCCTGTAGTGCCTTGATCAGAACCTCCGCACCGCGAAGTTCAGGGTTAGATCCAGATTTTTGTGCGGCAGTTGCCGCCGAAGCGATTTCAGCTTTTGATATTTCCATGATGAACCTTTGTGAATTTCTCTAACGAAAAACCTTGGGTGCTCCTTTGCAAACACTTTTGGCGTCGCATCGGAACTTAGGGACCAAGACATGGACGCAGTGAATAACGCGCCGGACCGGGACCCGTTTGCCTTTTGAAGAGCAGGGCGGATTATCGCACTGTCACCAATCAATCTGTAGACCAACGCCAAACTTTCTGCACGCCGGATGAGATAATTACGGTTTTCCCTCCGCACTCACTGTCTTGGCAACTGATTCCGAACTTAGCGATTTCCTGAAAAGCGTCGAGAAGCGAGCCTTTAAGCGTTCGATCTATCACGTCCGCAATGAAGAGTCTGCGCTTGATATTGTGCAAGAAAGCATGATGAAGTTGGCCGAACATTACGGTCATAAGCCGGTTGCAGAGTTACCCATGCTGTTTCAACGCATTTTGTCCAACTGCACTCTTGACTGGTTTAGGCGGCAAAAGGTACAAAACGCACTGTTTTCTAACATGAGTGATTTCGAATCCGGCAGTGATGACGAGGATTTCAATCTATTGGAATCTCTGGATGCATCCTCCGGTTCGGACTTGGGCGAAAGCGCCGAAAGCATCACAGATCGGGCGCAAACATTGCGTAGCATTGAGGCCGAAGTGCAGCAACTACCCACGCGTCAACGAGAAGCTTTCCTGATGCGTTACTGGGAGGAGATGGATGTTGCAGAAACAGCTTCGGCAATGGGGTGTTCACAAGGTAGTGTAAAAACACACTGTTCCAGGGCGGTTGCTGCACTAAGCAAGGCATTGAGGGCAAAGGGGATCAAATTATGAATACATTGGCAAACAACCAACAGCAGGCCCGTACTGATGCCTTGGGAAAGGTGATCGCGGCGCGACTTTCCGAAGGTGCAGAAACACTTCCCCATGACATTACCGAGCGCCTTAAGGCGGCCCGCGCACAGGCTCTCGCCAAGCGCAAGGTTGTCAATCTGCAGGTGGCAAGCGACTTGGCAGCATCAGGTGGTGAGTTGGCACTAAATATGGGCGGTCGCGAAGTCGGTTTGTGGAACCGTATAGCATCACTTCTGCCGTTATTTGCCTTAGTTGCGGGATTGATTTCCATCGCCGTGATGCAAGACGAATTGCGAGCACGCGAAGTCGCCGAAGTCGATGCCGAGTTACTGACTGACGAACTACCGCCTTCAGCTTATGTTGATCCTGGTTTTGCGCAGTATTTGCGTGTCAATCAATCCAATCAATGACATTCATTTCATGCGTTTTAGGGACAGCTTGAGTAATATTTACGGCGATGGCCGGTTTACCCGTTCATCCGGAGCCTTATTGCTGGTTGCGTTTACCTGCATCCCATTTAGCGCTGTAGCGCAAGCAGTGACCTCTGCAGAAACAGCGTCCGTTCCCTCCCAACCGGCGAGTACTGCGTGGCTCTCCCTCACCAAAATCGAACAGACAGCTTTGGCACCGTTGACAAAGCATTGGGAGGGGCTGAGCGAGGGTCAAAAGCGAAAGTGGCTTGCTGTCGCCAAAACCTTCCCGGGTCTGGCCCAAGCTGAGCAGGAGAAGTTGCATGGCCGAATGGTGGAATGGGCAGCCCTTTCTCCCAAGGATCGTGAAGTGGCTCGCCTGAATTTTGCGCAGACCAAGGTGGTCGCCAAGTCAGACCGCGCAGCAAACTGGGAGGCTTATCAGGCACTTAGCCCGGACGAACGAAAGAAGTTGGCTGCAGACGCCAAGGTTAAGCCCGTCGGAGCTGCCGTTGCCGTAAAACCCGTGGCGCCAGATAAACTGGCGACTGTGCCGATAACACGCCACACACCCGAGCCTGAACGATCGGCGGCGGCGGCACAAAGGCCGTTGAATCGCGTTACCCTGTTGCCGCAACCCCCTGCAAGCGTGGCATCTGCGGCCGCTGTGGCTCTGCCTGCCAAGCCTTAATGACACCGGGTCTTTGGCGCCGTATGGCTTGTTGGGCCTACGAAGGAATTCTGCTATTCGGCGTGGTCTTTATCGCAGGCTACCTGTTTGGTGCGCTCAGCCAAACCCGTAATGCAATGGACAACCGCAACGCACTGCAGGGATTCCTATTCGTCATTTTCGGAATTTATTTTGTCTGGTTTTGGGCCAAAGGCCAGACCTTGGCGATGAAGACTTGGAACATCCGCGTGGTTGACCGCGAAGGCAAAGCAATCAGCCAGCAACGCGCGCTGGGGCGTTATGTGTTGAGCTGGATTTGGTTTCTGCCGCCTTTGGCCGCGGTATACCCCTTTAACCTCAACGGTGCAGAAGTTGTTGTTATCACTGCGGGCTGGATTGCGGTATGGGCTTTGCTGAGCAGATTTCAGATCCATGGGCAGTTCTGGCATGACGTTTGGGCTGGCACTCGACTGGTAAGCTCGCAACCTCTTAGCCGCTAAACATTAAAACCATGCCCGCACCTGACAATTTAAGCCCGGTCAATCCACAAAAAGAACGCCGAGGCATTATCCGCGTCTGGCATGCGACAGGCTATTCGATGGCAGGCCTGCGCGCTGGGTGGACGGAGATCGCATTTCGACAAGAGGCGATTGCAGCACTGGTGCTGTTGCCCGTTTCATTCTGGCTCGGAAACAATTGGATCGAAACCGCTGTTCTAGGGGGCAGCGTCGTCGCGCTCATGGTGGTCGAGCTACTCAACACTGCTATCGAAACAGCCATTGACCGGATTGGACCTGAGTGGCACGACCTCTCTAAGCGTGCCAAAGATATGGGCAGTGCGGCCGTATTACTAAGTTTGCTCTTTTGCCTCTGCGTATGGGGCGCAGCCATTTACCAGCGCTTGGCATGACACGCCCAAGCTTTTCCATTTGCGTTTACTGCGGCTCCAAACCTGGCACTGACCCTTTGTATGCCCAAGCCGCTGTCACCGTCGGGCAATGGATCGCCGCGCATGGCGGGCAATTGGTGTACGGCGGCGGTAGCGGCGGCCTGATGGGCGTTGTGGCAAACGCCACGCTGGCTGCTGGCGGTCGTGTGGTCGGAATCATTCCCAAAGCGCTGGTGGAGAAGGAGTGGGCACACCACGGCTGCACCGAACTGCATATCGTGGAAAACATGCATGACCGCAAGCGCATGATGGCCGAGCGTGCAGACGCCTTTCTGGCTATGCCCGGAGGCATCGGGACACTCGAAGAGTTGTTTGAAGTCTGGACCTGGCGCCAACTGGGCTACCACGACAAGCCGATTGGCTTGCTCAATACGGCGGGCTATTACAACGGACTGCTTTCATTTTTGCACAGCGCCGTCGCCAGCCAGTTTTTGGGTGACTGGCAAATGAGCCTGATACGTGCCAGCGATGATCCGGCGTATTTGCTGGGTGAATTGGTCCAAGCTGCAGGTTTTTCAAACACCTCGCAGTTGGACCAAATTTAGGCGGCCAGCGTAGCTGGCCATAACCTTAAACCGCCGACTCGTCCTGCTCGCCAGTGCGGATTCGCACAACGCGCTCCACGCTGGTCACAAAAATTTTGCCGTCGCCAATCTTGCCAGTACGCGCGGCCTTGACGATGGCTTCGACACAGCGGTCCACATCTTCGGTTTTAACGACCACTTCAACCTTCACCTTGGGCAGGAAGTCCACCACATACTCGGCACCACGGTATAACTCAGTATGGCCTTTTTGGCGACCAAAACCCTTGACTTCGGTAACGGTCAAACCGGTTACTCCGCACTCGGCTAGAGCTTCGCGCACTTCTTCCAGTTTGAAAGGTTTAACAACAGCGGTAATTTGTTTCATCGAAAGTTTCCAAAAAATCAGGCTCTAAAGCGGTTGGTTATAGGATAACGCCAATCCTTGCCAAAACTGCGGTGAGTAACCCGAATACCAACCGGCGACTGGCGGCGCTTGTACTCATTAATTTTGATGAGTCGAGTGACCTTTTCCACATCTTCCCTGGCAAAGCCATCGGCAATCAGCGACTCGATGCTTTGGTCATTCTCCATGTAGCGCTCAAGTATTGCATCCAGTATTTCATACGGCGGCAGACTGTCCTGGTCAGTCTGGTCCGGGCGCAGTTCGGCACTGGGCGGACGGGTAATGATGCGCTCCGGAATTGGATTGGCGCAGGTGTCATACGGATTGTTGGCATTGCGCCACCGTGCCAGCTTGAAAACCTGAGTCTTGGCAAGGTCCTTGATCACCGCAAAACCACCTGCCATGTCACCGTAAAGCGTGCAGTAGCCGGTAGCCATTTCCGACTTATTACCTGTGGTCAACACAATGCTGCCGAACTTGTTGCTCAAAGCCATTAGCAGGGTGCCTCGGATGCGCGCCTGAATATTTTCCTCGGTGGTATCCAAGGCCAAACCGGCAAAATCCTTGGCCAGCGAAGCCTTGAAGGCTTCAAACTCAGGCACGATGGAAATCTCGTCATAGCGCACGCCCATGCGCTCGGCCATCTCCCGCGCATCCAGCCAACTGATGTCCGCCGTATAGGGAGAAGGCATCATCACCGTGCGCACTTTGCTTGCCCCCAGAGCGTCCACGGCCACTGCCAGTACTAACGCGGAGTCAATGCCGCCCGACAGACCAAGCAGGGCACCGGGAAATCCGTTCTTACCGATATAGTCCCGCACGCCCAATACCAGTGCGTCCCATAAATCCGCCTCGGGGCTGCGCACAGGTTCGATTGAACCTTTGAGCGCAAGCCCTGCAGCGCCGTGCACGACGTTCAAAACAAAAAGTTCTTCCTTGAAACTAGAGGCCCTACCCGCCAAAGTGGCGTCAACATTCAGTGCAAAAGAATGGCCTTCAAATACCACTTCATCTTGCCCACCCACCAGATGGGCGTAGACCAAAGGAAGCCCGGTAGCTTGCACGCGCTTGGCCATAACTGCTTCGCGCTCGTAACCCTTGCCGATGTGAAAAGGCGATGCATTGATCACCGCTAGCATCTGCGCACCCTCCTCCTTTGCCAACCTTGCTGGCTCCTCAAACCAAGCGTCCTCGCAGATCAGCAGGCCTACCAGAACGCTGTCTGCACCCTCTCCGGCCTCAAACACACAGACGCCATCGCCCGGACTGAAATAGCGCCGTTCATCAAAAACCTGGTAGTTGGGCAACTGGCGCTTGGCATAGCGCGCGACAACCGCACCGTCGCGCAAAACGCTGGCGGCGTTATAACGGCTTTGGGTTGAAACCGAACGGGTACGGGTGTCGCTGCCCGTGGGGTGACCGACCACCACGGCCATCCCTTTTAACCCGGCAAGCTGCGAGGCCAAGGACGACAGGGCATCATCACAGGCTTGGATAAATGCCGGGCGCAAAAAAAGATCCTCCGCTGCGTAACCGCACAAGGACAATTCGGGGGTCAGAAGCAAGCGAGCGCCCTTGTCATAGGCCTGCTGCGCGGCGTCCACAATTTTGCGAACGTTGCCATCCAGATCACCCACGAAAAAATTGAGTTGCGCTAAGCACAGTTTGAGAGTCATGAACCAGCAATACTTTGTTAAGAGCCACAAGAATCATGCGGCATTGGCGCTCTGGAGCGCGGCATGAATGATTATGTCATTCAGGTACAGACCTCGCCTGCGGAAGTAGATCCATTGGCTTGGGATTCGCTGCTCGCGAAACAGTCCCACGCCAGCGTATTTATGCGCCATGCCTACTTGAGCGCCCTGCACGCCAGCCGCAGCGCCTGCGCAGACACCGGATGGGAGCCGCGTTTTGTGAGCCTCCACGACGAACATGGGCAGTTAGCCGCCGCCACTGTGATGTACATCAAAGACCACTCCATGGGGGAATATGTTTTTGACTGGGCATGGGCCAATGCCTATCAGCAGCACGGTATACCCTACTACCCAAAGGCTGTGGTGGCCGTACCCTTTACACCGGTGCCCGGTAGCAGACTGTTGGCCTGTGATGAGCAGGCACGCGCCGCTTTGGTCAGAGCTTTGGTGGGCTTGAGCCAGCAATGGAATCTGTCTTCAATGCACCTATTGTTCGGCGCCGAGGAAGATATGGCGGCCTGCTCCGAGGCTGGTCTCATGCTGCGCCACACCGTGCAGTTCCACTGGAACAATAGCGCCGAAGGCTACCCGGACTTTGATACCTTTCTGTCGTCCCTGTCACAAGACAAACGCAAGAAGATTCGCCAGGAACGACGCAAGGTCAGTGATGCGGGTGTCACCTTACGCCACTCCGAGGGCGCCGCGATTACGTCGGAGGACTGGGCCTTCTTCTACCGTTGCTACGAGCGCACTTACTTGGAGCATGGCAACCCACCCTATCTACGTCCTAGCTTCTTTAAACGCATGGCGCAAACCATGCCGGAAAATTGGCTGCTATTTGTGGCTGAACGCGAAGGCCGCCCGATTGCCAGCAGTTTGATTGCCATCGGCAAGTATCTGAAAGCGACTAATGATGGGCGTGTAACTCGCCTTGAAAAAGTGGCCTATGGTCGCTACTGGGGTGCGCTGGAGCGTGTCGACTGCCTGCATTTTGAAGCCTGCTATTACCAACCGCTGGAATGGTGCATTGCCAATGGCTACCAACGCTTTGAGGGTGGTGCTCAGGGCGAACACAAAATGGCTCGGGCTCTTTTGCCGGTGAAAACCAGCAGTGCACATTGGATTGCGCACCCGGAGTTCAGCAACGCAATTGCGAACTTCCTGGAGCGTGAAGGAAACGGAATAGAGAACTACATGGAAGACCTGAACACGCGCAATCCCTTTCGTAAGGATTAAGCGCGCTTTCAGGAGCTAGACAACCATGCCGAGTTCGGCGTTGCTCATCAAGGCGTCAACGTCCATCACGATCAAGGTTCGTTCACCTTCCTTGACCAAACCAACGATAAACCGGGCATCCATCACCGAGTCAAACTGCGGTGCGGGTTTGATGGCATCTGCTTCAATGGTTAGCACGTCAGCCACCGAATCCACCACCGCACCAACCACCGAGCCCTGAATATTCAAGATGATGACTACGGTGAAATCGGTGTATTCCACCTTTTCAATCTGTAGCTTGATACGCAGATCGGCAATCGGAACAATGACACCGCGCAAGTTCACCACGCCCCTGATGAAAGCTGGCGAGTTCACCATGCGGGTGGGCTCCTCGTAGAAACGAAGTTCCTGCACCCGCTGGATGTCAATGGCGTACTCTTCCGACCCCAGACGAAGCGTCAGATACTGGCCGGATTGCGCTAGCATGGATTAAGCAGGTTCAAAAACGGGGCTGACCCGGTAAATTAAGCGTGGAGTTTGTTGTATGCCGCGATGCCATCCATGATTTCCTTGCGCGCAGCGTCAGGGCCTTCCCAACCCAAAATTTTGACCCACTTGCCCTCTTCCAGATCTTTGTAGTGTTCAAAAAAGTGGGCAATAGTCTTCAGACGCAGGGGCTGTAAGTCTTCCGGCTTGGTCCAGCGGCTGTAAAGAGACAGAATTTTATTGGTGGGCACAGCCAACACCTTGCCGTCCATACCGGCTTCGTCTTCCATCATCAAAATTCCAATGACGCGGCAAGGCACGACCACGCCAGGAATGAGGGGTACGGGCGTAATCACCAGTACGTCGACGGGGTCGCCATCACCCGACATCGTCTTGGGAACATAGCCGTAGTTCGTGGGGTAATGCATGGCCGTGCTCATGAAACGGTCCACAAAAATTGCACCGGTGGCTTTGTCCACTTCGTACTTCACTGGGTCAGCATTCATCGGGATTTCGATGATCACATTGAACTCGTCAGGACATTTAGGGCCGGGGGTAACGTTGTCTAAGGACATG
>CAIQYP010000506.1 GCA_903876045.1 uncultured beta proteobacterium | reverse complement strand
GCTTGCGCTCGTAATTTGCACGCGCCTCAGCTTGCTCTGCAGCAGTAGGTCCGGAGGGCGTTGGTGCCGAAACGGAAGCCGGGCTAGTCGCTGCTTTGGCCGCATGCTCGGCCCGCTTGTCCTGTTGTTCCCGTAGCTTTTCCTGCGCGCGGTCGGCAGCGTCTTGGGCTTGATTTTCGTCTTGCTTTTGTTGCCGCTCCAACGCCTTTTGCTCAATGCGCTCCAGGGCTTCAACACCTAGCTGATTGCGCTCCCGGTCATGCAGGCGGGATTCCTGGCGTTTTAAATCAGCCATAACGGCAATACGTTTGGTTTGCACCTTTTTCAGGCAGTCATTGACCGCAAAACGCTGATAACAGGCCGCCTCCTGAGCGTCAAAGTTCGCGCCTTCGCGTAATCGTGCGGCCTCAATGCGCTGGTAGTCATCCCTGGAAACCGGTTCTTCAGGGAGTGATAGCGTCTGCGACCACACCGGCATAGTGCAGCCCAGCAACAGAAGACAAATTACCAGTTGTTTCATGTGAGTCCGGTATCCACCATACGCCGCTCTAACGCTAGATACTCCTTTGATTGCATTTCATTCAGGCGCGACACGGTGCGTGGGAACTCATGCGCCATCGGGCCTTCGGTGTACAACTCTTCGGGCTGCACCTCCGCAGACAGCACCAGTTTGACGCGGCGGTCGTACAGCACATCCACCAGCCAGGTAAACCGCCGAGCCTCAGAGGCAAGTCGCACCGACATCTGCGGCACGTCGCTAACGAACACCGTGTGAAAACGCGAGGCAATTTCCAGGTAATCGTTTTGCGAGCGCGGACCACCGCACAAGGTCTTGAAATTGAACCAGACGATGCCGCCGGCCTTGCGCCAGGCGCGAATCTGGCGCGACTCGATGTGCAGCACCGGATCTTCGTCCTGTTGTTCGGCCAGGGCATCGAACGCCTCCTTCATGGCCGCGTCTGCTTCAGGGCCAACCGGGCAATGGTAGAGCTTGACCGCTTCCAGTGTGCGGGTGCGATAGTCCGTGCCGTTGTCTACGCTCAGCACTTCCATGCTGCTATTGAGTAGCTCAATGGCCGGCAGGATACGGCTGCGGTGCAAGCCGCCGGGATACAAATCGTCCGGCTTGAAATTGGAAGTCGTGACAAAGCCCACACCATTCTCAAACATGGCCGAGAGCAGCCGGTGCAGGATCATGGCGTCGGTAATGTCCGCCACATGGAACTCGTCAAAGCACACCAGCTTGTAGCGCAGCGCCATGCGCCGCGCCAATTCATCCAGTGGATTGACCGTACCCTGCAGATCAGACAACTCGCGGTGCACCTCGCGCATAAACTCATGAAAGTGCAGCCGGGTCTTGCGCTTGAGCGGTACAGCGTTGAAAAAGCAATCCATCAGAAAGCTCTTGCCCCGCCCGACGCCGCCGTACATGTAGACGCCACGCGGAATTTCCGGGTGGTTGATCAGCTTCTTCAACCGGTTGGAACGCTTGCCCTTGTAGACCGCCCATTCCTGGGCGCAACGCTCCAACGCCTCCACGGCGCGCAATTGAGCCGGATCAGCTTTATACCCACGGGCGACCAGTTCCGCTTCGTAGGTCTTCTTGACGCTATTGGGCACGAGCTAGGCGAGCAAGGTTTTGCCGCCGGGCCGCCCCAAGGCAAAACGCGCCCCCTTTGGGGGCCAGCGACCACATGCAGTGAGGAAGCGTGGGGGCCATGTTCAGAAGTTCAACGTGCGCTTGTCCACAGCCAGTGCGGCTTCTTTCGTTGCCTCGCTCAAGCTGGGGTGGGCATGGCAGATGCGTGCGATGTCTTCAGCACTGGCCTTGAATTCCATGGCCACCACGGCCTCAGAGATC
Source organism: uncultured beta proteobacterium (assembly GCA_903876045.1). Lineage (GTDB taxonomy): Bacteria > Pseudomonadota > Gammaproteobacteria > Burkholderiales > Burkholderiaceae_C > Allorhodoferax. Next base: position 1,746 of record CAIQYP010000506.1, on the reverse strand, counting down.
AATTCGCTGGCCATGGGGCCAACAATGTGCACGCCCAGGATTTCGTCGGTCGTGGCGTCGGCCAGAAACTTGACGAAGCCGGTGGTATCACCCAGTGCGCGGGCGCGGCCATTGGCCAGAAACGGGAAAGAGCCCGCCTTGTACGCCACGCCGTCCGCCTTGAGTTGCTGCTCGGTGCGTCCCACCCAGGCAATCTCAGGGCTGGTGTAAATCACCCAGGGAATGGTGTTGAAGTTGACATGTCCATGCTGACCAGCAATGCGCTCAGCCACGGCAACGCCCTCTTCTTCCGCCTTGTGCGCCAACATGGGGCCACGCACCACGTCGCCCACCGCCCAGACGTTGGGCAGGTTGGTCTTGCAGTCGCCGTCCACTTCGATAGCGCCACGCTCGTCGAGCTTGAGGTCGACCGCATCGGCAGCCAGACCTATGGTGTTGGGCACGCGACCAACCGACACGATCAACTTGTCCACTTCCAGCGTCTGGGCCTCACCCTTGGCGTTGGTGTAAGCCACTGACACACCTTTTTTGCCGGACTTGATGTCACCAACCTTGACGCCGAGTTCAATCTTGAGTCCTTGCTTGGTGAAGGCTTTGTGCGCCTCTTTGGCTACCTGCTCGTCCACTGCGCCCAGAAACGTCGGCAGACCTTCGAGGATGGTCACTTCAGAACCCAGACGGCGCCAGACCGAGCCCATTTCCAGGCCAATCACGCCGGAACCAATCAGACCCAGCTTCTTGGGCACTGCGCCCATCTTCAGGGCGCCATCGTTGGACAGCACGTTGACTTCATCGAACGGGATGCCCGGCAGCGCGCGGGCGTTAGATCCGGTGGCCACAATGATGTGGTTGCCGGTGACAGTTTCTTCAGCAGCACCAGATACTTTGATTTCGTAGCCCGCATCGGTCGACTTCACGAAGGAGCCACGTCCGTGCAGGAAGGTGATCTTGTTCTTTTTCAGCAGGTACAGAATCCCGTCGTTGTTCTGCTTAACGACGGTGTCCTTGCGGGCAATCATCTTGGCCACGTCCATCTTCACGTCTTTGGCGCTGATGCCGTGCTCGGCGAAGTGGTGGTTGGCATGGTCGAAATGCTCGCTGGACTGCAGCAGGGCCTTGGAGGGGATGCAACCGACGTTGGTGCAAGTGCCGCCAGGCGCAGGGCCGCCCTTGTCGTTCTTCCACTCATCAATACAGGCCACGCTAAAGCCCAGTTGGGCAGCACGGATGGCAGCGATATAGCCGCCGGGGCCGGCGCCAATCACGACGACGTCAAAACTTTTACTCATGGGAATTCCTAGATGTATATGCAAGAAAACCTGCCATCCGGCATGACAGTGAGTCGGGCCAGACGAACAGGTTCAATAAAGCCAATGCTTAGATGTCAAACAGCAGACGGGCTGGATCTTCCAAAGCTTCCTTCATGGCGACCAGGCCCAGCACGGCTTCGCGGCCGTCGATGATGCGGTGGTCGTAGGACATGGCGAAGTAGTTCATTGGGCGAACCACAACCTGTCCGTTTTCAACCATGGCGCGATCCTTGGTGGCGTGCACGCCCAGGATGGCCGACTGGGGCGGGTTGATGATGGGGGTGGACATCATGGAGCCGAATGTTCCACCATTCGAGATAGAGAAGGTTCCGCCAGTCATGTCTTCGATGCCGAGCTTGCCATCTTTGGCCTTTTGGCCGAACTCGGCAATTTTCTTCTCGATGTCGGCAAAGCTCATCTGGTCGGCGTTGCGCAG
>CAIQYP010000505.1 GCA_903876045.1 uncultured beta proteobacterium | reverse complement strand
GGGCCACCGTACCACTGCGACATCAACGCCATGCGCGCGCTATTCACTGAAAGCAATTGGGTCTGGCCAAAGCCACCCTATGCCAAGGTTGCACATCCGAATGGTGGACACGAACTGGCTTTCCCGCTGAAACGGCGCTGATTTTGCAGGTTACTGGCCTGTCGCGATGACTCCGCGGAAGGCGTTGTCATGCACCATGACTTTGAAGCCAATCTTCAATAATTTGGATAGACAGCTTTCCAAGGTTTGGAACCTTTTTCAAAGCCCCGGTTGCCATCAACTCTCGAACTTTGCCTAGCGGCGGATACGCATCGCCAGGGAATTCACTCAAGAGGTGCTTTCGCACTCGCTGATGCAAGTTCAAGAATGGTCCGGCTGCACCAGACGCCTCCTCCAGCCTGCGCTGATTGACGGTCTTCAATATCTGATGAACTCTTCCGCGGGAAACCCCAAGTACCATTGCAATCTCAGCCTGGGTTTTTCCGTCATTGCGCAGCCGCGCTGCCAGTGCATGACGTTCGTTCACTTAACTTAGCTTACGCAGCTGGAGCAGCAGGCTTTGGGGGGGCGGGTTGTTGCTCAACTCGCTCCAAACCTGCATCAAGGCAGGCCCACGCTGGTGCACTGGCAGCCCAAATGTTCGTGGTGGGTTGGATTGATGAGGGGTCGTCCAGATTGCCAGCGCGGACTACCCTCATGTGCGGGCGCGCAGAGGACTTGGCAAAAAGTTGCGTTCCACAGCTGGGGCAAAACTGGCGCGTAACAGCGTTGCCGCTGTCCGCGGTACTTGTGTATTCCGACAAGTCCCCGGAAATGCTCAATGCCTCTGTGGGCACCAGCATGTTCACAGTTCCGTTTGCTGAAATATGCTGACAATCCCGGCACCAACAGATTCGGGTTGCCAGGGGTTCGCTCGCGAGATTAAAGGTAACCGCGCCGCAAAGGCAATGTCCCGTTCTTTCAGTCATGTGTCGCGTCTCCATTGATTTGATTGGGCTGAATATATGGGGAAATTGCTCTGGCCACCAACGATTGGGCTTCTGCGGCCTGGGTTACCCTTGCGGAAGGCTCATCTACATCACCACAGTGCCGAGTCGCGCATGCGCAAAGCCTGCCTGCGCTTGCGATGGCGAAGCAACGTTACCAAGCCTATTGCGGCAAGTGCCAGGGCCACGCCTGCCCACAGCAGAGTCTCTACTTGGAACCAGCCCTGAATAGTGGCCAGGAACCACAGCCCATCGGCCGCTATTGATGCCAACAATATGCCACTCCAATTTTTGGCCTTTTACCAATGCCTGTTCGACGTTTCATTGTTTCGAATGATAGTGGCACGGGGAGTGATACCTTGGGCGATATGACCACTCAGACTCAGGAGTGCCTGGGGGAGTGAACTCAGCCCTTCACGTCCGACACTTGGCCGCCACTAACTTGAGTCTGTTGTGACGAAATGAATCGCTAGACCGTGACAGTGTGCTTGGGCACAGTTTGCCTAATCCCGGTGTTCGTCACGATGTTCATCGCCACGCCATTCATGCCGATGGTGAAATCGTTCTGACGGGTAGTACGGGACTTCGTAGTACGGCTGGAAAACCGTCCGCGACTCAATGACCATGGGTTGTTGCTGGTACTCAGGTTGAGCAATAGCGACATTGCCTTGGTAGGAAGGCTGCGATTGAACACCAACGGGCGATACTTGCAATTGGATGGTTGGGCCCGGGTCGTTTGGCATTTGCACGGAGTAATGGCGTCCACCGAATTCGTATGTTACGTTGTATCCAACAGTCCGGTTTTCGTAGAAGTTCTGGGTCGCGCAGGATTGAACGTTTTCCACTCGACTTGCTGGAGTGCCCTCAATACGGTCCCCCAGGATGGCACCGCCGAATATGCCCAGTACGGTGGCGGCAGCATTTCCGGAGCCACGGCCTACTGAGTTGCCAATCGCACCGCCAGCGATAGCGCCCATGGCGGCACCGGCACCTGATTTCTGCTGTTGAATTTCCACCTGCTGGTTCGAGCAGACTTTGCGAGGCACAGCCACTTGCTGGATGATTGGCTGTGCTGACAGCACTCGGCCCACGTCCTCAGCAAAAGCAGCGCCGGTTGCGGCCATTGCAAGGGTCAAAATCAGCAGTCGTTTCGGGGATGTCATCAAAGTCTTTCTATTGTTGAACCGATGAGGTTCGAGTTTCAGAGCTACCCAAAGCTCGTGGATGGCTTCTGGCCCTAAACATTCAACGCACCAGCCCGGAGGGGGTTTACCCATACGCGCCGCGGCAACAGTCGTTTATCAGGCTTTACCCCTGGTTTACGCAGCCCCTTTGGCGGCCACAGTGCCGACTCCCATAAAATCGGCACAACATTAACAGCCGGCCAACGATATGGACTCAGATAGTTCCAGGCCTCCGGTTAGGCTGATTCGACTCTAGGCACATCGCTGTCATTGGGGCTTGTCACACTTGGCACGGAGGTTTTTGCTCAACGTGCCTGGCAAGCTTGTCCATCGCCTTGAATCATCAAGGGGTGGCTGAACACCAGGTTATTTCATTGGCACCTTTTTAAGGTGCAGGGGTGCGCCATTTGGTTCGCGTGCCGGAGGTATCCACCATGGTGACTCAAAACGCAAAAGATTTCGTCAGCCGCCTGGGGCCAGGCCTGATTACGGGCGCTGCCGATGATGACCCAAGTGGCATTGCAACGTACTCGCAGGCAGGGTCGCAGTTCCGCTTTTCGCTTGTTTGGACGCTCCTTCTCACCACGCCGTTGATGATTGGCATCCAGATGCTGTCCGCGCGCATCGGATGGGTGACGGGTGAGGGGCTTGCCGCCAACATCAACAAGCAGTTCCCCAGGTGGCTGACCAAAAGTCTAGTCGGTCTTCTGGTGCTCGCCAACACCATCAACATCGCGGCAGACATCGGGGCCATGGGTGAAGCGCTGCGTTTGCTTGTGGGCGGTCCATTGGCTCTTTACGTGCTGGGCTTTGGGCTGCTTTGCATCGCCACGCAGGTTGGGTTTTCGTATGAACGGTCGGTGCGTATTTTGAAATGGCTCACCTTGGCCTTGTTCTCCTATGTGGCTGTCGTTCTGACTGTGCACGTTCCCTGGCGACAGGTCATCAGTGAGTCACTGCACCCCTGGCAGTTCTCGCTCAAGAACGCGTCGGTCAAGGAATACGCCGCCATGGTGGTGGCCGTGTTGGGCACGACGATAAGCCCGTACCTGTTCTTCTGGCAGGCCTCCCAAGAGGTTGAGGACAGTAACCGCCGCCCAGACTCCAAAGCCCTCAGGGCGCACCCGGAATATGCAGCAGAGAACCTCTGGCGCATTAAGGCGGACACCTACATCGGCATGTCATTCTCCAACGTCGTGGCGCTTTGCATTGTGATAGCGACGGGCGTGACGCTCAATGCGCAGGGCATCACCAACATTCAGACGTCCTCGCAAGCAGCGGAGGCACTGCGTCCTGTGGCCGGTGAGTTTGCATTCCTGATTTTTGCGCTTGGAATTATTGGCACGGGCTTGCTGGCGGTTCCGGTGCTGGCCGGTTCTGCGGCGTACGCGGTGAGCGAACTGTATGGATGGAAATCCGGACTATCCACCGGCTTCCGCGAGGCACGAGGCTTTTATCTCATCATTATTGCTGCCACAGGTATCGGCACCCTGATGGGCTACTTTGAGGTTGACCCCATCAAGGCGCTGGTATGGAGCGCCATCGTGAATGGCGTGATTTCAGTACCCATCATG
>CAIQYP010000504.1 GCA_903876045.1 uncultured beta proteobacterium | reverse complement strand
GCGATGCGCCTGTATCGACTGGATCTCCGGCTGCATGCATCTGTGCCTTGGATTGTTTGTTGATCTTCATACCTACCTCTTTGCTCCCTAAACTAACAGGGGTAGGTGCAGCAAGTCATTCTGGCACGGGGGGATCTGGAGCGAGCCCATGCCGCAATTTTGAGGTTGGAGTCTCTGAAAGTTGTCAGGCAAGTTCTACTTGATTTTTTGCTGATTCAGCAAGCGATGCTTGATGAGGCACAAGAGGTCCGCGTGCATCGCACCCCCCGAAATTCCCGCAGTGACCGCGCAGTCAACACCAGCCAGATCGAAATAGACGCTGGCTAGCTCACCCGGTATCTGCCACTGAATTGGGCTTAACCATGGCGTAAGCGCGCCCAAGCCGCACGGCCATAATGCAACGCTTGTTTACTGGCATTGATTTATGACCCCTTTCCAACCCGGCTTCAGCGGCAGCACGTTTGATCGGGCAGACCATCTCCGTGGCGACCTGGCTGCACTGGCCACCTTGCTGCTGCACCCGCAGGCAAGGTTGTTGCAATTACAGGGCTTTGATCCCGCGCTGACCGCTGAAGGTGCGCTGGTCTGGAACAGTCTGCTGGACCAGGAGCGAAGTGAAGACTACGCCGTCTCGCTGATTTTGCTTGGGCTGCTGGATGGCATTCCGCACTTCGTTGGCCTGCAGCAGCATTCTGCTGAGGCGCCCTTGTACCGCACCCCACGCACCATGGAAGTTCTGTCCCTGCTGGGGCCGCAGGACATGGCCACTTATGGCACAGCGCGCAGCTTGATCGACTGGCATGGCCGACACCGCTTTTGTGGCAAATGCGGTGGCGCTACCGTGGCCCATAGGGCCGGCTGGGGGCGCCGTTGTTCAGTCTGCGAAAGCGAGCATTTCCCGCGGGTCGATCCGGTGGTCATCATGCTGGCCGAGCACGGCAATCGGGTCTTGCTGGGACGGCAGGCCAGTTGGCCCAAGGGGCGTTACTCGGCCCTGGCTGGATTTCTGGAGCCCGGCGAGACGGTGGAAGAGGCGGTGGCGCGTGAACTGTTTGAAGAAGCGGGTGTGCGCGCTAGCAAGGTGCGCTATGTCACCAGCCAGGCCTGGCCCTTTCCGGCGCAACTGATGCTGGCTTGCATTGCCGAGGTGCAGGACGACACACTTCATATCGCCACGGACGAGTTGGAAGACGCGGTCTGGTTCAGCCGGGACGAGGTCCGCGCAGCACTTGCCGGAGACCCGAATACAAGGTTTCTGTTGCCACCCGCCTATGCCGTGGCACATTCCCTGTTGCAGCATTGGGCCTGGCCGGACGAAGCTCAGTAACGCGGGACGGGTACACTCAAACTTCAGCTTGATCGATCGAAGAATGAAGTTAAGGAACACCCAGAATGGCGCTCGTTGTATTCAACCAAAAAGGGGGCGTCGGCAAATCGACGATCGCCTGTAATCTTGCCGCCATCAGCGCGAGCCAAGGTCTGCGCACCCTGGTCATAGACCTGGACCCGCAGGGCAACTCCAGCAGCTATTTAATGGGTGACACGGAAGCACCCGAGGGCGCCAATGTGGGTGGTTTTTTTGCGTTTTGCCTGGGCTACAGCTTCAAGCCTGTCGTGCACGCAGATTACATCGTGGAAACGCCGTTCGAGAACCTGCACCTGATGGGCTCAGACCCTGAGTTGAACGAAATGCAGACCAAGCTTGAGTCGCGCCAAAAAATCTACAAGCTGCGTGAAGCCTTGCAAAAGCTGGGCGAAGACTACGACCGCATTTACATCGACACGCCACCCGCACTGAACTTTTACACGCGCTCGGCGCTGATTGGTGCCACCGGTTGTCTGATTCCGTTTGACTGTGACGATTTCTCGCGCAAGGCGCTGTACACGCTGATGGAAAACGTGCAGGAGATCAAGGCTGACCACAATGGCGATCTGGAAGTGAAGGGCATCGTGGTCAACCAGTTTCAGCCGCGTGCCAACCTGCCGCAACGCATCGTGGACGAACTGATTGCCGAAGGCCTGCCGGTGCTACGGCCCTATCTGCCGTCTAGCGTGCGGATTCGCGAATCGCATGAGCAGTCTCTGCCCATGATTTATCTGGACCCCAAACACAAGCTGACACTGGCCTTGTGCGAATTGCACGAAGCGCTGGCCTGACAGCGCGGGTGGCCTGCGCCTGCGGGCAACACCCATCAGGTCATGTGTTGAACGCTGGTGTCCGCCGCACGGGCCTCGCCGGGGTGGCCATTAAGCGCGTAGGGGAGCGTCACAAAGGCCACGAATACAACCACCGCCAAGGCAGCGATGCTGACGCCTGCGACCTGCTTGATCAAGAGTAAGAGTTCGGAGTGCATAGAGGGCCTTTTGTTGAAGTGGATGTGCTGATCATCTGGCCCGCGCATTAAGTGCGACTTAAACCATGGCGCTAAATGGCCTATATTTCAAGTATCATTGAAATATGGAATCAAATGCTGTCGTTAAGGCCCTTGCGGCCCTGGCCCAGGCCTCGCGCCTGGAAGTTTTTCGCTCTCTGGTGGTGGCGGGCGAGCCGGGCCTGACGCCAGGCGCCCTGTCCGAGAGCCTGGGCGTGGCGGCCAACACGCTGTCGTTTCACCTCAAAGAACTGCTGCACGCCGACCTGATCACACAGGAGCGGGTCGGGCGCAATCTAATTTACCGCGCCCAGTTCGATCGCATGAATGCGGTGCTGGCTTATCTCACCCAAAACTGCTGCCAGGGCCAGCCCTGCATGAGCCAGCAACCAGCGCTGTGCAATCCCTCTTCACCATCATCTTCCACGTCCTAACGCCCCTTCCCATGACCAACGAAACCAAACCTTTGAACGTCCTGTTCCTGTGCACCCACAACTCGGCCCGCAGCATTCTGGCTGAGGCCTTGCTCAACACCATCGGCAAGGGTCGCTTCCAGGCGTTTTCTGCTGGCAGTAGCCCGCGTGATAACCAGCAACCCAACCCGCTGGGCCTGCAGGTTCTGAAAAACGCCGGCATTGGCACCGAATACTTGCACAGCAAAAGCTGGGACGTCTTTGCCGGCCCCGATGCGCCGCAGATGAATCTGATCATCACGGTGTGCGACAACGCCGCAGGTGAGGTGTGCCCGGTCTGGCCCGGCCATCCCGCCACGGCACACTGGAGCTACCCCGATCCATCGGAAGGCGACGGCAGTGATGTTGAGAAGCTGGAAGCCTTCCGCAAGACACTGCATGCGATCAAGCGCCGTCTGGAATTGTTTTGCAGCCTGCCCGATGCCAAGCTGGAGCAAGCCCTGCTGCAGTCCAGCGCCCGTCAATTGGCCCATTCCTGAAAAGCCCGAAGAACCTCAAGAAAGTCCCCATGTCTGTTCAATGTGAAGTCACGGCCAAGCAGGCCGCAGGTGCCCCCATGAGCGTGTTCGAGCGCTACCTGACCGTGTGGGTTTTGCTCTGTATCGTCGCCGGGATCGCCTTAGGGCAGTTCTTTCCCGGTGTGTTCCAGGCCATTGGCGCAATGGAATACGCCAAGGTCAATCTGCCGGTGGGTTTGCTGATTTGGGTCATGGTCATCCCCATGCTGGTGAAGGTGGACTTTGGCGCTTTGGGCGAGGTGCGCAAGCACGTCAAAGGCATTGGCGTCACGCTGTTTGTGAACTGGCTGGTCAAGCCTTTTTCCATGGCCTTTTTGGGCTGGATTTTTATACGCCACTGGTTCGCGCCGCTGCTGCCGCCAGACCAACTCGACAGCTACATTGCCGGTCTGATTCTGCTGGCCGCAGCACCCTGCACCGCCATGGTTTTTGTCTGGAGCCGCTTGACCGGGGGTGACCCGCTGTTCACCTTGTCGCAGGTGGCGTTGAACGACAGCATCATGGTGATTGCTTTTGCACCGTTGGTAGGTTTTTTGCTGGGCATCTCCGCCATCACTGTGCCCTGGGACACGCTGCTGACCTCCGTGGTGCTGTACATCGTCATCCCGGTGATCCTCGCGCAGTTGTTGCGCAAAGTTTTGCTTAAAAATGGCGAGGCCGCGTTTGAGGCCACCATGGCCAAGATCGGTCCCTGGTCGATTGCCGCGCTGCTGCTCACGCTGGTGCTGCTGTTCGCCTTTCAGGGCGAGGCCATTCTCAAGCAACCGCTGGTGATTGGCCTGCTGGCCGTGCCAATTCTGATTCAGGTGTTTCTTAATTCGGCGTTGGCCTATTGGCTCAATCGTGCGGTGGGTGAGAAGCACAACATCGCTTGTCCATCCGCGCTGATTGGTGCTTCCAACTTCTTTGAGCTGGCCGTGGCCGCAGCCATCAGTCTGTTTGGCTTCAACTCGGGTGCCGCGTTAGCCACCGTGGTGGGCGTGCTGATTGAAGTGCCGGTGATGTTGCTGGTGGTCCATATCGTCAACAACTCAAAAGACTGGTACGAGAGCGGCGTAGCCGTGCAACAAACCATCAAAGGAGCATGAACATGGCCTCGATCACGATTTATCACAACCCGGCTTGCGGCACCTCACGCAACACCTTGGCTTTGATCCGCAATAGCGGTGTTGAACCCGAAGTGATTGAGTACCTCAAGACCCCGCCAACCAGGACCACGTTGCAGGAACTGCTGGCAGCCATGCGTATTGGTGCGCGCGAACTGCTGCGCGAAAAAGGCACGCCCTATGCTGAGTTGGGTTTGAGCGACGCCAAGTGGAGCGAGGATGAACTGTTGGACTTCATGGTGCAACACCCGATCCTCATGAACCGCCCGGTGGTGCTCACGCCCTTGGGGGCCAAACTGTGCCGCCCCAGCGAGTTGGTGCTGGATATCCTGCCCGACCCACAGCGCGCGGCCTTTAGCAAGGAAGACGGCGAAGCGGTGGTCAACGCGCAAGGCCAACGTGTCTGAAGCTCGCATTTTGAATACCGCGCTGCCCAGCAGCAACCTTGACGCCGCATGCTTTCGTTTGCCCGAACCGGTTCGTCTGCACGCCCCAACTCCGTCCACCCACGCGCCGCGCATCCTCATGCTGTATGGATCGTTGCGCGAGCGCTCGTATAGCAAGCTGCTGACGCTGGAAGCGGCACGCCTGCTGACGGCTATGGGTGCCGAGGTCAGAGTGTTTGACCCGCAGGATTTGCCGCAACCCGACGGCGCGCCCGACAGCCACCCCAAGGTGCAGGAGTTGCGCACGCTGGCCGCCTGGTCTGAGGGTATGGTGTGGACCTCGCCCGAGCGCCACGGCGCCATGACCGGCATCCTGAAAAGCCAGATCGATTGGATTCCACTCTCGGTGGGCGCGGTACGCCCCACGCAGGGCAAAACGCTGGCGGTGATGGAAGTCAGTGGTGGCTCGCAGTCGTTCAACGCCGTAAACCAGATGCGCATTCTGGGGCGCTGGATGCGCATGCTCACCATCCCCAACCAAAGCTCGGTGGCCAAGGCTTTTATGGAGTTTGACGAAGCCGGGCGCATGAAGCCTTCCGCCTATTACGACCGCGTGGTGGACGTGATGGAAGAGTTGATGAAGTTCACCCTGCTGACGCGGGACGTAGCGCCCTATCTGGTGGACCGCTATAGCGAGCGCAAGGAAAGCGCGGAAGAACTGAGCAAGCGCGTGAACCAGCGTTCTTTGTAGACGCCGGGCATTGGACAATAGCTCCATGCCAAGCACCCCCCGAACCCGCACGGTACTGACCCTGGGCACAGCGCAAACGCTGGCCTGGGCCTCCAGCTACTACCTGCCAGCGATCCTGGCCGTGCCGATGGCGCGCGACCTGGGGGTTAGCGCCGCCACGGTTTTTGCCGCGTTTTCTGCCGGGCTGGTGATCTCCGCCTTCTTAGGCCCGCGTGCCGGGCGCGCGATTGATTCTTTTGGCGGGCGACCGGTGCTGGCATTCAGCAACATCGTGTTTGCCATGGGCTTGGCTGCATTGGGTCTTGCGAGCGGGCGTTGGAGCCTGTTCGCGGCCTGGATGGTGATTGGCATGGGCATGGCCGGCGGACTGTACGAGGCCGCGTTTGCCACGCTTGTGCGGCTGTATGGGCGCGATTCGCGCAACGTGATTACGGGCATCACGTTAATCGCTGGATTTGCCAGCACCGTGGGTTGGCCCTTGTCGATGGCGCTGGAAGCCTGGATGGGTTGGCGCAACACCTGCTTTGTCTGGGCTGGTTTGCATGTGCTGCTCGGCCTGCCTTTGAATTTGTCCCTGCCCAAGGTTCAATCTGGAAGAGCATTGCAGGCCAATCAACTGTCCGATGATGCAGGTGCCGCCACCGCCACCGCCACTGCAACTGCCTCCACGCCCATCACCACATCTGTTTCTGCCGCGCCCCCGGTGCCCCTTCGTAGCGCCGTGCTGTTGGCCCTGGTGTTTGCCTTGACCTGGTTCATCAGCACCGCCATGGCCGCACACTTGCCCACGTTGCTCTCCGCCAGTGGCGTCACTCTGTCGATGGCCGTGACAGCAGGCGCATTGATCGGCCCGGCGCAGGTGGCCGGCCGTCTGCTGGAGTTTGGTGTGCTGCGCCGCGCGCACCCGCTGCTGAGCGCCCGCGTTGCGGCCGTCATGCATCCGCTGGGCGCCATCGCCCTGGCCGTTTCGGGTGCTCCGGCGGCGGTACTGTTTGCCCTCCTGCATGGCGCGGGCAATGGGGTACTGACCATTGCCAAGGGCACGCTACCACTCGCGTTGTTCGGACCGCAGGGCTATGGCGAACGGCAAGGCTTGCTAATGGTGCCGGCGCGTCTGGCCCAAGCTTTGGCGCCCTGGCTGTTCGGGTTGTGCATGGAGCGGTTGGGTGCAGGAGCCTTATGGGTTTCGGCTGCGTTGGGCGCTTTGGTTTCTGTAGCATTGGCACTGCTGCGGCAATCGCCAGATGTTGAAATAGCGCTAGTCTCGCTAAACACACCAAGGGAGTTAAGACGGTGATACCCATCAAAACAGCTTCCGCCTGGCGCGGAACCTCAGATTGCCGCAATTGCGCAATTCGTGAAATGGTCTTGTTTGCCGATCTGGATGAATCGGACTTTTCAAAAATTCACGCGCCGATTGATGATCTGGAATACGCGGTTGGCGCTGTGTTGGCGCAAGAAGGCGAACATGCGACGGGTCTCTTCACCTTGCGCTCGGGCATGGTCAAACTGGTGCGTACCACGAGCGATGGCCGTGAACGCATCGTGCGGGTAATGCGCCAGGGCGATGTCCTTGGCCTGGAGGCGTTGGTGCACGGCAAGTATGAAACGGATGCGGTGGCACTGACCGCGACTTCAGTCTGCCGCATTCCCCTGGACATCATTCAATCACTGGGTGTGCAATCGCCGCGCTTACACCAGAGTTTGATGAGGAAGTGGTCGCACAACCAGAAAGAGGCGGAGGACTGGTTGGCGGACCTGAATTTCGGCACTGCGCGCCAGCGGGTTTCCAACTTCATTCTCAAGATGCGCAGCCCCACCGATAGTGACCTGGTCACGCTTTTCAGTCGGGAAGATATTGGCTCCATGGTCGATCTCAAGATGGAAACAGTCAGCCGTGAAGTGAGCCACTTCGTGCGCGAAGGCGTTATCGAACCCCTGGACAAGCAGGGTCGAACTTACCGGATCGTCAAGCCTGAGGGGTTGACCACCGCTTGACTGCAGTGCAATTACTGGTCGGGTTTTGAAACAGGCTCATTCATCTTGTTGGTGAAAAACCGGTAGAAGAACACTCCCATACCAAGCATGAAGATAATCCCGCTGATGCTCATGATTCCATAGTCGGTGGTGAACAGGTCGGTAAGCAATTTCATGGTGATCTCCTGAATGAACTAGCCCGAGTGTGGGCGCCAGGTAGACAAAACCAATTGATATATATCAGTAGTGATCTCCCATTTTCCCAATGATTGATAACTATCAAGTGGACTCCGCGTTAGGCGCAGCAGCATACGGACAAAGGTGCCGGCCTGAGCCAGCATGGTTTTGGCTCAATGGCGTTAGTTCGAATTGAGAGTGGTCATGGTGCACTTACTTGGTTTGCTGAATCATCCCTCCCGCCATATGTTTTTCACTGGCAAGGGTGGCGTTGGCAAGACCTCGCTCTCGACTGCGGTGGCGCTGTATCTGGCGGATAGCGGCAAACGGGTGCTGCTCGTCAGCACCGACACCGCCACCAACCTGGACGAGATGCTGGGCGTGGAGCTGAAGAACACACCCGTGCCGGTGCCATTGGTGCCGGGCTTGTCGGTGCTGAATATCGACCCCGACAACGCTGCCGAGGCCTACCGCCAGCGCGTGGTGGCGCAAATGGCTGCCGATTCCAGCGATGCAGAATTGGCCACCGTGCGCGAGCAGCTGTCTGGTGCCTGCACCACCGAGATTGCCTCTTTTGACGAGTTCGCCTCGTTGTTGTCGGATGCGGACCAGGCTTATGACCACCTCGTTTTCGACACGGCGCCCACAGGCCACACCCTGCGCTTGCTCAGCCTGCCCAAAGCCTGGAGCGGCTTTTTGGCGGGCAACGACCGGGGGGCTTCCTGCCTCGGACCCCATTCGGGACTGAAGATGCAGGAGGTGCGCTTCAAGGCCGCACTCGACGCTTTGAGTGACCCCAGGCAAACCACGGTGGTGCTGGTGACGCGGCCCGACACCGGTGCCATCAACGAGGCCTCGCGCACCTCGGACGAACTCAAATCACTGGGGCTGTCCAACCAGCGCCTGGTCGTCAACGGTGTGTTCCACGCCAGCGCGCGTGACGATGCCATTGCCTGTGCCATTGAAGACCTGGGCGCGCAGGCGCTACAGGCCATGCCGCCGAACCTTCGGGCTTTGCCGCAGGACCGCGTACCCTTGCGTGCCTTTGACACCGTGGGCCTGCAAGCTTTGCGTGCCTTGCTCGGGCAGGGCAATGAGCCGCCTGCAATGGTGGTCGTAGCGCAAGGCGTCACGCAGGGCCAGGGGCTGGATGCGCTGGCCGATGCCTTGGCGCAAGCCGGCCATGGCCTGATCATGGTGATGGGCAAAGGCGGTGTGGGCAAGACCACAGTGGCCGCCGCTCTGGCGGTGGGTCTGGTGCAACGGGGAAAAAGCGTGCACCTCAGCACCACCGACCCGGCGGCCCACCTCTCCGTCACCCTGGCCGGTGAGTTACCCGGACTGAAGGTCGACCGCATCGATCCGCTCGTGGAAACGCAGCGCTATGTGGACAAGATCATGGCCGCCAAAGGCCCGCATCTGGACGCGCAAGAGCGGGCGTTGATGCTGGAAGACCTGCGCTCGCCTTGCACCGAGGAGGTGGCCGTGTTCCACGCCTTTGCGCGCGTGGTGTCTGAGGCGCGCAGCGCCTTTGTGGTGCTGGACACCGCGCCCACCGGTCACTCGCTCTTGCTGATGGACGCTACTGGCGCTTACCACCGGCAAATGATGCGCGAGTTTGAAGGGCAGGCCAGCAACCGTCTTATTACGCCGTTGATGCGGCTGCAAGACCCGGACTACACCAAGATCATTTTGGTGACCTTGCCCGAGACCACGCCCGTGTCGCAGGCGCAAGCATTGCAAGAGGACTTGCGCCGCGCCAGGATTGAGCCCTTTGCCTGGATCATCAACAAGAGCGTGTTGGCTGCCGGCACCCAAGACCCCTTGCTCGCCGCACGCCTTGCAGGTGAGCAGACCCAGATGGACCGTGTGGCCAACGGCTTATCCAAGCGCACCTTCCTGTTGCCCTGGCTGGCCCGTGCGCCCATAGGCGTGGCAGCGCTGTCTGCGTTGGTCAGTCGCCCTGCCGAAGTGCCCGCGCTATAGCACCCTGGAAAGCACCGCCGCACCAGCCAGCATCACGGCAAAGCGGAACTCCAGCCGGAACACGCGAAACAAAATTGCGTTGAAGGCAACGCCTTCCGGACATTCACAGAAATCCCAGTGCAGTTGTTTTGCCGCAGGGGCCAGCATGAGCGGTAGTAGAAACACGACTTGTGATTGCAGCCCCGCCATTGCCAATGCCATGATGAAGGGGCACGCCAGCAATGCCGCCATCAGGCGCTTGGATGCACGCGCACCCAACAACACGGCGAAGGTCTTTCTGCCGACCAGGGCGTCATGCTCCCGGTCCCGGTGGTTGTTGACCGCCAGTGCAGCAGCCGACAGGCATCCTATGGCGGCGGCAGATAACGCACTGACCACACTGAGTTGGTCGGTCAATAACCAGTCCGTTCCCATCACTGCCACCAGACCAAAAAATACAAACGCCGTAAGCTCTCCCAGCGGCGTGTAGGCAATCGGTTTGGGGCCGCCCATATAGGCCAACGCAGCCACCAGGGAAGCACTGCCGATGGCCAACACCGGCCAGCCGCGCAGCATCACCATGCCGAGGCCCAGCGCCACTGCAACGCCGCACAACAACACAATGGCAAGCCGCACGGCTTGTCGGCTCAACCAGCCGCGAGCGGTGGCGCGGGGCAGGCCTTTGCGTTGTCCGATATGCTCGCCACCACGGTCTGTAAAGCCAATATCGTTTTGCAGGTTGGTGAGGATTTGCATCAGCAATGCACCGGCAACTGCCATGCAAAACAGCGTTACCGGAATCGATCCGGTGCGGGCAAATCCCATGGCCGCGCCCACCACAACCGGGCCTAAAGCCAAAGGCAGACTGGCCGGTCGGATGGCAACTAACCAGGCGCCCTGTGCGCCTGGGTGTTCAGAAGAATTGCGCTGCATGTCTTGAATATATTCCCCTGCACAAATACTCAATATGAAACCCAGCTTTCATTTTTCATGGCCACTTTGTGGTTGCCGGTTTTGTCGTTATTATGAATTTGACATGCGTCAAAAATTCGACGTAATCGTTGGAGAAAATCTAAAGCGAAAGCTTGTAAATATAAAGAAAGTGATTCACTGTGAGGTTTCGGTCGCTATTTGCCTCGCAGCTGCGTTGGATGGTTTCCATCTGGTTCCTGGCCCTTATTCCGCTCGTGGTTGGCGCAATAAGCGGTCTTTGGCTATACCAGAGTGCTGCAGCGGTTGCCATGCAAAGCCTGGGCAATGATTTTTCGCACAGGGCGCTGGAGATTACGAACAACGCGGAAGATCAAAGCCATCACTACGAAGGCATTTTGGCTTCGGTGGGTGTCATGGCCAACTACTTCAAGGGCGATGGCAGTGCAAAGCCGGGAAGCGACTATTTGCGCGCGATAGAGATGCAGGCTGAATGCCCCGAGGTCTGCCGATTTGGATTGACTACTTTGGATGCCCAGAGCGACGACAAGCAACGTGCAGCCATTGCCCATGCGCTGGAAACCCGCGCACCGTTTGCCAGCAGGGACATGCCTCTGCATCTGCCTGAGTCCGCCATTCCCCGGCATGCCAGATTGACGATGTACCTGCCGGTGGACGACAGTGAACTGCTTAAACGCACGGGACATGCCAAAGATGCGGCGCCCATGGTCTACATGTCATTGGACGCGGCAGACCTGATGCAGCACCAGCCAAGGGCCGGGCTCGACGATATTGCCTTGGAGTTGTTCGAGGGCGAACAGGTTAGCGCCGACGCGGTGCCGCTGTTTCGCAGCACAGTTCATTCTTACGTGGCGCCTGGCCATGTGCCCCTGTTCAGCAGCAGCAGCCCCTTTCGTTTTGGAGGCCAGGTCTGGACGCTGCGCTTTCACAGTCTGCCGGCTTTTGAAGCTGGCCTGGACCTCGAGCGGCCCCAGAGATATCTGCGCAGCATGTTTCTTTTAGGGCTGCTCCTGAGCATCATCACCTGGCTGGAGCTCAGCACGCGAAAGCGCGGCGCAGACATGGCCAATAGCCTGACCTCAGAACTGCAAAAGTTCGGTCGCGCGGTGGATCAAAGTCCGGTGGCCACTTTGATTGCGAATGTGAATGGCGACATTGAATACGTGAGCGCAGGTTATGCCCAGATTTCGGGCTTCAGTGCGCAGGACTTGATCGGTACGCCGATTGCAGTGCTTCAATCCCAATTCTCAACCGAAGCGGAGCGCGAGCAGTTCTGGGCCAACATCCACGCCCGCAAGGTATGGAAAGGTACGCTGCAAAGTCGCCGCAAGAATGGCAGCTTGTATTGGGAGAGCCAGACCATCTCGGCCATGACGGATGCACAAGGCACGTTGACGCACCTGCTGCTCACCAAAGAAAATGTCACCGAACGCAAGAAGTCTGAAGAACTCATGCGCAGGAGCGAGGCCTTCAGCGTCGCCATCATGGAGTCCATTGGCGATGCCATCGTTGTGCTCGATCGCAGTGGCATGGTGCTCAAGGTCAACGAGGCCTGGCGCCGCTTCACCGATGAATCCGGGCCTTGCCCCCATGCGGCAGCAGTGCATACCAGTGTGGACTCCAATTTTCTGGCATTGTGCGATGACGATTGTTATTTCTCTTCCCCAGCGGATGCCCAAGCCGTGCGAGGCGGCATTGAAGCGGTGCTGGCGGGGCTCATCTCCAACTTTCAACTGGACTACGCCTGCAATACCAAAACGGGACAACGTTGGTTCAGCCTGGTGGCCAAGCCCATGGCAGCAGAGCAGGGTGGTGCCGTCTTATCCAACAGCGATGTGACCGAACGCAAGGAGGTGGAAGTCGAAAGCCTGGAGTACCAATTCCACCTGGAAAAAATGGTCGGCAACAGCACGGTGCAACTCGGCACATTGGCCGACCAATTGATGCAAACCGAAACCCGCGAACGCCGTTCGCTGGCTGAAGACCTGCACGACGACCTGGGTCAGAGCCTCACGGTGCTTAAGCTCAAGTTGCAATCTCTGAAATTTCCAGAACAGTTTGAAGGGCGTGAGCAGGTGCTGCATCAACTGGGTGACATTGAGTCCGTGGTCGATCGCTCAAGCCAGTCGGTGCGCTCCATCTCCAACCATCTGAGCCCGCCCGTGTTACAGCAGGATGGCTTGCATGCAGCATTGCAATGGTTGGCCGAGGAGATGCAAAACACCTATGGCCTGATCGTGCATATCGAATGGGAGGCTGAGGTGCATATGGACGAATCCCTCGGTGGCGCCATTTACCGTACGGTGCGCGAACTGCTGATCAATGTCTGGAAGCATGCCGACACCGACTCGGCTGATGTCTCCGTCCGCACCGATGGCTACAGCGGCATGATTACTGTGGCCGTGGTCGATGCCGGCAAAGGCTTTGACGTGAGCCAGATGCAAAAACCCAGCTCCAAGCTGAGCTATGGGCTCTACAGTGTGCGTGAGCGCATGAACTTGCTTGGCGCAACGCTAAAAATTGACAGTGCACCTGACGTAGGTACCAGCGTGTCGCTTATGATTCCTGCACGGGCCTTGCGCCATCAATTGAAAGAGAAAGACCGTGATTCGACTATTGCTGGCAGATGACCATGCCATCGTGCGGGAATCTCTGCGCGAAATTTTGGCGCGTGAGCCCGATCTGGATGTACTGGGTGAGGCGGGCGATGGCCTCGCAGCGCTGGCGATGGCGAAAGACCTTGCGCCAGACATCCTGGTGACCGATATTTCCATGCCGGGGCTGGATGGTGTGGCGCTGACGCAGCGCATGCGCCAGGAGTGCCCGGGCGTGCGGGTGCTGGCATTGTCCAGCCACCTGGACAGGCGCATCCTCACCAACATGCTGGACGCCGGCGCGCTGGGCTATGTCAACAAGGCTGCAGGGCGCATCGAGCTTTTGTCCGGTATTCGGGCGGTGGCCTCGGGCAATCGCTTTATGTGCCAGCAGTGTGCTGCCATGCTGATGGCCAAGCCAGCACAGACCAGTGCCGAAGCGGTGTTGGGCCGCCGCGAAATTGAAGTGCTCAAACTCGTCGCCATCGGCATGACATCGGCTGCCATTTCCGAAAAATTATTCATCGCACAAGGCACGGTTGAGGTCCACCGGCGCAACATCTTGCGCAAGCTCGATCAGCACAACATCGCGGGACTCACGCAGTATGCAATTCGTGAAGGATTGATCTCGGTGTAGCTTTGCCATGCACTACCGCAGACACGGTAGTGAAAAATATGGTCAACGTGATATTTCTATAAATCCCGGAAAAACTGACAGTACAGCTACGGAATCCACACGGCGTGGCTCCGAACCCTTTCTGTCACTCAACTTGGGATTTTATGAAACATACGAACCTGCGGAATCGTCAACCGAAGACCGCTCTACGCCCTGTGTCCCGTGCCTGCCTCAGTCTTGGACTGATGCTTGCCGGTGCCAGCTTTACCCCACTCGCCCTCGCTGGCGCCGGTTGGGCCGATAACACCGACAACGCCGGTAACCCGTTCAAGCAGGGTACCTTCTTTGCCAACAGCCCACAGGGTATCCAAATCGACTACAGCCCCGGTGCTGCTGTTGGTGCGACGCGTGACACGGGCATTGCATTGCGCAAGTTCGTCGACAACCTGCCCATGGTGGACGGTTACACCACCAACCCTGCTCTGGTGGCCCATAACCCCAGTCTGCTGGGCAAGCACATCCCCACAGCCATCAAGGAAACTGTCGGCGCCAACGGTCACTCTGTTTCGTTCCCCGATGCCGATTACTACGAAATCGCCGTGGTCGAATACCGCGAACAACTGCACGCCGACCTGCCCGCTGTCGTGAAGACCGGCAATGTGGTCACCGGTGGAACGACCCTGCGCGGCTACGTGCAGATCGCCACCGCCAACCTACCCTCTGGCACTTCAACCTACCAGTTGTTCTATCTGGACGGCACAGCCATCCTGGACAACAAGGGCAACAACGTCTATGGCGTGGGCGACAAGCCCCATTACCTCGGCCCCATCATCGACAGCCAGTCCGGTGTGCCCGTGCGTCTGCGCTTTGACAACTACCTGCCCACCGGCCGCTTTGACCCCCTGACCAACACCCGTGGTGGCGACATCTTCATCCCCACCGATGTGACCGTACCTGGCAGCGGACTCGGCCCACTCGGTGCTGTGAACCCTGCGGCTCCAGCCGACACAGAGATGTACTCGCAAAACCGCGCCATGATTCACTTGCACGGTGGTGACACACCCTGGATCTCGGACGGCCAGCCCCACTCCTGGATCACACCCTCTGGCGAAACCGGCACGCCTTATCTGCGCGGCGAGACCACGCAAAACGTGCCCGACATGCCTGACTTCGGTGCTGGCACACAAACCTACTTTTACCCGAACAACCAGAGCTCGCGCATGGAGTGGTACCACGACCACACCTACGCAGCCACCCGTTTAAATGTGTACGCGGGCGTTGTTTCTGCGTTCCTGATTCACGACGCAACCGAAGCCAAAATGAAGGCCGCCGGTGGCGCCCTGGCAGGCATGGACGAAATCCCCCTGATTTACGAAACCAAGACTTTCGTACCCAAGGACGTCAACATTGAAGATGCCAAGTGGAACGTAGATGCGAACGGCAACCCCAAGCAACGATGGGGCACCTACGGTGACCTGTGGTTCCCGCACGTCTATGAAGCCAACCAGAACCCCAACTCCATCGACGGCACCAACCCCGCCGGTCGCTGGGATTACGGCCCCTGGTTCTGGCCTGTGTTCCCCGCGCCGCTGGCCATGCCCGCTGGTGACGTAGACAACGCCAGTGCCGTGCAGGAAGCCTTTGCCGACACCCCGTTGATCAACGGTGTGGCGTACCCCAATTTGAATGTAGAGCCCAAGTCCTACCGCTTCCGTCTGCTCAATGCAGACGGCCAGCGCTATGTCAATCTGGGTCTGTATGTGGCCGAGCCTTTGTCCATTGGCATTGCCAACGGCGGCCTCGCATACTCCGCAGCTACCACCGCTGTGGTCCCAGCCGACGACCACGGAGTCGTACCCGTGGTCAAGCTGATCCTCAACACGATGGACGGCAGCATCGTCGACATCAAGGCATCAGCCCCAGCAGGCCAGACGCTGAGCTACACCACCGCACCGATCGTCACTCTGAACGATCCTGTCAATGTGCACGATCCGATTGCTAACCCCGCTTCAGTTGCAAGCTTGGTCGTGTCGGTCAACACCGAAGTTCCCATGGTCCCCGCCAGCCTGCCGGGCAACATCTCCTCCGGACTTCCAACGGTCGGCAACAGCTACAACCCCGATGGCAGCATCGCCTACTACTCGCAGAACACCTACGACGGTCGTCCAGGTGGCATTCCGGATCCTGCTGCTGCAGGCCCGAACATCATCCAGATCGGCACCGAAGGCGGCTTCCTGGCCATGCCCAACGTGATTCCGTCCACACCCGTGTCGTATCAGCAACTGCGCCGTATTGTTACGGTGCTGAACGTGCTGGACCATGGTCTTTACTTAGGCCCAGCCGAGCGTGCCGATCTGGTGATCGACTTCTCGCAATATGCCGGCAAGACCCTGATTCTGTATAACGACTGCCCGGCCCCCAACCCTGGCTTCGATGCCCGCGTGGATTACTACACCGGCGATGCAGACATGACTGCTTCCGGCGGCGCACCTTCCACTTTGCCAGGCCAAGGCCCCAACACACGCACCATGATGCGTATCCACGTTGGCGCTTCGCAGTTCAACGGCGCAGCTCCTGCTGCGATGCTTGACACGGTTCTGAATTCCAACAACTTGCCTCCTGGTGTTCAACAGGGCGGACCATTCGTCCAAGCCCTGCCCGCAGCCTTCGCCGCTTCGCAGGAAGTGCCCGTCGTCACGGAATCCTGGCAGAACGCCGCCTATGGCAAAGTTTTCCAGGACAACCTGGCCCGCATCTATGCAGGTACCACGCAGCAGCCGTACTTCACCTTCTCGGCACCCGGCGCGCAAACTGTGACCGGCTTCCAGGTGGTCAGCGCGGGCACAGGCTACAAGAAGACGCCTACGGTCACCCTGGTGGGCGGTCTGGACCCAGCCTTCCCCAACGCTGTGGCTGGCACTGCACACGCTGTGCTCGACGTAGCCGGTCAGCGCCTGGCCAGCATCGTGCTCGACACTGCGGGTGGACCGTACATCAGCGCACCTTCAGTGGTGTTGAACGCCGGTGTCAACACCGGTGGCATTGGTGCAGCCGCCACGGTAGTCACCTCCACAACAAAATCGTGGAAGGTGCAGAACAAGGGCATTCAGGAACTGTTTGACCAGAACTATGGCCGCATGAATGCGACCTTCTCGGTCGAGCTGCCCTTCACCTCGGTGCTGACACAGACCACCATTCCGGTGGGCTATGTCGATCCTCCGACCGAGCAGATCGCCGATGGCGAAACCCAGATCTGGAAGGTCACGCACAACGGTGTGGACACCCACGTCGTGCACTTCCACCTGTTCAACGTGCAAGTCATCAACCGCGTGGGCTGGGATGGCACCGTGGTGGCACTCGACCCGGCCGAATTCGGCTGGAAAGAAACCGTCAAGATGAACCCGCTGGAAGACATCTACATGGCCATCAAGCCGAAGTCGCCCAAGGCGCCGTTCGGTGTGCCGCAGTCGGTGCGTCCGCTTGACCCGACCCAACCTTTGGGCGTGACCAGTGGCTTCAGCCAGGTCGACCCGAACACCGGTCTGGCCACGACAGTGACCAATGAAATGCACAATTTCAACTGGGAATACATCTGGCATTGCCACATCTTGGGTCACGAAGAAAACGACTTCATGCGCGTTATCTCGTTCGACTTCAAGGAATTACCGCCCGATGCATTGGGTATACCGACCGTGACCAGCGTAACGTTGGCCAGCAGCGGAACCGGCAATCTGGTCAGCTGGATTGATCCGACACCGGCTGGTGATGCGGCGACGCCTGGCAACAAGAAGAACGAACTGGGCTTCCTGGTGCAGCGCTCCAACGACGGCGGCACGACCTGGAATTCCAACGTGGTGAATGGCCTGTGGGTCAACCCCGCGCTGCCCGCCACGATTCCGCAGTCTGCTGCGCAAGCTACCCAGAATCCTGCTGGTGTATTGCCCAACGTGGTGGCAGCCAACGCGACGTCCTGGATCGATCCGGTTGCAAACGGCGCAGCAAATGCACAATACAAAGTGGTGGCCTTTAACTCGGCCGGTTACTCGGTTGGTTCGCAAGTTGCCGGCCTGCCTGGTGCCATCAGCAGCGTCAGTGCCACTGATCCAGTGTGGGATGCTGCCGCACAAGCCTTTAGCGCGAATGTGAGTTGGGTATCTGCCACGCCACCGACCAACGGTTTCCTGATCACCCGCTCAGGTGGTTTGGCCGCCAACGGTACGGCATTGGCCGATGTGACCTTCTTTGTGCCTGCTACGGATCGCAGCTTTATCGACAACACGCTGCAGCAGATCTCGCTGTTCACCTACAAGGTGCAGGGCGTGAGCGGTGGTACCTTGTTGCCGACGGTTCCGACGCCGACAGCTGCACAGTTTGCAGTCAACCCGGCACCGACT
>CAIQYP010000503.1 GCA_903876045.1 uncultured beta proteobacterium | reverse complement strand
GTCTCGCAAAATCTGGCGCGCCTCTTCAAACTGCTCGGAGTTGAGCATTTTGCTGCGCATCAAAAAGCTGACAGCGCGCCGGGTATCCATCACATTGCGGCGAATGCGACCACTCATGTCTTCGTGTCGTGCAATCGCCCCCAAGGCTTCACCGGCGATGGCATCCGTCACGTTGCCAGACAGCACTTTCTTGCTGACCTTTTCCAACTCGTCGTAAATGCCTTCCAGCGTGTCAGCCGAATATTCGGCATCAGCATCAAACAACTTGAGCAGCACTTCCTTGGCGTCTTCAATTAGACCCGGCGCGCGGCGTGCGCGCATGCGCAGCAGGCGGAACACCGGCACGTCTTCGTCGTGGATGGAAAACAGAATGCCCTTGCTGCGCAGGTCTTCATTTACCAGGTTAAGAATAAAGGCGGCGCGCACGGTGTGCGGCTCGTCGTCATCCGCCACCAAAAAGTCACTGCGGATATGAATTTCGCCATTGTCTTCGGCGTAAAAGCGGGCGGACTCTTCGATGTCCTCGTCCATCACGTCTTCCGGAATGGACAGTCCGTAATACTGCTTTATCCAGTGCTTTTCGTCTGGCGTGGGTGATTCCAGATCAACCCAGATGGGCTGGAATTTGGATAGCTCTTCGAGCGACTCAATTTCTTCTTGAAAGAGTCGGCCATTGGCAAGCGTAAAGATGTTGAGCATGGCTCACTCCCATAGTGGGTTGGTATCAATGCAAAGCGTGGGGTGGGGCTTGCTTTCAACCCCTTTGCATGGATGGGAGTTGAAAGCTACCGACTGGGGTAGTTTTCCAAGGAGTGCTCTCCGAGAGTTGGTCTGCTCAAATTATCGCACCGCAGCGGATGAGTCACGGCGCTTGGCATCAAGATTTACGCAAAATTACCCAGACTCTAAATCAGTCCGGCGTCCAGCAATTCGCGCTTGGTGTAGGCATAGTAAAGCGGAGCAGCAACCAATCCGGACACTCCAAAAATTGCCTCGCCGATAAACATCACACTGAGCAGTTCCCAAGCAGCGGTGTTGGTGCGCTTGCCTACTACCTTGGCGTTGATGACATATTCGAACTTGTGAATCGCAACCAGAAACAGCAAGCAGACGAGGCCTACGGTTGGCGAGACCGAAACCCCGGCAATGGTCAGGATGCTGTTGCATAGCAGGTTGCCAACGATGGGAATCAGGCCGGCCACAAATGTCAGGCCGATCAGCGTGGTTGCATAGGGCATCTGGACGCCAGCGAGTGGCAATGCCAGCCATAAAAATAGCGCAGTGCACGACGCATTGAAGGCTGCAATCCAGAACTGTGCCACCACGATTTGCCGAAAGGCGTTCATGAAGTCGCTGCCGCGTTGGCGTAGCGCGCTGCGCAAGGGTCCCTGGCTGGGCGATGGTTTGGTGCCCACCATCAGTGCACCCACGATGAGGCCGACATACACCAAGAGCCCGCCCCGCAGTCCCGCAGTGCCAAAACCGGAGAGCGCATGCGCTTGCGATTGCAGATACTCCACCAGCCAGGTCTGGGCAGCCAGCAACTCGTCGGGCAAATGACTGGCCAGATCGGGCGGGAGCTTTTGCCTGATCTCAAGCACCGTGCCTGCCAAATGGTGCAGCAGTGCCTGGTATTGCGCCACGGCACCGAAGGCCACTCCTTTGGCGTTGGCAAACAGAACACCCAGGCCGATGATGGGTACCACAATCACAACCGCAGCCGACCAGGCCGGGCTCAGATGCGGCCCACGCTTGCGCTGCTGACCTATCAGCGCCGATGCCAACAGATAGCCCAGACACACCGCAATCAGGCCGGGTAGCAAACCATAAATCAGAGTGGCTGCACACAGACTGGCAGCCAGCAGGTAACTGGCGATGTGCGTGCCGCGCGTACCGGCAGGGCGGGGGGAAGATGCTGAATTTTTGCTGGAGGTAGCCATGAATACTGGTATGGGGATGAAAGGAGTGATCAAAAGGGCAGTCACCAAGGACGGGCGGAAATGTCCTTGTTGTGTTGCGGCGCATCAAAAAATGTCGTTGCAAACCAAGGTTTTCAGGCGCATAGTGAATTCAACCGAAATAAAAAAATGAACGAAGAAATTTCCCTGTGCGCTCTACTTATTGCGAGCGCTTTTTAAACCCTGAGAGCAACTGGAGGTTATTTATGAATTTGACGATCAGCGGTCATCACTTGGAGGTTACCCCGGCCCTGCGCAACTATGTGACGACCAAACTGGATCGCATCATGCGGCATTTTGACCAGGTTGTAGATGTCAAAGTGCTACTCACAGTGGAAAAGCAGAAGGAGAAGGAGCGCCGCCAGCGAGCGGAATGCAATATTCATGTCAAGGGCAGCGACATGTTCGCTGAAAGCTCTCACCAGGATCTCTATGCCGCGGTGGACGAGTTAGTCGACAAACTCGATCGCCAGGTAGTGCGTCACAAGGACAGGCTACAAGACCATCATCACGCGGCACCCAAGCGTCTGATGTAATGCAATAAGTCTGCATAAATACGGAAACCGCCCTCGTTCAGGGCGGTTTTTTTATGTGCATAATCTGGCCACTCACCATGAATCAACTCTCCCGAATCCTGCCTCCCGCGCAAGTTTGCGCCAAAGTGGAAGTCACCAGCAAGAAGCGTGCTTTCGAAGAAGCCGGCTTGTTGTTCGAAAATCAGCACGGGCTGAGTCGGGCCTTGGTGACCGATAGTCTTTTTTCCCGCGAGCGCTTGGGCTCAACCGGGTTGGGGCATGGTGTGGCCATCCCCCATGGCCGTATTAAGGGGCTCAAGGCTCCCTTGGCCGCCGTATTTCAACTGGCGCAGCCCATTGGCTTTGATGCGCCGGACGACCAGTCAGTTAATTTGTTGATTTTTCTGCTGGTGCCTGAAGCTGCAACGCAAAAACACCTGGAAATCCTGTCGGAGATAGCAGAACTGCTTAGCGACGCGGCTTTGCGTGATCAACTCACTCTCTGCACCGACTCTTCTGCGCTCCACGGACTAATCGCCGGGTGGCATTCGGCGCGCACCGCCTGATTAGTTACCTTTATCAGCCGCACTGTGAAACCTACCGTAGTCAGTGCCGACGTACTATTTGAAGAGTTCCGTTCGACCCTGCGCTGGGAATGGGTGGCCGGCCTGGGTGCCTCAGAGCGACGTTTTGACGAAGTGGCGGTGCGAGCCGCCCGTTCCGGCGCTGATTTGGTGGGTTATCTCAATTACATCCATCCCTATCGTGTCCAGATCCTGGGTGAGCGCGAAGTAGCCTACATCACCAGTGCCGCCCCAGAAGATTGCGCCCGGCGTATTGCCCGCATTGTGACCCTTGAGCCGCCGGTGCTGGTACTAGCCGATGGCCAGCAGGCGCCACAGGCGTTGTTGTCCATGTGTGAGCGCGCGTTAATCCCGATGTTCTCTACCCATGAGTCATCGGCCTTCGTGATTGATGTGTTGCGGGCCTACCTGTCCAAACATTTTGCCGATCGCACCTCAATGCACGGCGTGTTTATCGATATTCTTGGCCTGGGTGTGCTGATTACGGGTGAGTCCGGCCTGGGCAAAAGTGAGTTGGGGCTGGAACTGATTTCACGCGGCAACGGGCTGGTGGCTGACGATGCGGTGGATCTGTATCGAATCAACCAGACCACCATCGAGGGTCGCTGCCCCGAACTACTGCAAAACTTGTTGGAAGTGCGTGGAATCGGTTTGCTGGATATCCGTGCCATTTTTGGTGAGACCGCCGTACGCCGCAAGATGCGCCTTAAGCTGATTGTTCACCTGGTGCGGCGCGAGACCTTGGAGCGTGAATACGAGCGTATCCCTTATGAGCCACTCACCCAGGACATGCTGGGCGTGCCGGTGCGTAAGGTGGTTATTCAGGTGGTAGCCGGTCGCAATATCGCCGTGCTGGTCGAGGCTGCAGTGCGCAATACCATTTTGCAATTGCGCGGCATCGACACCTATCAGGAATTCGTCGAGCGCCATCGCAAGGCTATGGCGCAAGGCTAGCCAACTGGCTTTAAGTTCCCCGGTTGGGGCAATTTTCCCGGTTGCAGGTGGCGTACAGGCTCAAGGCATGGTCAGTGATGGTGAAGCCTTTTGCCTTGGCAACGGCGTGTTGGCGTTTTTCGATTTCGGCGTCATAAAACTCTTCCACCTTACCGCAGTCCAGACACACCAAGTGGTCATGATGCTGACCCTCGTCAAGTTCATAGACCGCCTTGCCGCTCTCAAAATGGCTGCGTTTCAGAATGCCAGCCTGTTCAAACTGGGTCAGGACTCGGTAAACGGTAGCCAGGCCCACATCGGAGTTTTCTTCCAGCAGGAGGCGGTAGATGTCCTCGGCCGTCATGTGACGGTTCTTTCCGCGCTGAAATAATTCCAGTATTTTCAGGCGCGGCAAAGTAGCCTTGAGCCCCGTGTTCTTGAGTTCGTCGATGTTGGTCATGGTGTCTGGTAATGCCGCTATAGCCCGGATGTCCTGCCAGGGCCCAGCCGCTACAATGGTCCAATCATATCGCTCACGCCCCTATCCATGCTTGAATCCTTCCGCCTGCGTCTGACCCTGCTGCCACTGGCTCTGCTTATGGGCGGTTTGACGGCTTGCTCCAGCGTTTCTGCGCCCAAAAGCTGGCTTGACACAGTTTCGCCGTATCGCTTTGACCGCGTGCAGGGTAATGTCATTACGCGTGAACAGATGTCTGCCTTGAAGACCGGCATGCCACGAAGCACGGTCAAAGACATTCTTGGAACACCCTTGCTGGCAAGCCTGTTTCATGCAGATCGATGGGACTATGTTTTCACTTACAAGCGTCAGGGCGCAGAGTCGCAGTCGCGCCATGTGACGGTGTTTTTCCAGGGTAACAATCTCGACCGCTTTGAGGCGGATGACCTGCCATCCGAGGCGGAGTTTGTCGCCACCCTCAAGTCCATGACAAAAATTGAGAAACTGCCCGCTATGTCCGCCTCGGAGGAGAGCCTGCAAAAGTTTCCGCCCGCGACACCCGCAGTGCCACTGGCCCCGGCCACGGTCAAGGCACCATCCGACTATCCGCCGCTTGAGCCTTTAGCCAAATAGGCTCCCGGGCCTTTGGTTTTTTGACAGGAACGGGACAATGACCCACAGAATCGCAGTTGCCGGTGCGTCCGGCCGTATGGGACAGATGCTGATTGATGCCATCCGTGCGGCAGACGATTGCCGTCTGACCGGTGCACTGGATATCGCTTCAAGCCCCGCCATCGGCAAGGATGCGGGCTCGTTTTCGGGCCAGCCTACCGGGGTGCTTATCACTCCCGACCTGCGTGCGGGCCTTGCCGACAGTCAGGTGTTGATTGACTTCACCCGGCCTGAAGGCACTCTGGAGCACCTCAAAGTTTGCCGTGAACTCGGTGTGGCGATAGTGATTGGCACCACCGGCTTTAGTGATGCGCAGAAGGCAGTCATTGCTGAGGCCTCCAAGGACATTGCCATCATGATGGCACCCAATATGAGTGTGGGCGTCAACGTCACGCTCAAGTTGCTGGAAATGGCGGCCAAGGCCTTGTCCACCGGTTACGACATCGAAATCATCGAAGCGCACCATCGCCACAAGGTCGATGCGCCTTCCGGCACCGCGCTCAAAATGGGCGAGGTGATTGCCGATGCGCTGGGCCGTGATCTGAAAGACTGTGCCGTCTATGCCCGTGAAGGTGTGACCGGCGAGCGCGATCCATCCTCTATCGGCTTTGCCACCATCCGCGGCGGCGACATTGTGGGTGACCACACGGTGCTGTTTGCCGGAACCGGTGAGCGCATCGAGATCAGCCACAAGTCTTCCAGCCGCGCCACCTATGCGCAAGGCAGCTTGCGCGCCGTGCGCTTTCTGGCGGGCCAGAAGGCCGGCCTGTTCGACATGTTTGATGTGCTGGGTCTGAAGTGAATGCGCTTGACTTGCTGATGCACCGAGACACCATTAGTACGGTGGTTGCGGTTCTGCTGTTGGCCATGTCGGTGGGCAGTTGGGTGGTATTGCTCTGGAAGGGTTGGCTGCTGCAGCGCGCTACCCGCGATGTCACTCGCAGCACCCTGGCTTTCTGGCAGGCCGCGACATTTGACGATGGTCTCACCGTGGTGCGCGCTATGGACCGTGAACAACTGCTGCTTCCTCTGGTCGAAGCCTCGCGCGCAGTGCCCATTGGTAATCTGGCTGCGGCGGGCGACCGCTCTCAGCAACTCACCCGCGTACTGCGGGATGCCTTGCATGGCGTGCTGAACAAGTTGCAAGCGGGGCAAGTGCTGCTCGCCACCGTAGGCTCTACCGCGCCGTTTGTCGGATTGCTGGGTACGGTCTGGGGCATTTATCACGCCTTGCTGGGAATTGC
>CAIQYP010000502.1 GCA_903876045.1 uncultured beta proteobacterium | reverse complement strand
GCTTGTTGACGCTGTGCTGCATATCCAGTTTTACCATGGTGAAGCCAGCGACCTGACCATTTACATCCGCGTTGTTGTCGTCACCGCGCGCGAAGGTTGAACCCTGTGACTGAATGCCAAGTGCCAATCGGGTCTGGGCAGTCACGGGATAGCTGAAGCGGCTCTTGAAAACCCACTGCGGAATGCTGGGTATCCGATTGCCTGCCTGCACAGGTGTGGCTGCAGCGCTGTTGGATGTATTTGCCACAGTAAAGCTAGATTGGTAAGTTGCTTCAATGCGGTCCAAGTCGAGGGAGTAATCCAATTGCCCCAATTTGCCATCCAGGCCAATTTCTATGCCTTGCCGAAACGTTTGCCCCACATTCGAGAAGTACCCGGTGGTCAGTGAACTCTGGTTGAAAAGAATGTCGTTCTCAAGTTCCGTTCGGTAATAAGAGGTGCGCCACTTCAGCAGGTTGGCAACATTGCCCCGCATTCCCACCTCATAGGTTTTTGAAACAACAGCTTGAAGTTCTGGGTCTGCGCCAAAGGCATTCGGCACGCCACTGCATGGTGCTGCGGGGTCAGCGCACGCCAACTCGATCGCTGATGGTGTGCGGAAGCCCTCCGCGTAATTGCCAAACGCTGTCAGGTCAGGAGCCACCACGTAGGTAAATCCCAAAGAAGGGTTAAACCGTTGGTAACTATGCTCTCCGGTCACGGCAGTCGCCAGGCCGATGCCAGCATTCAGGTCGCACAAATCGTTGTCGATACAGGAGGTACCGGAAAGTTTGAGACTTGCATAGTCAAAGCGCGCTGAGGCAGTCACCGAAAGCTTGTCGGTGGCATCGATGGTGCTGGTCGCAAAGATGCCGTAGCGTTGGTTACTGGACTTGATGTCCGCTTGGGACATAAACGCACTGGCGGCCACCATTCCGTTTGTGGAATTCAGCGTTGCGTACTGGCCGCTGTTTGCAAATGAAGTATCACTGTATTCAGCATTCACCCCCACATTCGTGATTTGATTCTTGTCAAATGCAAAATCTGTATTGCTCCATTGCAGGTTGGTACCAACGATCTGTTGTTTGTAGTGGGCCAACAAATTAGCTGCAGGACAGTCAATTGTTGGATTGGTGGTGCAACTCGGGTCGTTAGTGGAATCAGCAGGTGCCAAGTTGACATTGCTGTTCAGGATGTCCCGTGTGACGTCGCGGAAATACAGGTTGCCCGAAATGGTGTTGGACTCGTCCAACCCGACATTGGCCTGCGCATTGACCATGAATGTCTGTGACCCTGTGTAATCAGGGTGGGAATATCCTTTTGCAGCGTTATCCAACATGGATAGCGGCACGGACTGGTTTCCGTACAACAAATTGTCTGCATACAACAAGGACACTGCTGCATCTCCGCCTGTGATGTACCTGGTGTATTTGCCAAAGAGTTGGCGCACCTGGCTCGGGTTGTTGACTGCCCAGCCTTTGTCGTTATAGAGCGAGGCTGCGAAATAAAGGTTATCGTCATCCGAATGGCTGCCATGTTCTACGTCCACACTGACGCGCCCAAAGGAGCCTACGCTGATACCTCCTTGGCTGCCCGTGAAGGTGTTTCCGTTTTTGGTGGTCAGCGCAATGGCCCCGCCCAGCGTGTTGAGCCCATAGACGGGGTTGGAGCCGGGAATCAAGGTTACCTTGTCAATGGCAAGTTGGGGGAGCGAGTCCCATGAAACGACATCGCCGAAAGGCTCATTTAACCGCATGCCGTCTAGGAAAACAGACAGGCCCTGCGGTGTGCCCAGCGCTGGTGACGCGGTAAAGCCACGGTAATTCAGGTCAACCTGGAAGGGGCTACCCTGTGTGTCGTTGATATTGACAGAGCCCAGCGACTGGTCGATTCTTTGGACCAAATTCACCGTGTCGGTGGTCAGGTTGTCGCGCGAAAGAGTTTGTACATTGCCTGCGAACTTGCTTATGGGAATGCCGGTATTGCCCACGGGCGTGGTTCCTATAACGGTTACTTCGGCAAGCGTACCGGCTGCGAGCACAGCTTGCTGCGCAATTGCTGGAGTGACGCCGGAAACACACAAAGTGATGGAGGCAAAAGTGCGGAGGTTGAAGTTGTTCATCTTGCAATCAAATTGTCTCGATCGGCGAGCTTATTCCATAACCCTGCCAGGGCATGTATGTAAGGCTCATCGCGAGCGTGGTACCTAGTATTTAAATTGGCTTAAGTGTCTTGGCATCCATGAATACGTCAATGAAACTCTGAAACCATGGATCACCCTTCCTCAACAGTGTGACGCGGTGATGTTCGATCACTTGTATGGCACACCATCGCTCCGGGCTCATTTGGAGACATCGCCAGGTCATCTTTAGCCGGGCCAACTTGAATATCCCGAGGAAGCGGCACACCATTTTTGACAGCCAGAATTTCAGCCATGACACTGACGGCAATCTCGGGTGGCGTCTTGCTGCCGATGTAGATGCCAATGGGGCCTCGCAGTCTTTGCAGAGACTCAGTCGTCTCGTCAAAGTGTTCAATGAGACGCCGGTGCCGCGCTTGGTTGTTACGGCGTGAGCCGATGGCCCCGATATAAAAGGCCTCGCTCTTGAGGGCTTCCAGCAAGGCCAGATCGTCCAGCTTTGGATCGTGGGTGAGTGCAACCACCGCGCACCGTCGGTCGGGTTTGAAGGCGATCACGACATCGTCGGGCATGTCAGTGACCAGCTTCGTTCCGGGGACGGCCCAACTGCAGTTGTACTCCTGCCGGGGATCGCACACGGTGACGGCGAATCCGCTGAAGCGCGCCATGATGGCCAGGTATTCACTCATCTGGCCAGCGCCGATGATCAGCAAGCGATACCCAGGGCCGAAGACGTTAATGAGCCTGCTGCCATCCAGCGAAAGGTCCGATGGTGTGCTGCACAGGCGCACCTGTGTTTCACCGTTGGACAATTGCACTTGGCGCTCCACCAATTTACCTTGGTCCAGCCACTCCAACAACAGCGTAAGGGCTGAAATGTCCGGATCAAACTCCAGCAGCAACTCCAGTGTTCCGCCACAAGGCAGGCCAAAGCGATGAGCTTCATCGGCGGTTATTCCGTACTTCACCAATCGCGGGCTGCCTTGCGGCAGTTCCTGAGGTTCATCCGATGTTGCGCCAGCCACTTGCGCATAGGCCCGGGTAAAGCGATAGATCAGATCGTCTTCAATGCATCCGCCCGAGACCGAGCCGACCACAGAGCCGTCCTCGCACAAGGCCATGATGGAGCCAATTGGACGCGGCGAAGAACCCCAGGTGCGGACCACGGTAGCCAGCACGGCACGGCGCGATTGCGCGCGCCAGCTCATTAAGGTTCGTAAAACCAAGGCGTCCAGATTTTCCATGGGCATTTTCCCGTCCAAGTTTCAAAACGCAGATTCAGCGCAGGGCCAGGTAGACCGCAACGAGCGCAGCACCTACCGCGAGCCACACCCAGGATGGAATGTTGGCCGACTTCTCTTGGGGCACGCCCGTAGCAGCCTTCTCAGCATAGGCCTCGGGATGGCGACTTTGCATCGCATTATCGAAACGCTTAAAGAAATCTTCGGCCATCGACTTGGCCACACCGTCGATCAATCGCTGCCCGACTTGCGCAATCTTTCCACCCACACTGGCTTGCACGGTGTAGCTCAGTTCAAGGCCGTCCGCATTCGGTGCAATTTGCACCTTGGCGTTGCCCTTGCCAAATCCGGCGGGGCCGCCTTGCCCTTCAAAGGTGATGGTGTAGCTGTTCGGTGCGTTGATGTCAGAGAGTGAAATCTTGCCGGTAAATTTGGCCGCCAGCGGGCCGATCTTGAGTGCTACGGCCATGCTGTATTGGTTTTCCGCAGTGGCTTCAATCTTCTCGCAACCGGGAATGCACTGTTTGAGCACCTCAGGGTCGTTCAGCGCATCCCAAGCTTGTTGCTGGGTAATGGCGAGTTGGCGGGTTCCTTGCATTTCCATGGTGACTTACTCCGGGTCTGTCATTTCAAAAAAAGGTTGCGCTATTTGCGTTTCATCAGTGTGGACAGGCTGGCTGCCAGGTCCTCCAGCCGACTCAAGTTGTGCACTGCCAGCATGGCGTCTGCATGCCGGTGCAATTGCTCAGCGCCTCGCGCTATCGGCGCGTAGCCGTCGAAACGCAGCAATGGGTTGAGCCATACCAGGCGTTTGCAGTGGCGCTTGAGCCAAGCCAATTCTTCTCCCAACTCTGCAGTGTCGCCCGTATCCAAACCGTCGCTGACGACCAGCACCACGGTGCGGCCACCGACAAAACGGCGCGCATGGTCATGCCGCAGTTGGGCCAGTGCTTCGCCAAACTGGGTTCCGCCAGCGAAATCCTGAATGGCCGCGCCGGCATCGACCAGCATCTGGTCGGTATCAGCCACTTTGAAGTAGCGCGTCAGGTCGGTGAGTTGGGTGCCAAAGGCGAATACGTCACGGCGCGGGTGTCGCCGCGTTGCGGCATGCATGAAGGCCAGCAGCAGGCGGGAATAGCGTTCCATGGAGCCCGAGACATCGACCAGCAACATCAAGGGAGACAACTCTGCGCGGCGCTGTTTGCGCGGTAGCTGCAGCGGCTCGCCCCCATAGCGCACGGCCTGGCGCATTACGCCCGACCAATGGAGGTTTGCGCCACGGTTTCCTGCGATTGTTCGTCGCCCTTCAAACTCGGGCAGCGGCAGAGGAACGGCGCGGGCCAGTCCTTCCACCAGTCGATATTCCTTGGCCGATAGTTGGTTGAAGTCTGCATGGCGCAATCGCTGCAGCGCACTGGCAGTCATGGCGGCGTCGAAATCGACCTTCTGTTCTTCTTGGCCGGGTTGTGCCTGTTGGGGCGTTATTTTTCGTGGCGAAAGGGCCTCACGCACACGGGGCCTGCGCTTGCTGGGCTCGGCCTTGCCCTCGGCACTGGGCAACATTTGCGCCAGTAACTTGTGGGCCATTTGCGGGTCTCGGAAGTAGATGTCAAACAACTCGCGAAACACCACGCGGTCTTGTTCACGGCTGACGAGCACCGATTCCAGTGCCGCACTCAAATCACTTTTGTTGGAGAGCCCAACCCACAGCGCAGCTTGCGTTGACAGGGCAATGCGGGCGCAATCCACCTGCACGCCCGCGTGGCGCAAGGTGCGCCCGAAGGCTGCCATGTTGAGCGCAAGTTTGCCGGTGCGTGCGTCGCCCAAATTCATGGGGCTTGGGGCGCCAACAGGGACTGCGCCATTTCAAAATTCAGGGTGGCAATATCATCGCGCTGCTTGAACATGATGCCCGCCGTGTCGGTCAGCACCTCAGGGTCCAGCACCAGGGTATCGAGCGCAATCAGTGCTTTAGCCCATTCCACCGCCTCGGCAATTCCGGGCGCACGTTGGAACGCATTGGAAAAAGGCATCTGGCGCAGGCGGCTCACCACGTCTGCAACTTGAGCCGACAGCTCGTCGCTGGCCGTTGGAACTTGGGCGCGGATGATGGCCAGTTCGCGCTCGCGCTCGGGATAGTCCAGCCAGTGGTACAGACAGCGGCGTTTGACGGCGTCGTTGAGTTCCCGGGTACGGTTGCTGGTGAGAATGGTGACCGGTTTGTGTTGTGCCGAAATGGTGCCCAATTCCGGGATGCTGACCTGGTATTCGCCCAGGTACTCCAGCAAAAAAGCCTCAAAGGGTTCATCTGCGCGGTCCACTTCGTCAATCAGCAACAGGGCACCCGGCGCAGGCGCTTGCAGAGCCTGCAAAAGTGGGCGCCGGATCAGATAGCGCTCTTGGTACACCTCCTGCTCGATACGGGCCGCATCGACGCCGCTCTCGGTCTGGGCCGCGCGCATGTGCAATAGTTGCGCCGCATAGTTCCACTCGTACAAGGCTTCGCGCTGCTCCAGTCCGTCGTAGCATTGCAGCCGGATGAGTGCGCGCCCCAAAGTCTGGGCCAGGGCTTTCGCCAGTTCGGTTTTGCCAACGCCGGGCTCACCCTCCAGCAGCAAGGGGCGCTGCAACTTCAAAGCCAGGAACACGGCGGTGGCCAATCTGCGCTCAGCGTAATAGCCCACTGCTTCCAAGGCCGAAATCAACGCATCAACAGAAGAAAAGGTGTGCATGGGCAACTCAAAAAAAAGGCTCCGCGTGGATTAGACACGGAGCCTTGGCGGCGGGAGGCCGAACTCAACCCAGTATCTTGGCGACCGCGCGTTGCGCCTGAACGCTGATCAGGTTTGCCCGATAGGCTGCGGTGGCGTGAATGTCGGCATTCAGCTCGGATGCATCGATCGCCACGCCAGCGGCAGACTGCACACTGAAATTCGCGTTGAGCGCGCTCTCCAGCCCTTTGTGGCGGAAGACGCCTTGCCCTGCACCGGTGACTGCCACACGCACGCCTGAACTGGTCTGGGCGACAAACACGCCGACCAGTGCAAAGCGGGAAGCGGGTTGCACAAACTTCATATAGGCCGCACCTTTGGCCACGGGAAAACTGATCGCGGTGATGAGTTCGCCATCGTTGAGTGCCGTTGTAAACATGCCCTGAAAGAAGTCATCAGCCGAAATCTTGCGCTGCGTGGTGTGAACCGTGGCACCCAAGGCCAGCACCGCGCTGGGGTAGCAGGCGGCAGGGTCGTTGTTGGCCACCGAACCACCCAGCGTGCCCATGGCCCGCACCTGGCGGTCGCCGATATGCGCCGCCAGATCAACCAGTGCGGGGATGGCCGCGCGCACCTCGGCACTGGCCGCCACATCCATGTGGCGGGTCATGGCACCGATGACCAGGGCGTCACCTTCACGGCGTATGCCGCTCAATTCCTGGATGCCGCTCAGGTCAACCAGTTTCTCGGGTTGAGACAGTCGCTGCTTCATGGAGGCCAGCAATGTTTGGCCTCCGGCAAGAACCTTGGCGCCACTGGCCGCCAGTTGTGCAGCCTCGGCTACAGAGGTGGCTCGTTCAAATGTGAATGCGTACATGGAAGTTATCTCCTCGTGGCGTTAGGCTTTGGCTGCCTGAATGGCTTCCCACACGCGGTGGGGAGATGCGGGCATATCGAACTCTTTGACGCCCAAGCCACTGAGTGCGTCCAGCAAGGCGTTGATCACTGCGGGCGGAGAACCAATGGCGCCGGCTTCGCCACAGCCTTTGGTTCCCAGAGGGTTGTGCGTGCAGGGGGTGCAGATATTGCCAATCTTGAAATCAGGGAAATCATCGGCCCGTGGCATGGCGTAGTCCATGAAGGAGCCGGTCAGCAGTTGGCCCGTTTCGCGGTCATAGACACAATTCTCAAGCAGGGCCTGACCTATGCCCTGAACGATGCCGCCTTGCACCTGGCCTTCCACAATCATCGGATTAATGATGGTGCCGAAATCATCGACCGCCGTAAATTTGTCGACGCGTGTCTTGCCGGTGGCCGGGTCCACTTCGACTTCGCAGATATAGGTTCCCGCAGGGTAGGTGAAATTGGTGGGATCGTAGAACGCCGTCTCGTTCAGGCCAGGCTCCAGTTTGTCCAGCGGATAGTTATGCGGCACATAAGCGGTCAGTGCGACCTGACCAAAGGTCACCTTTTTATCGGTGCCCTTCACGGTGAACTCGCCATTGGAAAACTCAACATCGGCATCACTCGATTCCATCAGGTGCGCCGCAATTTTCTTGGCCTTGGTCTCGATTTTGTCGAGCGCCCGCATGATCGCAGCACCGCCCACTGAGATCGATCGGGAGCCATACGTGCCCATGCCGAAGGGCACGCGCCCGGTGTCGCCGTGCACGATGTCCACCGCCTCCACCGCAATGCCCAGGCGCGCGGCAACTACCTGCGCAAAAGTGGTTTCGTGTCCCTGGCCATGGCTGTGCGATCCGGTAAACACGGTCACGCTGCCGGTCGGATGCACCCGAACTTCACCGCATTCAAAGAGACCCGCACGGGCACCTAGCGCGCCCGCAATATTGCTGGGTGCCAGGCCGCAGGCTTCGATGTAGCTGGAGTAACCCACCCCACGCAACAGTCCTTTGGCAGCACTGGCGGATTTACGCGCTGAAAATCCCGCCACGTCCGCCAACTCTTGTGCCTTGGTCATACAACCCAGGTAGTCACCAATGTCATATTGCAGTGCCACTGGCGTCTGATAGGGCCAGGTGTTGATGAAATTGCGCTTGCGAATTTCGTCTTGTGCAAGGCCCAGTTCCCAGCCACAACGACTCACCAGACGTTCCAGCAGATAGGTGGCCTCCGGACGGCCCGCGCCACGGTACGCATCCACCGGCGTCGTGTTGGTAAACCACGCATCAACTTCCACATATATCTG
>CAIQYP010000501.1 GCA_903876045.1 uncultured beta proteobacterium | reverse complement strand
GTTCCAGATCACTCTTGAGCGCCACACTGTCATAGCCCTGCATCAGGGGGTAGAGAAACTCGTGCACAGCAATCGGGGTGCCGGCCTTAAAGCGGTCGTGGAAGTCATTGCGCTCCATCATGCGCGCCACGTTGTAACGCGAGGCCAACTGAATCATGCCGCGCGCACCCAACGGGTCACTCCATTCGCTGTTGTAGCGGAATTCGGTCTTTTCCGGATCAAGGACGAGACTAGCCTGCTTGAAGTAGGTTTGCGCGTTGACTTTAATTTGCTCGGCAGTTAGTGGCGGACGTGTTGTGTTGCGCCCGCTCGGGTCGCCAATCATGCTGGTGAAGTCGCCCATCAAAAAAATAACTGTGTGGCCCAAATCCTGCAATTGGCGCATTTTGTTCAGCACCACGGTATGTCCGACGTGAATATCGGGGGCAGTTGGATCCAAACCCAGCTTTATTCGCAATGGAATGCCGGTGGCTTCAGAGCGCAAAAGCTTCTTGATCCAGTCTTCCTGCGGGATGAGTTCCTCGCATCCGCGCAGGGTCACTGACAGCGCTTCACGGACACGATCAGACAAAGGTAAAGTTGGGCTTAAGGCTTGATTCATAAGGGTTTTTATGCAGAAGGAGACGTCGGCCACCGCTATACTGTCAGGCTATTCCTACAACGCGCAAGGATCCGGCGACCCTGATTTTAGTCGCCCCGCCTTTGCCCCCTGGAGCCCAAATTTGAAAAGCGCCTTAAACCGCACTGTTGATGAACTGTTGGCTGCGGCCACAGCGCTCATCGTGCGTCACCCGAAACGTATTACGGCCGCCGTTGCCGCCTTGCTGCTGACCGGTACCGGCTTTACTTTTGCAGTGGCCAGCCTGGCACCCGATACAACGCCGTTGGTAATTCGCAGCGTCACCGAATCATTGCCCATGCCTGACCTGGGTTTGCAAACTGAGGGTCTGGAAGCCCTGAGCATAAAGTTGTATCGCTCGGATTTGACCCAAGCCACCGACACCGCTGACACACTGCTCAAACGCATGGGCGTGTTCGATCCAAAAGCGGCCGCATTTTTGCGTAAAGATGCGCTTGCGAAAAAGTACCTGGTGGGTCACGCCGGACGTGCCGTCACCCTTGAAGCGACTGCGGACAACACCCTACTCAAACTGCAAGCGCGCTGGAGCCCGGGCGAAGAAGGAAACTTCAAGCGACTCAGCATCGAAAATACCCCTGACGGATTTGTTTCCCGCCTCGAAATTTTGCCGCTAACTGCCTCTACGAGGGTAGCAAGCGGCACCGTGACCTCGTCGCTATTTGCGGCAACCGATGAAGCGCGCATTCCGGACTCCGTTTCCAGTCAATTGGCTGAAATTTTCTCGGGTGATATCGATTTCCACAGAGCACTACGCAAAGGTGATCGTTTCTCCGTGGTGTATGAGACCCTGGAAGGCGATGGCGAACCACTGCGCGCCGGGCGCATATTGAGTACCGAATTTGTTAACGGTGGCAAGACCTTTCAAGCCATGTGGTTCGAGGAACCTGCGGTTGCCAATGGGACTCATGAACCACACAAAGGCGGGTATTACACTTTGGCAGGTGAAAGCCTGAGGCGTGCCTTCCTGGCGGCACCCTTAGCCTTTTCAAGAATCACCAGCGGTTTCAAAATGCGCTTTCACCCCATTCTGCAAGTTTGGAAAGCCCATCTGGGTGTCGACTATGCCGCCCCTATTGGCACGACTGTTCGTACCGTCGGTGACGGTGTAGTGGAATTTGCTGGTGTGCAAAACGGCTTTGGAAATGTCATTAAGGTCAAACATCAGAACCAAACCAGCACGGTGTACGGCCATCTCAGCAAGATCAATGTGCGGCCTGGGCAAGTTGTATCCCAGGGTCAGAACATTGGCTTGGTTGGCATGACGGGCTGGGCCACGGGGCCTCATCTGCATTTTGAATACCGCGTGAACGGCGTCTACCAGGACCCACAAATTATTGCCCGTCGCAATGAAACGGTGCCACTTACCGCCACCTTAAAGCCTGTGTTTGACAAAGCGGCCGCGCAAGCCCGTGTTGCATTGGCCGCAGCGGGTCAAGCACGGTTCAGCAGCGTCGAATAAACCCCTTACTGGCACAACGATTTGTCGCAGTTGTACGCCGGATTAATGTCTGGCACCTCACTGGACGGCGTGGATGGTGTGCTGGTGGATTTTGAGCCTCAACGCCCGCGCGTGCTTGGCCACGTCAGCGCAGCGTTCCCTGATTCTCTGAAGCAGGAAATGCTGAGACTGAATACTTCTGGCTCTGACGAGTTGCACCGCGCGGCACTTGCCGCCAATGCACTGGCGCGGGTCTATGCCGATGTGTTGGCACAATTGTTGAGCGCCTGCCGCATGGATGCTTCTCATGTACGCGCCGTAGGAGTACATGGGCAAACTGTGCGGCATCGACCACAACTTTTTGATGGCATCGGCTACACGCTGCAACTCAACCAGCCAGCACTCCTAGCCGAACTGGCGGGAATCGACGTGGTGGCTGATTTTCGCAGCCGTGATGTGGCTGCGGGTGGCCAAGGCGCCCCTTTGGTTCCACCCTTTCATCAAGCTTTTTTCGGGCAGTTGCACGGTATAACCGGTGTGTTGAATATCGGTGGCATTTCCAATGTCACCATGCTGAATGACGATGCCCCTGACCAAGTGATAGGTTTTGATTGCGGCCCCGGCAATGCGTTGATGGATGCATGGTGCCTGACACATACCGGTGCACCTTATGACGACAAGGGCACTTGGGCCGCCGGTGGGGTGGTACAGGGAGGCTTGCTGGAAAGGTTCTTGGACGAGCCCTTCTTTGCCCGGAAGCCACCCAAAAGCACAGGGCGTGACTTATTTAATTCGCAATGGCTAGAAGGCAAACTCGCGGGGTCTTCAGGACTAAGAGCGCAGGATGTTCAAGCCACGCTCACAGAACTCACGGCGCGTAGTTGTTCAGACTGTGTGCGGCTAATTGCTCCGAGTTGCGAACGCCTGATTGTCTGTGGTGGAGGCGCACTCAATTTGCACCTTATGCAAAGGCTGCAAAAACTTCTTGCTGGCTGCGCAGTGACCAGTTCAGATGCCCATGGCCTGCC
The DNA here is from genome assembly GCA_903876045.1 of uncultured beta proteobacterium. Classification (GTDB taxonomy): domain Bacteria; phylum Pseudomonadota; class Gammaproteobacteria; order Burkholderiales; family Burkholderiaceae_C; genus Allorhodoferax. The sequence continues at coordinate 2,332 of CAIQYP010000501.1, read as the reverse complement.
ACCGCTGCAGGTCGAAGCTGCGGCATTCGCCTGGCTTGCGAAACAATGTATAGATCGCAAAACGGCTAGCCTGAAAAGCGTTACGGGCGCCAGAGGCGCCCGCATACTAGGTGCAATATACCCTGCTTGAACGCAGAGCAAATTCACTTCAGGTCGAGAAAGATGAACCACAACCGCAGGTCGTAGTAGCGTTGGGATTCTTAATCACAAACTGGGCACCCTGCAGGTCTTCTTTGTAGTCAATCTCCGCCCCTACCAAGTACTGGTAGCTCATGGCATCAATCAGCAGGGACACACCGTTCTTGGTCATCGTGGTGTCATCTTCATTAGTGATTTCATCGAAGGTGAAACCGTACTGGAATCCAGAGCACCCGCCACCTTGAACGAATACGCGAAGCTTCAAATCGGGGTTGCCTTCTTCGGCGATTAGGTCTGCCACCTTGGCTGCAGCACTATCTGTGAAAAGGATGGGGGCAGGCATTTCTGTCTGAATATTTTCTGCAACGGCGCTCATAGACTACTCCAGTCAAATCTGTAATATGTGAATACTACACCAAATTGCTCGGGAATTCTTCTAGAGGTTATTAGCCGCCAACTTCAGTGTGGGTTTTACTTCGCCTTCCAGTAGAGGCCTCAACTGTCCTGTAATCAGGGCGCCTTGATGCATTTCCAGTGCCGCATATTGGACGTCCCCCTCAATGCGGGCTTTGGGCTGCAGTTCCAACATGTGTTGAGCATAGAGGGGCCCTTTAACTAGGCCGTTTACGATGATGTGATCTGCTGTAACCGAACCATGCACCTGAGCGGAGTCGGAGATTACCAGTAGGCTGGGGTGCTCATCGTTGGCAAGAACGTCACCGTGGATTTCGCCATCGATGCGCAAGCCATCGGTAAAAGTGATGTTGCCAGAAATGCGACTACCTTCTGCGATCAAACTCTTGATGGCGGGCTGTTTTTTCTTGTTGAACATTTTGACCTCTTGAAAAGAACTACAACTTCAAAGACTGAGACGCGCGTACGCTGCCACCTTCAAGAACTTTGGCTACAACTCCCTTCACCTGTACCTGCGCGGGCACTTCAAAAATGCCTTCCAGACGACCATATTGCTTAATCTTAAGGGGCAGCGCTCCATTGGGCAAGGTTGCTGTCCACGGCTTGCCGTTCAGCACTCCACTGAAAGTCATTTCTAGCTCACCACTGAATTCGGATGCATTCTTGCTGGCCTGTATCACCAAAACCTGCCACTTTAAGTCTTTCCCATTTTGAAATTCGGCCTGCAAGCCGCGAATGGCCACACCTTCCACACCACCAGATGGGATGAGCTTTTCAAAGAATCCCAGGTCGTTGCGCAAGCCCTGATTTTCGGCCTGCAATTGCTTGACCTGTTCAATAAGCTTGTATTCTGAGGCCTTCCCTGCAGTGACCAAGGTACCGATGGTATCGGCAATGGACTGCGCTTTGTCACGATCTTCCTTGGCCTTTTCCAGTTCAGAATGCATCCCGTCCATTTCGGCGCGCAGTTTGAGAAGTTCCTGCTTGGTGCCGTGGTCCAGTCCAGCAATGTCCTTGCCGAACTCAAATGCCCAGAGTGAAATGGCAGCACAGAAGCCCAACACAATAGCGGCTAATGCCCATCGCACCGGCCAGGGCATGGAACTGCGCACCGACATGTTCGGAGCACTGATAGTGAGGCGACGTAGAAGCAGACGTAATCGCATAGAGGCCGCAGTCTAGCAGCACACTGCAGCAGACATAAAAAAAACCGCCGGGACTTACATCCCGACGGTTTTTTTGCAATTGCTTGCAGTTGATTAACGCTTGGAGAACTGCTTACGACGACGGGCGCCGTGGAAGCCGACCTTCTTACGTTCAACTTCACGCGCATCACGGGTCACGAAGCCGGCTGCACTCAAGGCTGGCTTGAGAGTGGCGTCGTAGTCGATCAATGCACGGGTAATGCCGTGGCGGGTTGCACCAGCTTGGCCGGACTCACCGCCGCCAGACACATTGACCATAACGTCAAAGGTTTCAGCGTGATTGGTCAACAGCAGGGGCTGCTTGCAGATCATGATGGAGGTAGCGCGACCGAAAAAGTTTTCGATGGCCTTGCCGTTCACCACGATTTGGCCGGAGCCTTTTTTCAGAAACACACGGGCGACGCTGGATTTGCGACGGCCGGTGCCATTGTTCCATTCACCGATCATTTGGCGGCCTCTCTCTTGACTGCGTTGGCAGAAATACCGGGGATGTCCAGAACCTTGGGCTGCTGGGCGGTATGGGGATGCTCTGCACCACCGTAGACCTTGAGCTTCTTGATCATGGCGTAGCCCAG
>CAIQYP010000500.1 GCA_903876045.1 uncultured beta proteobacterium | reverse complement strand
CGGATACTTTGCGGAGGCACTACAAATTACGTTGGAGTACCTGCCCGAGCATCTCTGGATAGTCAAGCGCCGTAAGCGGTCCTATGTCAACAGTGTGCTGGCACGCGCTGAGGCACAAAGCCAGTACACACCTGCGCGCAAACTGTGGATTCGCACCAAAAATGGCCATTACCTACCCAACCCGCAGTTGATGTTGCGCACCGCCAATGGTCAGGATGATGCTGGCTGGATGCCAGTGCTTGACGTGCTGAATTTGCCATGGGTGGATATCGGGACAAAGCGTCCCGCGGCTTGGGCACAAAGCCTGGTCGCGTTGTTTGAGAACAAGACCTATTTTTAAAGATGAAGAGCGGATGTTGAGCTGGTGGAATTGCAAAGTTTCAATGTCGAGGGGGCCGAACTTGAATCACTAGGCAGGGAGTGCGGGCGTCATGGTGGACCTTGCAAATCTGACGTCACCACGAACGCAGTACCCCAATTGAACCTAAGATTCTGATAGTAATCAGGCCTATTCGTGTAATTGGCAAGCGTGGAGGGCGTCGGATCGGGTGAAATGGCCACAGAGCCGCAGGGTGAAGGCACAGGCGTTGAGTTGGACTGGCGCACGACTGCATGGAACACCTGGTTTCCCTTGATCTTCTGGGATGGGGCGTCGGTTTAACATGGCTGCTGCAGCTAATTGCTTGCCCAGCCGACCGTGAAGGAGCCTCCCTTGTGCCGCAACATCAAGACGCTTTTCAACTTTGAACCACCGGCCTCTGAACTGGAGATCCGGGACGCATCACTTCAATTTGTGCGCAAGCTCAGCGGCTTCAATGTTCCGTCTAAGGCCAATGAGGCGGCCTTTGAACGCGCGGTAGAGGAGGTCGCAGCAAGTGCCCGGGTCCTGATGCGGGAGTTGGTCACCAACGCAGAACCACGCAACCGTGAGGTCGAGGCCGCCAAGGCGCGAGCAGCTTCAATGATCAGATTTGGTAGATAAGTGGATCAGAAAATTGCAGCCGGCAATTTTCAAAAATGAACGACAGCAATGAAGTGTCGCCAATCTCGGTTTTGCCGCGAAAGCCGAACTCTGCTGGACAGCGTTTTTCAAAATTGATTGCGCAGACTGGTCAGAATTTATTCATCTCCATACCGGACATAACCACACCTTAGATTCTTGGCAAGCGGTCACACGATCTGATCGCCTGTGTTATGGGTCAAGGCGTGAGGACGTAGCGGGCGCACAAGGAAATCCGGTTTCTGGTTGCCCAATTCAACTGGCGATCGAAAGTCGTTCATTGGATTCGGTAACCTGCTCCATAACGGTCTGTCGCGACGGTTAGGACCGGCCGTTTATCGTCACCCGTTTTCACGCGCCTGTAACACGCCATTGTTAGGATAGTGCAAACAACAGCGATGCTGCGATGGCAACCAATTCATCTTCCACTTACGACCGCAAAACCATTGCCTTGCATTGGGGCAGTGCAGCACTGATACTGATTTTGTGGACCGCAGGTGAGTTTCTCGATGTTGTGCCCAAAGGTACATCGCGGATCACGGTTCGCAGCATGCACATATGCTTGGGACTTGCACTGGGAATTGCGCTGGCCTATCGTATCTGGTGGCGCAACCATGGGGGAACCCGCTTCCCCATCGACGTTAGGGTGCGACATCAAAAACAGGCACAGATGGCACACCAAGTCTTATACGCCGTAATGGGCCTGATGGTTGCAACTGGCGTTGCCCTGGTTTGGATTCGTGGCGACAACCTGTTCAACCTTGTGACTGTTCCTGCGTTTGATCCTGGCAATAAAGATCTTCGGCATAGCGCAAAGGAAGTTCATGGCTGGATTGCCAATGCATTGATGCTGGGCGCTATGCTGCATGCTGCGATCGCAGTGTGGCACCATGCCATAGTAAAAGATGGCGTTCTTAAGCGCATGCTGTCAAGGGCTTGAAAGTTGTCGGCAGACAGGACCAGATTCGACGGCATAGGATGTGTCAAACGCATTTCAAAGATGCCCTTTGCTGCAGCAACGGTTTTTAGTCGTAGAAGTCGTTACGCAGCAGACTGGATAGCTGCTTCGACAGCGCGGCGTCACCGAACCCGCAACCGGGACACCACAGCACCAACGGTTAATCGTTGCTAGGAATACGATCACCACAATGAAAATGAACAAAGCTCCCACTACCGAAAGCGCCTGAAAAGAAAAGCTCATTTGCAATCGCAGTTCTCATTCCCTCTGGCGGTATCAGGACCCAAGCGTACTGATACGTGGTTAATGGATCAGGTTGGGTGCTCGTAGTGGTATCTCCAGCATGGTAAAAAGGCCAGCGTGACAGATGGGATACTGCAGTCGCATCCTCCATCATGGCCAGTAGGGCCAAGCGTCTCCTTCTCCACAACGTCCGCCGAAAACTGATGACATTGGCCTTAGGTAAAGCCGCCTTCCAAGTGTCCGGGCATCACTCGCTCATCGTTCTCAGGTGCCGTAGAGACTCCAATCAACATAAATCGCTTGAGTAAAAAAACAGCGGCCCTCATGGGCCGCTGTGTCACTAGCCTCTTGTCAGAGGGCAGTTAGTTTCAACCCAAAGGCTGTTACATCGATCAGAAGTCCAGTGTCAGTGTGACGTTGACACTGCGGCCCGGCAGGATGTTCAGCAAGTCCGCGCTATTTGGATTGGCACTGGTGGACCCATTCGTGACGCCTGCGACGGCAGTGATGGCATGGCTGTCCATCAGGTTATTCACACCAAATTGCAGCTTGGCCTTTTTGGTCTGAGCAAAGGGTGACTTCACCGTGTAGTTTACGAACAGATTGGCAACGACAACTGGATCGATCGTAAAGGCTTCATTGACGACATTCTTGGCGAGGTCTTTGCCATCGTTGTACATCTGGCCGACGCGGTTGACCGACAGGTTGATATCCCACTCGTTGGCTTGGTAATTCAAAGCGAGGGATTCCGTATCCTGAGGCGCACCAGCAACCCATTTTCCAGTGGCGTCATACTTGACGCTTCCATAGGTTGCGTTGCCATACAGGCTAAAGCCAGAACCCAGGGTGATATTTGCTTCTACTTCAATGCCTTGACTGGTTTCGGTTCCACTCGCGACCCATGCTGTGTCACCCGTAGCAGGATTTACTGGAACTGCGGTGTACGAATTATCCAGTACGGTGTTGTAAATGTCTGCTGCAAAGGTATAGCGGGGGGATGTCCAAACCGTGCCAATTTGAGTGGCACTCGACTTAGTGGCCTTAGGCACCGGATTTGCCTTTGCATTCGGCACGTCAAACACGCCGGTGCTAGGTATTTGATCGCCAATGGAATATTGTCCATAGACGCTCCAGTTGGGACGAATCTTGTAATGGACGTCAAGTGACGGCAGGACGTCGGTGTAAGTGATGGAGTTTGACAGGCTAGACGCACCGCCAATAGCCGTTGTGGTGACACCATTAACAATCACGCCTTTTGCGCCGCCCAAAAGACCCACTGCACCGGTATTGTCCTGTGCATGTACAAAGTCCTGTTGGTACTGTGCGAACTTGATTCCTGGCGTCACACGCAGGTCTTCAGTTGCCTTGTATTCGTATTCAACATAAGTCTGGGCTGTCGTGGTCAGGTAGTTTTCTAGGAAATTCGGCAGCGGCACATCAACCCATGTCTTTGGATTGGTTGGAATCTGGTAACGGTAGCTGCTTGCCTGTTCCAGCCAGAGGCCGGTACGCAAAATGCCGGTTGACGTTTCATTGCTCAAACGCAAAATGTTGCCATTGGTGACGTAAGAGTTGAGCTTGTCGGTTCCGGACACGCTCAAATTAGGCAAGGTTGGTAGAGCAGTCGCTGCATTCGCGTAGTTTTGCTTGTTATGGTATTCGTAGTGATATACCTTGTCGTCCAAAGTCCAGCCGCTGTCCAACTTGGTCTTGACACCCAAGTATTCAAAGTTGGTGGTGACGTCGTAGAAGTTATAACCATAGTAGCTGCCCAACTTAGGGTCAGCACTCAGCATATCCACATAGTCGCCAGAGTTATATAGGGTGCGACTAATTCCCTTTATGCTGGGCGTATTGTTCTTCAGTTCCAGGGCCGAGGCAAACAGGGTGTAGTTTGTATCCGCGTTGGCCGCGTACTGGTACTTGAGTGAACCGGCTTGGCGATCCTGCTTGTTATAGGTTTGGTAGCCGTCCGAATGCATGCCTTGAATGTTGAACATCAGGCTGGACTTGCCTTCAGCGCCGAATTGTCCGGTCTGGTGCTCAATGCCGAGCAGGTCGGTATTCCAGGTTCCTACCGAACCCATGAAGCTAGTGCTCTCTTCTGCTTCCAGAATTCTGGATTGCAGATCGATATTGCCGCCAAAGGTGGCTTGGCCAATGGTAGCTGCCGAGCCGGGGCTACGGTCTACGATCGCACCACCCAAGAAGTCATTGGGAAAGAAGACCCATGAGTGGTGACTTACGCCGTTGGTGTCGTTGAACGGGATGCCATCAAAGCCAATCACCATATTGCTGTCGGACAGGCCGCGCACCGTCACTTTCGCATCGCCCAGGCCAACGCCGTTGGCGGTGTAACTAAATACGCCGGGTGTCATGGACAAGGCTTGCGTGTAATCGCCGACAGGCGACATGTTGTCGCGAATGGCCTTGTCGCTGACGATGGATATGGCCGAGCGCGCATCGAGTGAACTTTGCGATGGTGCGGTCTCGGTGGCTTCCAAGGTCACTATGGCAGAGCCGGTAATTTCCACCGGTTTCAATTGGACTTGCGATTGTGCGATGCCAGGTGCGGCAACGCAGAGCAAGGCCATTGCACGCGAAAAAATGAGCACGCTTTTGCGCAGTGGGTGGTGGGCTGATAGGGGATTCATGTTGGTAAAAATATATAAAGTTGCGAACGGAAATAGCCCGATTCGGACGCGAATGTTGCGTTGCGCATATGACGTTTCCGTGAACTGAAAAGCAGGTGTGACAATTCAGCAACGAAATCCAAATTGGTGCGTCGCCGGGTCATCAGTCCTTTGTAGCGAAACTGAAATATTTGACTTCTACACTCCGACCATTCACGGCTACCTTCATCCGGTAGCCGTGCCTATTTATCTTGGTGGGAAATTTAGAGTGACTATGAAAATGAATCTCGTACGTGCTGGTGGACTGGGCCTGGCAGTACTTCTTCTGTCGACTGTCTCAGTTGCCGCCTGGGCACAGACGGCTTCAGTGGCCACAACCACTGAAGCGCTTGCAAACCCCTATGGTATTCAGGCTATATGGGCGCAGGGCGACCTGGTCGCTCGCGGCACCTTGTTGATTCTGGTGCTGATGAGCATGGCCAGTTGGTATGTGATTGTTTCCAAATTCATAGAGCAAGCGCGAGTCAACAAGCAATCACGTGCCGTCGGGGATGACTTTTGGAAAGGCGCCTCTATACGCCAGAGCGCCGACAAACTCGAAGTCACCAGTCCCTACCGCTTTATCACGGACAAGGGCCTGGAAAGCGCCAGCAAACACGATGGCATGTTGGGCGCTATCGATTTCAACACTTGGGTCACCATGAGTATCCAACGTGCCATGACCAATGTACAAAGCCGCTTGCAGGAGGGCCTTTCCTTATTGGCTACTGTAGGTTCCACCGCTCCTTTTGTAGGCTTGTTCGGCACCGTTTGGGGCATCTATAACGCACTGGTCAGCATCGGTATGTCGGGCCAGGCCAGTATCGACAAAGTGGCAGGCCCGGTGGGCGAGTCGCTCATCATGACCGCTATCGGTTTGGCTGTGGCGGTGCCTGCTGTGCTGGGCTACAACTGGCTGGTACGCCGCAACAAGGTTGCCATGGAAGATGTGCATGCCTTTGGTAACGATTTGCATGCCGTGTTGCTGGCCACGGCCGGCAAGCCCTGAGCCCATCTTCCAACAGTCACGCTGAAGCGGTCTGCATATGGCAATGAACCTGGGCTCCGATGAGGCCGAAGATGCTGTGATGAGCGCCATTAACACCACGCCGCTGGTCGATGTGATGCTGGTGCTGCTCATTATTTTTCTGATCACCATTCCGGCAGTGACCACATCGGTCAAGCTCAGCCTGCCCAAGCAGCGTGTGGAAGTGCGTGAGACCAAACCCGAGAACATCATTATCTCGGTGGACAAGATGGGCCACACCTTTTGGTACGACACGCAGCTAGCTGGCCGTGATGACCTGGTGAACCGCCTGAAGAAGATTTCAAGCTTGCAGCCTCAACCTGAAGTACAGATTCGCGGTGATAGCGATGCGCGCTACAACAGTGTGGGCCGCATCATGTATGCATGCCAACTTGCGGGCATTGCCAAGGTAACTTTTATTACGGAGCCTCCCGCCCTGGGCGGATAACACGCATGGCTATGAGTTCCCTTATGGGTCAGTCCGATGAAATGGACGTGATCATGGACATCAACACCACACCGCTGATTGATGTGATGCTGGTGTTGCTGGTGATGATGATCATCACGATCCCCGTGCAGTTGCATGCCGTCAAGCTGGAGTTGCCCGTGGGGCGCCCACCGGTAAGCCTGATCAAGCCCGAAGTAATTCAAATCGATATCGATGCCAAGAACAGCGTGCATTGGCAAGGCCAAACGATTGCGCTTGAGCAACTCGAAGACAACATGCGCCAAAGCGCCCAGATGGCCCCCCAACCCGAGGTCCACCTGCGTACCGACAAGGACGCCAGTTATGCCGTGTTCGCCAATGTGCTGGCCAGTTCCAGACGCATCGGCTTGAACCGCATTGCTGTGGTGGGCAGCGAACAGTTTGTGCAATAGATGATGGCTCTTGATTACCGTACTGCGGACCCTTCACGCCGTTTCCGTGGCGTTGCCATTGCACTTGCTGTGCATGTGCTGTTGGCTTGGGTGCTAATTTCTGGCACGGCGCGCAAAGGCTTTGACTTGCTCAATAAACCCTTGCAGGCCATAGTGATTCAGGATGTGGTGGTAGCCCCGCCACCACCACCACCACCACCGCCCAAGATGGTGGTGCCACCCAAAGCGCAAACTGCGCCAACCCAACCTCCGCCCTTCATACCGGTTGCTGAAGTGCCTGTTGCAGCACCCGCTACATTTTCTGTAGAGGCCACGCCTGTTGTGCATGAGGCACCACCTCCTGTGCCCGCACCTGTTGTTGTCGCTGCAGCGCCCCCTGCACCTGTCGCGAAATTGGACATGGCGATTGTCTGCCCTACCCAGATTGCACCGGAAATGCCACGTCGTGCCCTGATCGATGGCACGCAAGGCGTGGTCAAGGCGCAGGTCCATATAGCCGATGGCGTGGTGCGTGAAGTCACCTTCCTGTCAGGCCCTCGTATCTTTTATCCGGCCGTGCGCACTGCTATGTTGCAATACAAGTGCACACGCCAGAGTAGCGAAGTGGTTGCCACGCAGGACTTCAATTTCAAGTTGCAACCCTGAGGAGCCACTGCCAAGCTTTGCTTTTGAGTGACATGGGCAAGCTATGCGGAAGCGTGTTGCTTACTTGCTTTGCGCGGTGTCCGCCATGTGGCTTTGCAATTCGGCGCGCGCCACAGCCAGTTCTTGTTGGTATTGCGGCTTGTTAGCCATCACCGCATGAATAGTGTAGGCCACTAATTTGCTGGCTTCAATATCGCTGCGGAAGTGAACACCGCAGATCAGTCGGTTGTTGGCATAGTCGTCTGCGCGGGCCAGGATCGCATCGCGCTTTTCCGGCAACATATCGATCAAAGTCAAAGCCATCAAGTAGCCGGTGGTGGCGTGGCCGCTGGGGTAGGAGTCATCAATGGTCTTGGTTACGCAAACGGGATGCAAGCTTGTGTCCAGGTTGTAAGGGCGCACACGGGCAAATCCTTTCTTTGCCGGCGCCGTGTTGATGCCTTCATCGTTCTTCACGCGGGTGCCAAAAGCAGCCGTTTGGGGCAGGGTCTGCGCATTAAACCATTCGCCAATTTGTTGTTTGAATATGAAGATGCTTTCTTCTTTGTCATCAGCCATGGCAGCAGCCTTTTGCGTGTCGCTGCGTGTGTCTTCAAAACGGTGCAGTTCTGCAAGCTCCGCGCGTGTTTTGTCTGACTGTGCAGCGGATGGTGCGAGCAATATATGGAAGGCCTGAGTCTCTTCAGTGGATACGAATGAGGGGTCTTTGGCGTGCACATGGAAGCTCAATCCAAGACAAATGCAAAGGGTACTTAAGGTAAATGTTTTCATATTCGGATCGATTAAAGGGCCTAAGCGTGCCATGCGCAAATGAAGAAGCAGTGACAGGCATGTGCTGTCATGAATCTGCAATAAAACGCAGGTCAACTGAACTTTTTCCAAGCCTTTGATTTGCCAACTCTCCATGCCTAAAAGAATACTGCCATTGGTCGCGCTCATTGCGTCTCTGTCTACCACGTTCGTCTCGCACGCCCAAACCAACAGTGAATCATCTGACCCGGTGCTTCTGCGCTTTTCTACGGTGGGCGATTCGCGCCAAGACCCGAAGGAGGCCGATGCCACCATGAAGCCGCTATCGGCGCAAGACAAGATATGGTTGCAAAACACCAAGGCCTGGTCGCGCATCATGCGGGGTATTGAAGAGCAGAAGTCCAAGCTGTTGTTCTTCAACGGCGACATGATCATGGGCTACGGCCTGGCCGGCCCCACGCCGAGCAACAGCGTGGCCGATGTGGTGGGCTCGGACTTGATGGCCTTCTACCGTCAATACGCTTTTTGGCGTGGTATGGTGGCGCCGTTGATGGAAACGGGAACGTATGTCGTGCCCGTACCCGGCAACCACGAAGTGCAGTCCAAGCCCTTGGGCAAGAAGGCGCAGCCCGAAAACGAGAACGCTTGGCGCGCCAATATGGGCGACCTTATTGTTGACACTGACCGGTTCCAGAAAATTGTCGGCACCGCGGCCAGCCACATCAATGTGCAGAACAATGGCGCATTGGACGGCTTGAGCAGCGACCAGAGCCAACTCTCTTACAGCTTTGATGTGGCGGACTCGCACTTTGCCATCATCAACACCGACCCGGTGGGCAAGGACAACACCGCCCCCGTGGCTTGGCTCGCCAAAGATATGGAAGAGGCCCAGGCACGCGGTGCGAAGCACCAGTTTGTGTTCGGCCACAAGCCGGCCTTTTCCTACAACTTGGGCGCCGAAGAAAAGCCCAATCCCGGCATTGCCGGTCTGGACAAGTTCACACCCGCGCGCGAGGCTTTCTGGGATGTGATCGAGCGCTTTGGTGCCACCTATTTCTGCGGCCATGAGCACGAGTTCAACATGGTGCAGCCACGCGGAGCAGCGTGGCAGGTCCTGGTGGGTAGCGGTGGCTCGCCCTGGGATGCGCAGCCGGGCGAGGTGACGAAGAACCCTGAGACGGACCGCGCCTACGCTTGGGCCAATGTGACCATTCACCAGAGTGGCAAGGTGGATATCAATGCCTATGCGTTCAGCGACAAATTTGGACCAACCCAACTTGTCAAGAGCGTGACACTTGCGCATTAGCGAATGGTAATTGCCGCCACTTATTGAATGGTTTTTCGGCGGCGGGTGAGCAATGAACCATATTGGCAACCGACGTCTTGCCTCTGATGGGTGTCTACAGAAATTAATGTCCGGTATTTTGCAATGTGAATTTTTTAAGGCCGTTCCCGCAACTCTGAAGCCACAGAGTCGACATATTTGCCCGGGCACCTCGTATGACCGCAAGTGAGAAATGGGAACGTTTCGGCGAACGTCCGCTTTTTCCGAAGCGAACTTAAATCTTCAAAATCTTTTCCTTGAAGTCGGAATTCCGCTTTCAGCCCCTAGCCGGCATTGGAGTAATCCCCGTAACATCCGTTCCCTATCGAGGTCTTAACGTAAAAGTGCATGGGTTCAGTACGGTTGCTGCAGCATGGTTAGCCTCAAAGCAAAGTCAACGAATGTGAAAAGGATACCTCAGATCGAGTGGGTCAAAATGTATGTGCATGGTGCCCATGCCAAGCATCGAAAGAATTGCAGCAATTGCAAAAGCCAAGTCGATAAACCTATGAACGGTCCAGTGCGCGTTGCGCGTTGGGCATCAAGAATCCGGCGAGGTCTGAAACCACAGCTTCAAGAGCAGGGATTTCGACGGCCAAATCGCGAACGAATGCAGCCCATTGTCGCTGTTTGCCATCATCGATCGCAAAAGTCTTGGTCAATGCCACGGGTGCCTCAAATGGAATAACCGTGCCACGCCGTTCAAACGTAGCTGCGATAGCCCGAGGCAGGCGGCCATCATCAAATTCATAGCTCCGACTTAGAATCCACACGTCGTAGAAGTCCTTCATCCGGCTGTTGGCCAGTCCCAGCATAACCATGGCCTGGAATTTCTCGGCAATCACCGTCTCGCGGGCATAGACGCGCAGTCTAGGCTGCGGCATACCGAGCAGGACCGGCAGATTGACCTCTTCAATGCCGGGTTCAATGGCGTCGCCAAAGCCTATGTCAATGATGACGGTAATGCGCGCACCGGCGAACGCACAGGTCGTGCGAAGACGCAATCCACCATACTCCATCTCTTCGCGGATCAATTCCACGCGCAGCGCATCGACGTCGAACACAATGCCGTCGTTTACCTCAATGGCGCAGATCTCACGAAACGTGACGAGCATCGCATCCGGAGCCGAATCGCCATAACCGGCCGTTTTCAGGCTAGTTGTCGCATTTGTTTTGGTTTGTCAGGCTGCTTTTCGTAAGTTGTGTTGCTCCGTGGATTTTGGG
>CAIQYP010000499.1 GCA_903876045.1 uncultured beta proteobacterium | reverse complement strand
CTCAGATCTTCCCAACTGGGCGAGTTAAACCCGATGTTGCGCAGCATGTTGAGCTGCTTGGCCTGTGAGTAATTCAGCACCCACTGATTCCAGCGGTTGTTGGTGGCTTCCCACAAAGCGCGCAGGTTGATTTCGAAGCCGGGGCTAATGCTGCTTAAGGCTTGGGCAATGGCGCTGCGCGGCGGCAGAAGCCGCTGCAGGGATCCGGTGCGCCCGGGCGCAACAGCCGACGTGGGGTCGACCCGAACCCAGCCTTGGCCTTCCATCCAGACCTCCGTCCAGGCATGGGCATCACTTTGGCGCACGGTCCAGAAACCATCTACCGCGTTCAAGTCGCCGCCCTGGTAGCCGGTGACTACGCGCGCCGGGATATTGAGGGCGCGCATCAGCAGCACAAAGCTGGAGGCGATGTGTTCGCAAAAACCCTCTTTGCGGTCAAACCAGAATTCGTCGGCTGTGTTGTCACCGTAGACGCCGGGGTCCAGCGTGTAGCGGAAGCCGCCGGTGCGCAACTTGTCCATGACGGCCTTGACCAGGGCCGGCGTGTCGGCTTGGGTGTAGCGCGGGTCGCGTCGCAGGTCCAGCGCCATTTGCTGTGTGCGCGGGTTGAAGCCTGCGGGGAGGGAAACACTTTCCTGCAAGCCAAGTTCTCTCTTGAGCGGACCATGCCGGAACGTCGTATAGCTTTGCACTTTGAAGCGCACCAACTCGCCAATAGGACGGTCTGCACTCCACTGCAGATCGGGCCGCATGCTGACAGCGTAGCCCGGCAATTTGGGTGCATCGACCGTGGTATCCAGCAGTGGCAGCCAGGGGTGGTTGTTGCCCTCCAGCGTGAGCTCGTAGCGGATGGGGGAACCGCTGACCTGCAAGTCGCTACCCAACTGCATGCGGGGCGGCAAAACGGAACGCAGTGACTTCCACTCGCGCCCATCAAAGTTGGTGAGCACAGGCCCACGGAAATACAAATCGCGCTGTGCTGGCGCCGCGCCCTCGAATCGAATGCGCATCGCCACGCTGCTGTCCAGCGCCAGGCTGGCAATGGTGCCCACCTGCATGCTGCTGGAAAGCCCGGAGCGCCCACCCATCGCGTCACCCGGCATGCCCCACAGCGGGGCCACGCGTGGAAAGAGCACAAACAGCACCACCATGATGGGTGCGCCCAGCAGCGCCATCCAGCCTGCTGTGCGTGCGGCCAGCAACAAGGGCGGCCGACCGACTGGCATGTGCTGATTGACCAGGGCGGTGAGCAGCCCCAGCAACCCGAGCACCATGGCCATGGCCGTGAGCAGGCTTTGGGAGAAAAAGAAGTTCGACAGCAGCGTGAAGAAGCCCAGGAAGAACACCACAAAGGCGTCGCGCCTGGCCCGCATTTCCAGGGTCTTGAGCGCCAGCAGGACGACGATGAAAGTAACGCCGGCATCGCGCCCCATCAGCGTTTGGTGGCTGTAGTAGGTGGCGCCCGAAGCCAGCAGCAGCAGGGGCAACAACCACCAGCGCGAGGGCAGGCTTTTGCCCTTGAGCGCAATCCAGCCGCGCCAAAGCAAAACAAGGCCTGTCATGCCGCTGCACCAGAGCGGCAAATGCTCGGTTTGCGGCAGGATGATCCAGGCGATCACCGCCAGCAGGAACAGCGTGTCACGGGTGTCGCGCGGCAGGTGTGTGAGGCGGTACAGCAGGTTCATTGCTTCGTCACGCTCAATACAGGGCCAAAGCCGAAAGGCAGGCGCGTTTATGTGCTTCGCCGTTGTCGGGTTGCAATTCAAGACCCGGCAGGCGCAGACCATAGCGCAGGTCCAGCCGATCGGCCGCCAACACCCAGGCGCACAGGCGCGATAGCTTGTGGTCCAGCAAGGACGCTCCGGCGGCAAAGTAGCCGACCTGGGCCAGGTCCAGCCAAAGTTCAAAGCGTTGGGCCTGCTGGGTGTCTCGGCTCACCAGTTGCCCTGCCTTGGCTACTTTTTTCCAGACCACCATCTTCAAGGGGTCACCCCGGCGGTAACTGCGTACGCCATCGAACTCGCCGCTGCTATGGCGTTGCGCGGTTTGCGCGCCACCGGCGCTGGGCTCACCCGCAGGCAGAGGAGGCGGGTGCGCTTCAGGCGCGGGATACACCAATAAACGGGCGGCAGGGCGCCAGACCGTCCAGACCCGGAAGGTGCCCAGCGGGAAGTGGGTCTCGGCCGTCAGGGCAGGCAACTCTTGAAGGCCCCGGCGTTCTGGATGGATGGCAATTTGCACCTTGGCACTGCCTTGCGACTCCACGTCGGTCCAACTCCACTGCTGGCTGCCCAGCACAGCCAGGCCGATGCCATACCGTGGCGATTTCCGCAGACTGTGCAAATGCACGGTGACAGCGGCTGCGCACCCGACAAAGGTGGGTTCTGGTGCCGCTAGATGCAGGGTGAGCCCGCGCAAGGTGCCATGGCAAACGTGCATGCCCACCACGGCGCAACCGGCCAGCAAAAAGGTAAGCACATAGCCCAGGTTGAGCTGGTAGTTGATGCTGGCGATCAGCAGCACCAGGAGTGTGATGCCCAGCATCCAACCCGGGCGGGTGGGGAGGATGTAGACGTTGCGCTGGTTCAGCGTCGTGCTGTCTTTGGGTTTTAGGCGACTTGTCCAGAAGCGGTTGATTCGAGCGCGTGCGTGCTTTAGCGGGTGCAGCAGGGGATTGGGTAAGCGGGCTGATCTTGTCATTTTTTTACTCCCCTATT
>CAIQYP010000498.1 GCA_903876045.1 uncultured beta proteobacterium | reverse complement strand
TCTGGAAAACACGCCAATTCGGCAGCACTACGGCCATGGCGTGCGGTGGTGACATAAAGGGTTTTCAGGTCATCCCCACCAAAACAGGGCATCGTGGGGCACTGCGCTGGGGCTTCCAGTTCACGCAACAGGTGGCCGTCAGGTGCAAAGCAACAGACGCGGCGGCCCTCGAACATGGACACCCAGTAATTGCCCTCTGCGTCCACCGCCGCGCCGTCCGGGCGGCCTTGGTAGGTACGGTCCTCAAAAGTCCAGCTAGCGGGCTTGGAAGCGAATTGCAGATGCGTGCGGTGTTGGCTCAAAACATTGGCAGGCGCGTCAAAGTCCCAGGCATGCACCACATGGCTGGGCGTATCGGCCCAGTACAAAGTGGTGCCTTGCGAGCTCCAGGCCAGGCCGTTGGCAGTCAGTGCGTCACCGGCCTGGCGCTGAACCAGGGCGCTGCCAGCGCGGCAGTCTATGGAAAACAATTCGGCAGCCCGACTGGCCTTGGGCTCGTCGATAGTGCCAACCCAGAAGCGGCCCAAAGCGTCGCACTTGCCGTCATTGGCGCGCACCGTGGCCGCGTCGTAGGGCAAGGTGGTGATCAGGGCTAGCGCACCGCCCCACTGGCGCGCACGAAAGACACCGTGGCGCAGCGCGATCACCAGACCGCCAGAGGCAGCAGGGGCAATGCAACCCGGCTCGGAGGGCATATCCCAAGCTTCGACCAAGCCCGTGCTGACCGGGGCACGCAGCAACTTTTTGCCGGGAATGTCGACCCAATACAGACGCTGCTCCTTAGGGTGCCAGAACGGGGACTCGCCCAACTCGTAGGTATCCGGACCTAGTTTTTGCCAATGGGGCGCGTTGCTCATGCTGATGTTTCCTGCTGAATGTGTGTCGAGGTAATGGCGTTCATGTCATTGCCTCTACCTGGATGCGCATGCTGGCAGTAAAAGTCTCGCCGGGCTGCAGTACACGCAAACCCAGAGACTCTGCGCTTTGCCCGGTCTGCTGCGCCAGCGCGATTGCGTTGTTGACATGGCTGACGGGCTCGATGGCGATACTGTCGCGCCCCGGCGTGGTGAATACAACCAGGCAGTTCAGGTCAGAAGTGACGCTTATGCGCAAACCAGCTTCGGTCAACTGCAAGCTGCCGCTCCAGCCGTCAAAGCAGTGGTCCACATCCAAATTGGTGCAATCGGTATCCAGTCCGGCATGAGCCAAGCGCTGGGTGGGCAGTTTGTCTTCACCCATTTCCCAGCGGCCAGCGGCTGCGAACTGAATTTGCGTGCCTGCGCTCTTGGCAAAGTAGGGGTGCCAACCCAGGCCAGCGGGGGCTGCCACTGCGGCTCGATTGCTGATGGACATCTGCATTTCGAGGGCGTCACCGTTCAGGGTGAAGGTCTGGCGACTGTCAAACGCAAAGGGCCAGGAGGCATCTGCCGTGTGGTGATAGCCCAAGACAGCACGCGTGGGGCTCGACTCTTCAACCATCCAACCACGCTCCCAGCCCACGCCATGAATGGTGTGGACCTCTGGCGCGAAGTTTTGCGGCAACTCGTAGTCCCGGCCGGCCCAACGCAGCTTGCGGTATCCGATGCGATTGGAGTAGGGCACCAGCGGATAGCTGCCAGACACGCGCACGGATTGCAGTTCTGCGGCAGGTGTGGAACGAAGAACCTGCTGCTCGCCAAACCACAGGCCAGCGACACAGCCACCCAAGGCGGGATTGAGTTCGCAACGCAGGGCGCCGCTCAAGAGAGAGATTGATGAAGTCATAAGGCGTGGGGCACAAAAATGGAGGCTGCGCGTTAGCGCGCTTGGCCTTGGAGCGGGATTGTGCATGCTCAGACGGCAAAAAAAGAAGCCCGGCGGAACTTCGGGGTTACCAAAGTTGCGCCGGGCCGGGCCGCCAGACTAACTGGCGACTGGAGATGCTGACGGTTTAACGACCGTAAGCAGACTCGCCGTGTGATGTGATGTCCAGACCTTCGCGTTCGTCTTCTTCGCTGACACGCAGACCAATGGTTTTGTCAACAATGAAGTAAGCGATGATGGACACAACACCGGACCAGACCACAGTGGTCAGGACAGCTTTGGTTTGGATCCAGACCTGCGCACTGATGCTGTATTCAGCTGGCGTCATCATGGTGGCAGTGACCCAATCGTTCATTGCGCTTGGGCCGCCCAAGGAAGGCGATGCAAACACACCGGTCAGGATGGCACCCAGAATGCCGCAAACACCGTGCACGCCGAACACGTCCAGTGTGTCGTCAGCGCCCAGCAGTTTCTTCAGACCAGTCACGCCCCACAGGCCGGCGAAACCGGACAGCAGGCCAATGATCAGTGCGCCACCGATACCGACGTTGCCGGCAGCGGGGGTGATGGCAACCAGACCGGCCACTGCACCAGAAGCAGCACCCAGCATGGAGGCTTTGCCCTTGTGCAGTGCTTCACCGATGGACCAGGTCAGCACAGCCGCAGCAGTAGCGCCAAAGGTGTTGATGAAGGCAAGAGCCGCGAAACCGTTGGCTTCCAAAGCGGAGCCGGCGTTGAAACCAAACCAGCCCACCCACAGCAGCGCAGCGCCCACCATGGTCAGTGTCAGGCTGTGAGGAGCCATGGATTCTTTGCCGTAACCGACACGTTTGCCGATGAAGAAAGCACCCACCAGACCAGCCACAGCTGCGTTGATGTGCACCACGGTACCGCCAGCGAAATCCAGCGCACCCCATTGCCACATCATGCCGGCAGTGGCGTTGACCTTGTCCACCACGTCTTTGCTGGAGTAAGCATCCGGGCCGGCCCAGAACCACACCATGTGGGCGATTGGCAGGTAGCTGAAGGTGAACCACAGAACCATGAAGGCCAGCACAGCAGTGAACTTGATACGTTCAGCAAAAGAACCAACGATCAGCGTGCAAGTGATTCCAGCAAACGTTGCCTGGAAGGCTGCATAGACGATTTCAGGAATGTAAACACCTTTGCTGAAGGTGGGGGCGTTTGAGAAGGTGCCGGCCACGTTATCCCAGACGCCCTTCATGAAGAGGCGATCGAGGCCACCAACAAACTGATTGCCTTCGGTGAATGCCAGGCTGTAGCCGTAGATGAACCACAGCACCACGATCATTGAGAACGTCACCATGACCTGCATCAGCACCGACAACATGTTTTTGCTGCGCACCAGGCCACCGTAGAACAGGGCCAGGCCGGGAACCGTCATCAAGATCACCAACAGCGTGGAGACCATCATCCAGGCGGTGTCGCCCTTGTTGGGAACGGGTGCAGCCGCAGCGGGAGCAGAAGCATCCGCAGCAGGAGCCGCGGCGGCCGCTGGTGCTGCAGCAGCAGGAGCGGCAGCTGGCGCCTCAGCCTTGGCTTCAGATGCTGCGGTAGCCGGAGCAGCTGTTTGAGCTGGCGCAAAGGTAGCTGCCGTTAGCAGGCTCAACCCCAACGCGAGAGAGACAAGTAGCTTTTTCATGATGTTTTTCCTTTATGTTTGGTCAGAAACGCTTAGAGCGCTTCCTTTCCCGTCTCACCCGTGCGGATGCGCACCACTTGCTCGACGTCGTAGACAAAAATCTTTCCGTCGCCGATTTTTCCGGTGCGTGCAGCGCCTTCAATGGCTTCGATGACTTGTTCGACCAATGCGTCATCTATCGCCGCTTCAATCTTCACCTTAGGCAAAAAATCCACCACGTATTCGGCACCGCGGTAGAGTTCTGTGTGTCCTTTTTGCCGTCCGAAGCCTTTGACTTCAGTGACGGTAATGCCTTGCACGCCAATGCTGGACAAGGCTTCGCGCACCTCATCGAGCTTGAACGGTTTAATGATGGCCGTTACGAGTTTCATGTGTTCACCTCAGCTAGATAACAGGGGTTGCAGACACCGGCCTGGAATCGCCGGTTTCTCCAAAAATCAGGAGATAACCCTCTTAAGCAGGGTCCGTGCCAACCCGCTCAATTAAATAGTGAGTCTCTGTGTGCACCAAAACACGGGCGTCACGTTGTGAATACTGTACATTTAAACAGTCAGCACGCGGATGGTGCAATAACAAGATGCGCACGCAAAAAATGCGCACCGTTTTGGAAAGTCACGTAATGAGCCTATCTTTGGTGCAGAGTCGCGCGCTACTAGGTCTGGAAGCTGCAAAGGTCACTGTCGAGGTGCACCTGGCCAATGGATTGCCGAGCTTTACCCTGGTAGGCCTGGCCGACGTGGAAGTCAAGGAGGCGCGCGATGACTGGGAAAATATAAGTTGTCCCAACTCTCAGAGGGAAGCGTTTTTTAAAAAAAACTCTGTTTTGGTTGTCGCAAACGCCACTTTTCACGGGCTGAGGCAAGGCTCGAAAAAAATAACCTGCCGCAAAGCACCTTCTGTCCCTGTGAAGCCGCCTCTGGTTAGCGTGACAATGCTGTTACTTCTCTTCAAGTCGAGGCAGATCATTTCCGTCGCAACTTCTGCAGGAAAGCAACGTGCAGTAAGCAATGCAATTTTTGTGGTTGGCGACCCATTCCTGTGATTGGGACTAGCTTTGAACATTGGGCCTAAAACATTAACATAGTTGTTGGCATCGTTTCTGACGCTAGGGAAAAAGTCTCTCAACCACTCGGCTGGCAAGTTCGCGGTTACGTCCGCTACTATTTCAGCAATTGCGTTCTTTCGAAAAGTACCCTTGCTATCTACAAGACTAGTAATCTCTCTTAGAAGGTTGAAAGCTGACTGTTGGTCGATCGTCCGTTCAGAATCAAGTATCTTGAGCAAAATCTGATGAGTCGACTCAATCCATTGGTTATTGAGTACTTCCGCCACAACTGCTTCATTGAAGAAAGTTGCTGTAGCGCATTTGCAAGGCGTGAAATTCATTGGATCACGAATACTGACTCGCTTTAGTGGAAGCTTGTGATCACTGCAATGCCAAACACCAGGGAGTTGATGGGATCTGCGCCAGTGCGCAAAATGGTTTTCATCCTTGTCTCTTTCTACACACTTTGGGCAAAACGATGCTTCTGCATTGAACCACTTTGAGACATAGGGAAACTGATTTTGAGTGACGACCGGTGCTTGCAAACTGGACGAACTTGCCAATGGGAAAGCTTTGTGCAAGCGAAAAAACGTGTGACCATAAAGAAGCCGTTCTATGTTCATCCCCAGCCTTTGAGCCAAGAACTCCAGGTAATTGCCCTTGAAGGAGCAGCTTCTGGCGAAATCATCGAGTCGGTGAGTGACTTGCAATTGTGATGCACAGTTGTTAATTGCAGCCAAGCGCCCTAAATACCCAGCAAGCCATTCATCCTGTTGGACTGGCCAAATCTCCATACGAATCCCTCAAAATGGTGCAGCAACATGCTGATCCCTGATGGCCACCCAAATTCCCCCACTTGTGGCCACCCCAAATTCCTCCACCCAGAGTGCTGCGTAACGGCGGTTTAAACGCCACCAATTCACCGCCCTGGGCGGCACCAGGCAGGACGTTACC
>CAIQYP010000497.1 GCA_903876045.1 uncultured beta proteobacterium | reverse complement strand
AATTCTCATTTTCTTTGATTGCACAAGTTACTGGAAAATCCATCGATTTTCTGACAGTTTCCCTGGACCGACTTGTCGAAGCACAGCTTCTTTATCAACGAGGAACGGCTCCCGAAGCGGAATACATTTTCAAACACGCATTGGTGAAGGACGTTGCCTATGACGGGCAGATGAAGATAAAACGTGAAGAAATACATGGACGCATCGTCGATGCGATAGTGAATTACGACCCGGAACTCGCACGTCGAGAACCCGGACTCATGGCCTACCACTGTGAGCTTGGCAACCGGCCGACTGACGCAGTTGAATACCTCCGACTAGCTGGACTAGCTTCGACGCAGATTGTGGCCATAGCCGAGGCTTTGAAATTCTTTGAACGCGCCTATGAACTCATCCGGCCACTGCCGATGACACCTTATCTGGCTGAACAACAAATTCGCATCATCGTGGGATGGATGGAAGTCGGGCGTTTCGCGATACTTCCGGATAAGCTAATCGAATTGGGTGAACGGGCTCGATATCTGATCAGCCTCGAAGGTGTTACTTGTGACGCCGAAACCAAGGCGGCGATACTCTTCCAAGAAGGTCGCGCACAACTTTATTCAGGTCGATATTCCGCGGCAAGAGGACTTTTTGTAAGCCTTAGAAAACTTGGGATCGACGTTCAATCGACGTCGATCGAAAGGAAACCAGCTTCGGCCTTCAGCATGACCCTTTGTTGCCAAGGATTGTTTGACGAGGCACTCGCGTTTAGCAACGCTCAAAATGTTGAATACTACAAGCGACCTGGCAGCCTTATTGATTACATTTCTTGCCTTGGCTGGATTGGATATGCCAGTTGTCAAACTGGCCACATTGAAGAGGGTTTGTTTTTCGGCGATCTTTCGGTTCGTGAAGCAAAGAGTGTGCAGTCTGAAATCTACCTCGGCGGGGCTTATGTATGGCGCAGTCACGCACTCATGTCAGCCCGCCGGTTTGCCGAAGCCGCTGCCGACGCCAGTCAATGCCTGGAACTTAGCAAGGTCCACACAATCCCCTATCTCCGTTGGCACGCCTTGGTCTTTCTGGCACTTTGTGAATGTCGCGGGGGAAATTTCGACGAAGCACAACGCGCTATCGATCAGGCTCGCATCCTGCTTTCACATGAGGTCCCCAAAGGAAAATGGACTTTGCTTGACTACATTCCGGCCATCGAGTCTGAAATGGCCTGCTTCCGTGGTGAGTATTCAAAGGCCATTGTTTTAGCCGAGCATGCAATTGAGGTAGCTGGACCAATCGACGGCTATTTCGCTGCAGCGATTGCATGGCGTGCAAGAGCAATCAGTTTGATCCGATTAGGCAAAGATCTTGGCGCCGCTCAAGAGAGTTTCGAGCAGGCAGTCAGTATGTGTGAGTTAGGTGGCGCGCGATCTGAGCTTACTTTTGGATTGATGACTTGGAGTCATGCGCTCTGGTCGGCAGGTCATCTCGAGTTAGCGCGAAAGGCAAATTTGAAAGCGCTCAATCTGGCCGATCGCTACAGCTTTGACATCAAAATGTGCGAGTATGGCTCGTATATTGCCCTGTGATTCCAACTATTGATTGATAGGTAAGTTGCTAAATTAATTAACCAGGGAGGAAATGCGGTATGGCTAAAGTTTTATCTCAGACACAGCACGACAGCTATCTCAAAAAAGTTAAATACGAACCAAGAAAACCGAAACGGGCGGTAGCATTCGGAGGCGGTGGCCCTGCAGTGGGTGTCAGCGTTGGATTCTTGCTCGCCATGGAGGAGTGGAATGAAAGGATGGAAAATGAAGGGCACTCAGATAAAGTTCTGAAGTTTCCGATATGGATTTCTGGATGCGTCGGAGGATGGCTAAATTGTCTCTACCACATCAGTAAATCGCCAAAGGCGAAAAATACTGAAGCTCTGATTAAGACCTTTTTTCGTCAGGACGACATGTATGAAAGCTTTCCCGCACCGATGACATTCACGCCCGACATTCCAGAGCAAATAGCCGCGAGTCTGAAGTTCATGGTTGACAAGAAGAACAATCCCTTTTTGCAGGATAACGATATATATTTGCAAAAGGAAATCAATAAGTCTTATGTTGATATTCTGAATTACTTTATCGCGCCCAGCCGATGGAGTCAGGGCGACTTTGCTTATCTAATGCTCAACTCCATGTTTGCCCCAAGTCCAGCCAGCAGATGGCTAATGGGCTTACTTTACAAGAGTGAAATTCCCGGCTTGAATAAAATCTGGTTCGGACCTGACTACAATTTATTGAAGCAACTTGACTTGAATGAGCTCAACGGAATAGATGAGCATCTCTACTTCAATAGCTACAATATTGATAAGCACAAATCCCAAATATATAGCAACAAGCCGGCTGCTAGACCAGGGAGCAAGAAGACTGGCAATTCCCTTGAGACCAGCCCGCCAGGAACTCACGCCATCTCCATGCCGGCATTGTGTGCATCGAGCGCACTTCCCTATATCCTCCAGCCTGTTAAATTGGATGACAAGGGCAATGCGGGCGACCAATGGACGCATATGGAGGGCGCCCTGATCGACTCATTCTGTTTCGAGGCGATCCACGATCATCACGAGGACATTAATGAGATATGGATCAGCCAAATTGTTGATCACAAGCAAGTCAAAGCACCAAAGAATTTGCTGGAAGCACTTAACAATTTGATCATGCTCTACGCGGGCACTACCTCCAGACACGACATTGAAGTTTTTGCAAACGATATGAACCGCCATGATGCTATTGCGTCCCTGGTTGACGCAAAACATAAAGCAAACCCACTAGAGATCCTGCGTTTGCCGGTTGAAGAAACAACCAATTATTTCTGGTCTTTTGAAAATTTTGAAAACAGCGTCACAAAGTCCAAAAAGAGTTGTCTTGCCTTCATTGCAAATTACTTCGCAGGATGCCAAAAGGATGGCAATCGAGTTTCCAGGCATGAAAACATCTTTGTGCGATCCAGTCAGTGGACTTGATACGCGATCGAAGTGGTGTGGGCTGATGGACACAGCACACACCCGTCCAGCTACCCTCGGCGCACATCAATCTGTCAAAAGATCCTATCTGCGTCAGCTTACCGGGATACGCCATAAAGCCACGTGCCAGCCGCTGCAGGCAGCCTGCTCACGCATACCACCCCCGAACGGTATTAAGGCAATTTCTTCAGTCACGAAAATATTTTTTTGTGCACTCATTCGCAAGGAGCATCATTTCCAGCAAATACTGATTAGGAATTCCATGGCCACCACGCCCCGCAAAGCTCATACGAGGTCCGAAGTAATGGACGTTCTTGGCAGGCAAGTTAAGAAGCTTCGAATCGAATCCGGATTCAGCCAGGAATTTCTTACCAGTCAATGTGGTATTTTTCGCACCTACCTCTCGCGCATAGAAAATGGCTCCGCGAATCCAACAATCACCGTCATCGCGGCGCTTGCAGCAGCACTAAATGTACAGACCGCCGAACTCCTTACCGAGTAGGTCCGGCACTATTGCTGCCGGGTGACCACAAAGCCAGTCGGTCTGCACCTGACAGCGTGGTGTCACGACACTTACGCAGCAATCACCAAATCCCGCAGTGCCAGTTCAATGGCGTGCACTGCCTGCTCGATTTCATGGGTATCAATAGCACCTATGCAACCGACGCGAAAGGTCTCTACCGTCGTCAGCTTACCGGGATACAGCAGAAAGCCACGCGCCCGCACCGCTGCGTAAAAGTCTTTGAAGCTATAACCCGGTACCTCCGGTGCGTGAAAGGTGACGATGATGGGCGCCTGCACGGCAGGGTCCAGAAAAGGTCTGAAGCCCAACGCCTGCATGCCTGCCACCAGCGTCTGGTAGTTGCGTGTGTAGCGCGCCAGCCGCGCGGGCTGCCCGCCCTCCTCCTTAAACTGGGAAATGGCTTCTGCCAGTGCGACCACCACGTGCGTGGGGGGCGTAAAGCGCCACTGGCCGGTCTTTTCCATGTAGACGTATTGATCGTATAAGTCCATCGCCAACGACTGACTGCGCCCTTCGCACGCAGCCAGCACCTCTTTGCGGATAAATACAAAACCCATGCCTGGCACACCTTCCAGGCATTTGCCGCTGGCTGCTATCAGCGCGTCAAAGCGGGTCGTGCGTGCGTCGATCTCCAGCGCCGCAAACGAACTCATGGCATCCACGATCAGCCCCACTTTGAAACGCGCACAGACATCGGCCACCGCTTGCAACGGGTTGAGCACACCGGCACCGGTTTCGCAGTGAATCATCACCACATGGGTGATGGAAGTGTCCTTTTGCAGATAGGTTTCCAGCACCTCAGCGTCCACCGGTTGCGCCTCGTCAAAGTCAAGGCTGGTGGCTTCGCGCCCCATCAAGGTCGTGAGCTTGGCGGCGCGCTTGCAGTAGGCGCCGTTGTCCAGCACCAACACATGGCCATCGCGTGGCACCAGCGTGGCCACGGCCGCTTCCACGCTGAAGGTTCCGCTGCCCTGCAAGGGCACCACCACGTGCGAGTCAGCGCCATGAACAATGTCCAGCAGACTAGCGCGCACGCTGGCAGTCACCGCGTTGAAGTCCGCATCCCACGAGCCCCAATCCTTGAGCATGGCAAGCTTGGTGCGCAGGGTGGTGGTGAGTGGCCCGGGGGTCAGCAAAATTTTGTCGCGGTCCATGCGGTTCTTTCGGTTGGTTAATCCCAAAGCGGGTACGGGCAGCTTAGAGGCCTACTGTTTCACAAAAATGACACAGTTTCGCCATGCGTGCGCACTACGGTGGCGCTGAATTACGCGCTACAGCGCAGGCCCTGAATCAGCGTCTGCACCGCATCGACGGTAAATTCGCCGCGCTGCATTTTTGCCAGCACCTGCTGCGGGCTGAGGCGAATGAACTCAGCGACCTCGCCATCTTGATTGACCGGTCCAAATGGGTCGGCCAGGGTCAGGTTGAAAACCTGCACGCTTTCGTCATGCCAGCCCTGCGGCTCGAGGCGCGAAGTACGCACGCCGCCTGCCGCTTGCAGCACATGCCCCTCGAGGCTGAAAAGCCCGGCTTCCTCGGCTAGCTCGCGTCGCAGACAAGTCTGCACGGTCTCACCGCTGGGCAGGCCCCCCGCGGTGACGTTGTCCAGCATGCCGGGGTCAGTGGCCTTGCTCAAAGCACGGCGTCCACACCAGAGCCGCCCATCCGGCAGGAAGCCATTCACATGCACCGCGTGGCTCAGCATGCCCAGCCAGCGAAAACCGCTGCGCTCAACGTCCAGAAAGGCCGGTCGCTGTGGATCGGGCGTGATGCAGTCGGCGTGCCAGAAACTGAAGCGCTCGTCGCGCCAGCCCGTCAGAAGACCGTGTTCGCGTGCCGCCAGCAGAGCGTCTTGCAGTCGTGCGCTGCGCCGGGCACTGTCACCATTTGCGGCATGCCAGACCAAACCATCCGACAACAGGCTGCAATCGGGAAGTTGCTGTGCCAGCCAGGCGGCGCGTTCTGCAGAAATCCATCCCAGCGGCAAGTCGTCGCAACGCCATGGCAACCAATCGGCCGGAGGCACATGTCGAGGTTGCGCGCCCAACGCAAACAGCAGGCTTTGGTCTGCCGCGCTTAGTGAATCCAGGAAGTTTTGCGGTCCGGTGTGTTGCATCCGACCTATCTTAAGGTGGCTTTGATGACTGCTGGCGTTGGAAAGCGCAAGAAGAGGGGCAGCAATATTCACGAAGGCGGGGGCTGCTTCAAACGATGCCGACGCCATGTCACCCATGTAATCGATCGCTGCGTGACGCATTAACTAGGCCGGATGCCTATTGACACTTTTTGCTGCGGGTGCATTTTGAAAGTCAGCTATTGGCGCTTTGCCCTATGACGCCACGTTCTGCCAAAAACCTGATCACTTTGGCCACGGAGGCTTCCAGAGTCAGGGTACCGGTGTCCACTATTAACTCTGGATTGGGTGGAATTTCGTAAGGTGATGAAATGCCCGTGAAGTCCCGTATCTCACCTGCGCGAGCGCGTTTGTAGAGCCCTTTCACATCGCGTTCCTCGCATATTTCCAGCGAACAATCACAAAATATCTCAAGAAAGTCGCCGTGCGGGACCAGCGCACGAACACGAGCACGGTCTGCGCCAAATGGAGAAATAAATGCGGTCAGCGCAATGACCCCTGCCTCCAGAAAGAGTTTGACCATCTCCCCCACGCGGCGGATATTTTCCGCGCGATCCTCGTTGGTAAACGCGAGATCGGCGCATATCCCATGCCGGACGTTGTCGCCATCTAAAACGAACGTGTGGCAACCGGATTGGTATAGCTGCTCCTCAACGGCGTGGGCCAAGGAAGATTTGCCCGCACCCGACAGACCGGTGAACCACAGGATTACGCTGCGATGACCCGTTAGTTTTTCGCGCCGCTCTCGCGTCACTGTGGCTTGATGCCAGACGACGTTGGCGGACCTATCTATTTTCATAGTTACCACTTTCTTCTAGTCGCGCCAGTTGACCAGCGCGTCGCCCAGCGCCAGCTTCAACTGATCAAGCCAGGGTTCGTACTTCTGCCAGTCGGTCAGACCGTCGCGATATATGGGTTGCCGGACCTGTTCGGAACTGGGTGTGTTTACGCTGCGTTGCGTGCGGTGAAATTCGAGACTGGAGGCTTCGAAACCGAGCGCACAGTGGTCAGACAGACGTCGCACCTCACCATCGAGGTCCTCCACCAGGTCCTCATAAATAATTCGCAGAATACGCCCGGGCATAACGGAGTCCCAGTGCCGCATAAGTTCGAGATAGCTCCGGTAGTAGCCAGCGATTTCCTCGATGCCGTAGGTAAAGTCCTGCCCACCGGCAAATAATTGACGCAGGTTTGCGACGCAACAAGCCATCGGTTCCCGGCGCACGTCGATGATTCGCGCATTGGGTAGTGTCAGATGGACGAGACCGATATGCCGGAAGTTATTCGGCATCTTGTCGACAAAGCGCGGCTTGCCATTGCGGTAGGACCGCGTGAGTTCGAGGTAGCGTTGCCCAAGCTGGCGGAACTGATCGTGATTCAGCGAGTCCAGCGCCTCGGGGTAGCGCGAGATCAGCGGGTCAGCGTGGCCACCACCGATTTCGGCAGCGATACGCGGCAAGCCAGGTAGTTCCTGCGTCCCCTCGACCTGACTGTGCGAGGCGAGGATCTGCTCGACCAACGTGGAACCAGACCGCGGCAAGCCAACTACGAAAATCGGATCGGGGTCTGGAGCCCCGGACCCGCGACGCTTCGCCAAGAATGCTGCGGTGCACGTAGCGATCTGCCGGCGCGTGGCGGCCTCCGTGATTTCCGGGCGGTAGGCGCTCCCCGCGCGCCACAGTGCGTTGCCGCGCAGATAGTACTGCCAGGAAGCAGCGTGGTCACCGTCGTCGCCAAACGCCTTGCCCAAAGCAAAGCACAGGTGCAGACGGTCAACGCTGGCCGTCGTCGCACGCTCCTCTTCTGCACGCATGCGCGCGACATCCTCCGGAGCAAAGTGCCAGGTTTTGAGGTTGGCAAGGCTCCACCATGCATCGCCAAAAGCAGGCCGCGCCGATGCTGCGGCACGATAGGCTGCGACCGCTTCAGCCTGGTGGCCAACGGCCTTGAGCGAGTGCCCGAGTAGAAGCATTATTTCAGGGCGCGTGGGGTCAGCTTCGAGCAGCGCACGATAGGCGTTAATCGCCTGCCCATGGTCTCCGACTCCGGCCCAGGCCCCTGCCTGCAGCATGCGCAGGAAGGCGCTGCCCGGCTCAGCAACCAGCAGGGCTTCGATGTCCACCAGCGCCGCCGGGTAATCGCGCCGTTCCAAGTTCAAACGAGCGCGTTCCTGGCGTGCGCCGCGATCATCAGGTTCGTGATCAATGAGCGCTGAAAACAGTCCTTGCGCAGCGTCTGGATCACCTTGCTTCCAACGGATGCGAGCGAGCAGGCGAGTCGCCTCTGCGCCATACGTTGCAATAGGGGAGGATGCCTCGGGTGCATTGGTGGTGAAGTCACCACCGGAATCCACAGGGGCCGCCTTTACCACTTCAGAAGGCAGACGCCGAAGTGCCGAAGCCTGCCCTGCGGCTGCCGCAGCCCGCACGTCGTCACCCGCCCTGCGATGCAAGTTGTTGAGCATGTCCCAACTTGCAAGCAGTGTCGGATTGAGTTCGACCGCGCGTGCGAAGGACTCGATTGCGGGATAGTCCTGACCTTGGTTTACGAGGCAGTAACCGCGCTCCTGGTAGAGCAAACCAAAACCAGCATGTTGTCTTTCGAGCATCGCCAAACTAGCCAGGGCATCGGAAAGATTTCGCAACATTCTCTGGCATACCGCAACGAGGTAGAGCGCGTCACGGTTATCAGGGGCTGCGCCTGAAAGTTTGTTCGCTTCTTCCAGCGCTTCGCCATAACGCTGCTCCTGAATGAGTGCGCGAATACGGGCAATTTCGCTTGAGAAGTTCGGTGCAACTGCTCCGGTACCTGACCGTATATATAGGGTTGACGAATGCATGGAGTTCCATGGAAAAGCCGGTAGTCGTGGCCATCCGGGAAAGTATTTTCCGGATGAAGGTCCGCAGTCTAAGACGAACATACGACAAAAATAAGACAGGCAACGGCGCCATTTGGAAAATAAGTTTCATGTGCGCGTCATCAATTCGCAATCACTGTTACCTAACCTAATTAGGCCTTGATTAGTCAGGCATCTGAAGACATTCATCACACACTTTGTGCATTGCACTTCCTACTTAGGAGAGACCCATAATGGATTTTGAAATAAATAATACCGATCGTCGCAAGTTTCTGAAGGTTGCGGGCTCGGGAGCTTTGGCCGTAACTTTGGGAGGCAACATTTCCAAGGCCTTGGCCATTCCCGCGAACAACCGTACCGGCACCATCAACGACGTCGAGCACATCGTCGTTCTGATGCAGGAGAACCGCCCGTTCGATCACCACTTCGGCACATTGCGTGGCGTGCGCGGTTTTGCTGATCCGCGCGCTGTCAAAATTAACTTGCCACTGAATAGCGGAGGCTTTGCGCGCGCATCGGTATTCCTGCAGCCAGCCGGTGCTGATATGACGGCCGCTGGCTATTCAGTCCCCGCGAACTACGGCAACCTGGGTGGCCCAGCCGACGGCGTTGGCGTGATCCCTCCGTTCCGTGTGAACCCGACAGTTGTCAGCCCCGCGCTGAAAGGCCTGGGTTCGACCTATCTGCCGGGCACAGGCCACAATTGGGCCGGCGGTCAGGCCTCGTGGAATCACGGCCAGTACGACGCATGGGCTCCGGTGCGCGGCCCGATGGCGATGTCGTACATGACACGCGAAGACCTGCCGGTTCACTTCGCGCTTGCCGATGCCTTCACGGTCGGTGACGCATACCACTGCTCGATTATGGGACCGACCAATCCGAACCGTTGCTACCTGTGGACTGGTTGCGTCGGCAACGTTAGCTACCTCGGCAGCGCCGGCACCGATGGCGTGGGTGGCGGGCCAGTCACCGGCAATGGCCTCCCCAACAAAACCTACCTCTCCTGGGAAACCTTCCCCGAAGTGCTGACCACTGCGGGCGTGAGCTGGAAGATTTATCAGGATCTGGCCGGCGCAACTTTCGCCCCCGACTTCGGCGACGGCACCGGCAATTCGTTCGCCGGCAACTACACCGACAACTCGGTGCTGTACTTCAAGCAGTATGCCGAAGCTGCACCGGGCACGCCGCTATACGACAACGGCTGCACCGGCACGAACCTGACCCAGCTCACCCCGGGCACGAACGCGCCAGCATCTGCTTGGGAAGCCTGGGCCGACCGCCTGTTCGACGACCTTCGCAACGATGTCAATAACGGCAAGCTGCCGCAAGTCTCATGGCTGGTGGCGCCGGCAGGCTACACCGAACATTCCGACTACCCGATGAATTACGGTGCCTGGTACATCAGCAAGGTTTTCGAAATTTTGGTGTCGAATCCTGAAGTATTCAGCAAGACCGTGTTCATCATCAACTACGACGAGGCCGACGGCAGCTTCGACCACATCGTGCCTCCAACCGCACCGATGTCGCCGACCTACGGCGCATCCACTGTCAGCATTGAGAATGAGATCATCACCACATCGGCGCCCGCCGGGCCAGTCGGATTGGGTACACGGGTGCCGCTGCTCGCGATCTCGCCGTGGAGCAAGGGCGGCTACGTCAACTCGCAGGTCTTCGACCACACATCGGTGATCCGGTTCATCGAGCAGCGCTTCGGTGTCCATGAGCGCAATATCTCGCCGTGGCGCCGTGCGGTTTGCGGTGATTTGACTTCGTTGTTCGACTTTGCAAATCCGAACAGCAAGCCCGTCAAGCTGCCGTCGATCAAAGGCTTCCTGCCTTCAGTGTCCGAACTCGCCGGCAATGACGGCCCGACGTTTGTTCCAACACCGGACTCGGTGATCTTCGGCATTCCGGAGCAGGAAAAAGGCGTTCGCCCGGCGCGCGCACTGCCGTACGAGATGAATGTGTATGCCAGCGTCGATAAAGCGGCGGGCGCAATCCGCCTGACGTTCAAGAACACGGGCAAGGCCACGGTTGTGTTCCAGGTCCGCTCAGGCAATCCCGCCGACGCGGTTCGCGGCTACACGGTCGAACCCGGCAAGAAGCTCGATGGCACATGGAGCGCTGCGCCCGGCTATGACCTGTCGGTCTACGGTCCGAACGGTTTTGTACGCCACTTCGCGGGCAGCGCTGCTGGCGCGCGCCTGGACCTGCACTCGAACTACGAAGCCGACAACGAAGGTGCGCTCAGCTGGCGCATCACCAATGTCGCGGCCCGTACGGCTACCGTCAAAGTAACCGACGCCTATACCGGCGACCACCATGTAGAGCGCCTCGAACCGCGCGAGTCGATGGACGGCAGCCGCGCGCTGGAGGCTCTGCACGGCTGGTACGACGTCGTCGTCACGGTCGAAGAGGACTCCGGTTT
>CAIQYP010000496.1 GCA_903876045.1 uncultured beta proteobacterium | reverse complement strand
CAATAGCCGGGGTTTGGGCGACGCGCTGCAGGTGGGCGCTCAACTCAGGCGCAACCTTTTCCACCAGATCCGTAGGCACATGATCCAGGCGGCCGGAGTTGAGGCCTTGCACAAAAACAAACACTTTCAGGTCGGCAATGGTGAGCCGGTTGTCAGCGAAGAACACGCCGCCATGGGCCAGCAACTGGGTTTGCAACCAACCCAGATACTGGGTCAAAGTGCCATTGACCAGCGCCGTGCGGGCTTCCTTCAAGGCATCACCGGTCAAACCGAAAGAGGTGCCCAGCTTGACATTGGCGTCTTCCACCGCGTCCAGCACTTCATCGCACAGCAGCGCCTGAAAAGCATCTTCCGGATACAGGCCGGTGAGCTTGCCGGCGTAGCGGGTGATCGCATCGCTCTGGGTCACCTGCACGCCATCGACGTGCAAGGTTGGCACTTGGCCCAGCGGGGTGGCCTTGCGCACCTCGGCAAACTGGGGAAAGGCAAAACGGGAGTCCTCGAAGGCAATGCCACCGATGTGCAGCGCCAGACGTGCGGGCTCGCCGCGGCCACCATGGAAGTCGAAATAGGTGAGTTTGAGTTGGGGCATGGCAATTTCCTGAAGTTGGGGTTTGGAATGTACCAAGTGTTGCGGTTGCGCGCAGCACAAAGGCCGTAAAAAAAGTGCTTGCCGGCAGTCTGAGACAATCCCAGCATGGACATTGCTCAACTGATTCAAACCGTCGCTATTTACGCCCTGCCGGTGTTGTTTGCCATCACCGTGCACGAAGCGGCCCATGGTTATGCGGCGCGCCACTTTGGTGACGACACGGCCTGGAAGATGGGACGCGTCACGCTCAACCCGGTTCCCCACATCGATCTGATGGGCACCATCCTGATGCCGCTGCTGTTGTACTTTGCCACCTCAGGCGCGTTCCTTTTTGGCTACGCCAAGCCGGTGCCGGTGCGTTTTGGCAATCTGCGTCACCCAAAGCGTGACATGGTTTGGGTGGCCCTGGCGGGCCCGGCCGCCAACCTGGTGATGGCCCTGATCTGGGGTGCGTTGTTTTACGTGCTGCATGGCGCTGGCATCACGGAGATATTTTTCCTCAAGATGTGCCAGGGTGGCATGTTGGTGAATGTGGTGATGTTTGCCTTCAACCTGTTCCCCCTGCCACCGCTGGACGGTGGTCGTATCGTCGTTGGCCTGTTGCCGCTTAAACAGGCCATGGCTTTTTCGCGTATTGAACCCTACGGCTTCTTTATCGTGATGGCCCTGGTAGTGACCGGTCTGGTCAGCAGCCTTTGGATGCAGCCGGTCATGGCCCTGACCTTTGGCCTGGTGGATCTGCTGCTATCGCCCTTGTCGGCACTAGTGCGCTAGTGCGCTAAATTTTTTTTCCTGTTTTTTGAGTTGAATTGCATGAGTTCCACGCCCGCATCCGTTCGTTTCCTCACCGGCATCACCACCAGCGGCACCCCGCACCTGGGCAACTATGTGGGCTCGATTCGCCCCTCCGTGCGCGCCAGCCTGACGCCTGGCGTACAGAGCTTTTACTTTCTGGCGGACTACCACGCGCTGATCAAAATCGACGAACCGGCACGCATCCAGCGCTCCACGTTGGAGATCGCTGCGAGTTGGCTGGCCGCCGGGCTGGACCCCGAACGCGTGGTGTTTTACCGCCAATCCGACGTACCCGAGATTCCCGAGTTGACCTGGCTCCTGACTTGCGTGACGGGCAAAGGCGTATTGAACCGGGCCCACGCCTACAAGGCTTCGGTGGACAAGAACACGGCCGCTGGCGTGGACCCTGACAGCGACGTAACCGCCGGCCTGTTCATGTACCCGGTGCTGATGGGCGCGGACATCTTGATGTTCAACGCGCACCATGTACCGGTGGGGCGTGACCAGGTCCAGCACATCGAGATGGCGCGCGACATGGCCAATAGTTTCAACCACCGCTACGGTGAGCACTTCGTGCCACCGCAGGCGGCAATCGAAGAATCCGTCGCCACCCTGCCCGGCCTGGACGGCCGCAAGATGAGCAAGAGCTACGACAACACGATTCCGCTGTTTGCCAACCGCGAGCAACTGAAGAAGCTGATCGCAGGCATCGTGACGGATTCGCGCGCACCGGGTGAGCCCAAGGAAACCGAGGGCTCGGCCCTGTTCCAGATTTACCAGGCCTTTGCTACGCCCAGCGAAACCGATGCCTTGCGCAAGGACTACGCCGACGGCATTGCCTGGGGCGTTGCCAAGCAGATTCTGCTGGAGCGCATTGACCAGGAGATTGCGCCCATGCGCGCACGCTACCAACACCTGATGGACCACCCAGAAGAAGTGGAAGCATTTTTGCTGGCGGGTGCCCAAAAAGCCCGCGCTATTGCCACGCCTTTCATGGCGCGACTGCGCCATGCCGTGGGCCTGCGCGGCCTGACTACCGGTGTAGTGCAAGCCAAGGTGAAGTCGGTCAAATCAGCGCTGCCTTCGTTCAAGCAATACCGCGAGAAAGACGGCAAGTTCTACTTCAAGCTGGCTGATGCCAAGGGAGTGGTGTTGCTGCAAAGCCTGGGGCTGGAGTCGCCGCAGTTAGCTGGCAAGAGCATTGGTCTGTTGCAGAAAGAAGGTGCTGCTGCGCTGGAAGCATTGGCCGCGCAGTTGGAACCAATGGCTGACCGGGATGCGGTGTTTGCTGCATTGGATGCATTGAAGGACGCAGCAGGCTAAAGCGCTGAGGCTGATCGGACGAGATGCCCGATCAGCCAGTTCTCGTAAAGCAACTTGGGCCTATTTATTGTGGCTTGAACTGCCACCCGCAGCCGAACTGTGGTCTGAGTGTTCGCCATGGCTGGCGGTGCCGCCTGCGCCCTCGGTCGAATGGTGCGCAGCTAAAGCCATACCATCCTTGACTTCTTTGCGTTCACCTTTTTCAGAGCGCTTGCCGTCTTTTTTACCATCATGATGGTGATGGTTGGACGCGCTCACCACCTTGCCAAAGTTGAGACCCAGAGAATGCGCGATGACGCCCCAGCCCTCACCCTGACTGCGGCGCGCCTGAATGCTTCGTTGCGCCTCAATAATTTGCTTCTGGGTCGGGTGCTTGATCCCCTGTTGGGCCAGTTCGGCCTTTGCCAACTGAAGCGAAAAATCTTTGCCCTCTAAGTTGGTTGCCACCGTGGTTGAACCAGACGGAGGCGGGGGTGGTGGCGGCTTGGGTGTAGCCGTGGTCTGAGCGCTCGCCGTTGCCGAGATCAGGAGCACCAGAGAGAGTGCTGCGACTTTAAAAATATTGCTGTCATTCATTTGAAAACTTCTCCACCAAGTACATGGAGCAAGTTTACGGTTCGACCATACCGAAGGCAGTAAACAATTGTCAAAACTTGTTTCATGCCTCCAGCCGGTTCTGCAAAACCCATCGGCACAGAGGCACTGGCCTTACACGGTCTGACTATTTCAGCATCGCTTGCGCCAACCTTTGATCGGTCACGTTTCTGACCACGCCCAGTAAACCCATTAGTTGGCCATCCTTGGCATATACCGGGACCTTGATGGTCTCGTAGCATTCCTTCTGGTCCGTCAGTTCGTTGAGTTGCCAGGCTTCGGAAACCGTCTTTTTACCGGTAGTCAGTGCCTCCTGATCACGCGCAGCAAAATAGTCGGCCTCCTCCTGCGTCAGAAAAGAATAATCCGTCTTGCCTTTTATTTGCTCCAACGTGTAGCCGTACAAGCGCTCGAATGCATGGTTTACATACACGTAAGCCCCCGCTGGGTCCTTATAAAAGACAAGATCGGGTATCGCTTCAGCAAGCGTAGTAATGACTATGTTGACTTCGGCGCGGGAAAAATTTTCCATAGGACGATCTTAGGGGCAACTAGCCCTCATTCGTCAAGCGCGGCGTAATTTCCTCGTCATTACATGCCCCTCATTGCCGCGCACCGACAGGGTGCCCTTGTTGGTGCTGGCCATTGCCCATGGCGCCGCCCTTGCCTTGATCCGGTATTCAGGGCGCCATGACCCGGATTTGCAACAACCGACGCACCTGCAAACCCGACTCACTGCTGTAAGTCCCGGCCTTGGCAGCCTTACCGGTGGCAGCAATCGTCACCCATTCGGCTAAAGGGAGGGTCAGTGTTGTGGATACCGTGTTGCGTGTCTGTTCGGGCAGGTCAGCACCGACGCGCTGATCCATAGCCGCCCGCTGAACTTCAATCTCGACGACGGCTGGCTTGCTGCCACCCGGCCACCTGGGTAGCACTGAAATACTCTGCCCCGCATCAAACCAGAGCAGCGCGTTAGTCACGCTCGATGCTGCGTTGTTATTGACGTTGACGTTAGTGCTGCCACCGGTCGCCGCACTGCCCGCAGTGCCTGACTTGTTGGAGCCAGCGGCTTGCCCACTGACCGACTGCGTCCACTGCATGGGAAAGGCGGCGTTCATGCGCAGCAGGGCCTTCTCGCCATTGCGCACCTGAACCATTTGCGGCTCCCAGACGCTGTTGTCGGCGCTGCCAGCTAAGTAATGGTTGCCTTCCTCCCGGCCTTCTTCGGTCTGGCGCAACTCCACTGTTAAATCGCGCTTGGGCAAAGGTGCATCGGCCGCATGGACCGAGCCACACAGCAGCGCGAAACCGACCATCACACAAGCAACTACAGCTTTCATCTCAAGCAACCTTTCAGCACAGGTATCAGTGCGTGGCATACCCCATGGTCTGAGGCAACCACAACACGATTTGCGGGAACACCGTCATCGCCAGCAGCAACAGCAGCAGCATGACGAGGAACGGCCAACCTTCCTTCATCATCTCCCCAATCGGAATACCGGTAAGTGCCTTGGTGACGAACAAAAGCATGCCAAATGGCGGATGGATCAGGCCGATCATCATGTTCAGCACCACCAGCACGCCAAAGTGCACCAGATCCACGCCCAGCAACTTGGCTGCTGGCAGCAGCATGGGCACAAAAACCAGCAGCAGCACCGACACATCCAGGAAACATCCCAGCACCAGAAACAGCACATTTACCAGTAGCAGAAAGGCCAACTGCGACAAGTGCATGCCATCCACCCACATCGCCATGGCCTGTGGCACACCTTCGGAGGTGAAGGCGTAGTTCAGCATAAATGAGCCGGCCAGGATCAGCGTCACGACGGCGCTGCCACGCGTGGACTCCATCACCACGCCCCAAAACGTGCGCCAGGTCAGCGCGCGGTAAACCAGTCCCGCCAATATCAGCGCATGCAGAGCAGCTACAGCGGCGGCCTCCGTGGGAGTGAAGACACCAGAGTAGATGCCGCCCAGCAAAACGATGGGCATGGACAGCGGCAAAGCTCCCCGATAGAAGATGACCGGCCATTCGCGCAGGGGGATGCGGGCCTCCCGCGGCATATTGCGCCGCACCGCAATACCGTGAATCACCACCATCATCAGAATGGCCATTAGTGCTCCGGGCAACACACCACCCAGGAACAGCGCACCGACCGAAGCTCCGGATACCAAAGCGTAAATCACCATGGGGATACTGGGCGGAATGATGGGGCCAAGTGTGGCGGCGGCCACGACCACGGCACCCGCAAAGCCGCGCGTGTACTCCGGCTTTTTCTGCATCTGGCGGATGGTCACCAGGCCGGGGCCCGCTGCGTCGGCAATGGCGCTGCCGCTCATGCCGGAAAAGATCACGCTGACCAGCACATTGACCTGCGCCAGACCACCGGGCAGGCGGCCCACCAAAATGCGGCAAAAATCAAACAGACGCTCGCTCACGGTGCCAGCGTTCATGATGTTGGCGGCAAAAATGAACATGGGTACAGCCAGCAGCACGTAGCTGTTGTAAAGGCCGTTACCCACCTGCTCGGCCACCAAACCGATGTCCTGCCCCCGCGCCAAAAGATAGGCCACGCCGGACGCCAGCATGGAAAAGCCAATCGGCATGCGCAGCAACATGCCCCCGACCAGCACCAGCGCCAGAACGCTCAATGGGTGGGTCACAAAAACACCTCCGTGCTACGCACTGCGGTGCGAGCTTGCTTGGGGCGGCCCGGCGCTGGGCTCATGACAGGTGCAACTCCGCTTCAAGCCCGTGGCCGCGCACGGCGCCCCATATGGCCCAGGCACTGCGCAATACCAGCGCCGCCATCAAAATGACAAAGGGCATAAACACCCACATAAAACTAATGCCCAGCACCGGTGTGCTTTCACGCTGCATAAAGTGGACATAGTCCCAGGTGGCCGGCACGGCCACTGCGGACAGCCCACCTACCATCAGGTTACCCACGATGCGCATGACCTGGCGCGTGCGCTTGCCTGCCATGTTCCACAGCAGATCAAACACCACATGCTCGCGCTCCGGCACGACGGTTGCCGCTGACCAGAGGATGACCCATACATACAGCACCACTGCCGCCTCATCGGTCCAGGGCAAGGGCTTATTGAAGCCAAAACGCGCCGTGATCTGCAGGATAAAAACGATAAACAGGGAGAGAAACAAACCGCCGCCAATGGCACGGGCGCCGGCCTGCAAAGTGCTTAGCAACTTCACTGGATGCTGCTACTTGGTGGCATTGATGCGTTCCAGCAGGCCCTTGGGCCACACCTTGGCGTAATCCGAGTTCTGGTAGGCGGCCTGCACCGTCTTGTGAAAGGCATCCAGATCCGGGGTGGTGACCTGCAAGCCTTCTTTCTTGAAGAAGGCGACCAGCTCGGCTTCTTCCTTGATGCGATTCTCATTGTTGAAAGCCGCCGCAGCCTGGGCGGCCGCCAGCACCTTTTGCTGGTTGGCCGGGCTCAACGTCTTGAATGCTTTGCTGGCAATTGAGATGAAGATGCCGTCTACCAGATGACCGGTCAGCACAATCTGCTTGGTCACTTCGTAGAACTTCGCAGCCTTGACCGATGGCAGCGGGTTGTCCTGGCCGTCGATGGTGCCGCTTTTGAGTCCCAGATAGACCTCGCCAAAGGCCAGCGGTGTGGGCGTGGCACCCAGCGCCTCGCCCAGAAACAACCACTCTTTGGAACCGGGCATACGCAGCTTCACGCCCTTCAGGTCAGCCGGCACATTGACTTTGCGAACCTCGCGCAAATTGACTTGACGTGTGCCCAGGTAGGCGGTGGCCAGGGGTGTGATCTCCATCTTGTCGGCCACCAACTTGAACATCTCCGCGCCGATCGGGCCGTTGAAAATCTTTTGTTGTTGCGCCGGATCGCGCACGATGTAGCCCGCCGTGAAGATGGAAAACTCGGGCACCTGTTTGGAAATGTCCTGTGCCGAGACAGTGGTCAACTCCAGGTTGCCACGCGCCATGGCGGTGGGCTCTGCGCCTTGCTTGAAAAGCGAGGCATTCAGATTGATCTGCACATCAAACTCGCCCGGTGCACTCTTCTCCAGCGCGTCCTTGAACACGGTCCACATCTTGGCGTGCCAGTCATCCGGCACCGCCGGGGTCGAAATGCGCAGCACGGTCTTGCTTTGGGCCAGTGCGGGCAAACCGCCTGCCGTCAACGCCGCAGCGGCAGCGGCGCCCAGCAACACGCGACGATTTAACTGTGCTGAGGGCTCACGGGTATCGGTAGGGAGTGTCTTCATGTTCTCGGCTCTTTTGATGAATGGAAAAAGGTGGGAAAAAGTCGATCAGCAGGCTGGCAGCAAGTCTGCAATGGCAAGGTAAGTTTGGCGCACGGCCTGCTCTTCGAGGGGCTCCAACTCGCTTAGGGGTGCACGCACTTTGAGCCAGCTGTCATTGCCGCTTTGCTCGGCCAGTATGGTTTTGCAAACCGGCACAAAGGGCAGGCCAGGCAGCACCGCATGCACGGCCAGCAAGCGCGTCATCAACTGCTCATCCGCTACCGAAAGAGCCGCCGGGGCGCTGACGATACGGCGCATCAGGTTCGGTGCCAGATTGGCCAGGCCGCAGATGGTGCCAGCGCCGCCTGCGCGCATTACCGGCGCTATGTGCGACTCAGCCCCAACCAACACGGACAGCGTGGGAAAGGCTGCCGCCAGACCCAGGGTGTGCGGCAGATCGCCACTACTGTCCTTGACGCCCACGATTTGCTTCGGGTGTCGACGCAACAATTCGGAGATGGCCGCATGCGAA
Source organism: uncultured beta proteobacterium (assembly GCA_903876045.1). Taxonomy (GTDB): domain Bacteria; phylum Pseudomonadota; class Gammaproteobacteria; order Burkholderiales; family Burkholderiaceae_C; genus Allorhodoferax. The sequence goes on along the minus strand of CAIQYP010000496.1, from coordinate 6,362 downwards.
AAACCCGCCGTGCTGATGGCTGGAAAGTGATAAAGCACCAGGCGCAGGTCTTCACTGCCAATGCCCTGCACCACGTCACTGACCGCCTGCACGATACCGGCATCGCGCGGCTGCTTGAAGTAAAACGGTGGCATCAACATCTGGCGTTGCACTCCACGCTCCAACGCATGCCGCCCCAAGGCAATGGCCTCGGGCAGTGCCACGGCGCTTATCGTCACCACCAGTTGGTCGGCACGTACACCGGCTGCCAACATGGCATCCAGCAAAGCCATGCGCTCAGACATGCTGAAGGCGGGGCCTTCGCCGGTCGTTCCAAACAAAGTGACGCCTTCACAGCCCGCAGCCAACATGGCTTTGGCGTGGGCAATGGCCAGCACGGAATCAAGGGCACCTTCGGTGGTCAAGGGATGCAGCAGCGCGGGCCAAAGCCCGGAAATAGCAGGATTCATGAAAATTTGGTCTCTTTGATCTATTTGTCGTTGGCGAATATTACTGTGCAAACACCCTGCAAACCGCAAAGTCAAGGCGTGTGCCACAACCCGTGTTGTTGCACAGATAGCGTTGCAACTAGTGGAAACTAGTCCTGTCCGGGTTTAGTATTGGGTTAGTTACGCAGAATCTGTGTTCTGCTAATCGACCGATTTGGTATCAGGAGTTCCCAAGCAGGTAATAGAAATTGATATGGCGCAAGACGACATCAGCTTCACCGACTTAATCGCGTCATCGATTCATGACATGAAGAACTCGCTCAATCTGCAGGTGAATGCGCTTGAGAAGATTGCCCTGCAATGCCGCGATAGGGGAGATACATCGGCCTTTGATGACCTGGGGAGCGTCATCTACCAAGCTAGCCGCATGAATTTGAATCTTGTGGTGCTGCTAAGCCTTTACAAGCTGGGCAAGTCCATGTACCCCGTAAGCATCAATGACTACTCGGTGGCCGATGTCATCGAGGAGGCAGTGCTTCAAAACAAACCCATGATGGATTTCAAAGGCATAGCAATCAGCATAGATTGCCCACCTGATTGCTATTGGTATATCGACCGGGAATTGATCAAGGGCGTACTGGTCAATGCCCTGAACAATGCTTACCACTACACATCCGACAAGATCCACGTCATAGCCCGCGTAAACAACCGGCAACTGGAGTTGCGAATCGAAGACAACGGCCAGGGTTACCCTGAAAAAATGCTGGTTAGCGAAGACGTGGCACGCGAAAAAGGCGTGAACTTTGAGACGGGTAGTACCGGCCTGGGTTTCTATTTTTGCAGCCAAGTGGCGCGCCTGCACAAGAACGGAGGCAAGCGAGGCTACCTGGTGATAGAAAACGGCGGCACATTGGGAGGCGGGTGTTTGGTAGTGCGAATACCTTGATGCCTCAGGAACAATTCAGGTTATGACCCTTTCCCTCAAGCACGCCACGGTATTGATCATTGATGATTTCCAAGGCATGCGCAGCATGTTGCGGGAATTCGTGAAGACTATGGGCATAACCGCGATCGATACAGCCAGCACAGGACGCGACGCGCTCCAGCAACTCAGTGCCAACAAATACGACATCGTCATTTGTGACTACAACCTGGGCCCAGGTCCCAATGGCCAGCAGGTGCTGGAAGAGTCCAAGATAAAAAATTACATTGGCGTCTCCACCGTCTGGGTCATCGTCACGGCCGAACAGACGCAGGAGATGGTGATGGGTGCGGCCGAGGTCAAACCTGACGACTACCTGCTCAAACCCATCAACCAGGTTCTACTGGAGAACCGACTGGAAAAATTGATTCTGCGTAAGCAGTCGCTGGCTCCCATCGAAGTCGCGATCAAGGCGCTTAACTATGCCGAGGCTATTGCCCAATGTGACCTGCAACTAAAGGCCAAGACTTTAAATCCTCACGAGATTTTGCGTATCAAGAGTGATTTGCTGTTGGCTATTGGCGATTACAAAGGCGCTACGGCCCTGTTTGAAACGCTGCTACTGGAGCGTGACGTGCCGTGGGCACAAACCGGTATGGGCAAGATCCTCTACCACGACCAGAAATACACTGAGGCGAAGGAAATCTTCCGCAAGGTTCTGCTGGAAAACGAGGTTTATATGGAGGCCTCAGACTGGCTCGCCAAGACGTGTGCCATGTTGGGCCAATCAGACGAAGCAGAAAAGGTGCTACTCGAGGCGGTGCGTATTTCCCCGAATTCACCGACCCGCCAAAAGGCGCTGGGTGAAACCGCATTCAAAAACGGCGAACTGGACATTGCCCAGGCAGCGTTTGAAAAAACCATCCGCATCGGAGAGTTCTCACCCCACAAAACGCCTGCCGCCTACACCAACCTGGCCAAGGTTTTCATCGAAAAGAACGATCCGACAGAAGCACTAAAAACCTTGGCGCAAAGCAAAAGAGAATTCAAGTACAACAGCGAGGCTGCGATCCAGACCGCCGCCGCCGAAAGCGAGGTCTATCACAAGATCGGCGATCCGGAAAAAGCTGAGGCGGCTATGGTCGAAGTCGAGCGTTTGATCCAGCAAGTCTCAGGCAATGTCAGTGCGGAGGTCGCCATTGAAGTTGCCAAGTCCATGTTCAAGCTGGGCAAAAAAGACAAAGCCTGCGGGATGCTTCAGAACGTGGTGCAAAACAACCACGAAAATGCGGAAATATCCAAGAACATCGAGCAGATTTTTGAAGATCACGGCCTTGCAGTGGAGGGGCAGGCCTTGATGGCTGAGTCGCGCAGTGAAGTGGTGGCTATCAACAATCAGGGCGTCACGTTGGCCAAGAGCGGCGACCTGCTGGGTGGCGCGAACCTGCTCAGAACCGCTGCGCAGAAGCTACCCAACAGCGAAGTCATTCTGATCAATTTGTGTGCCCTGCTGATTGGCATGCTCAGCAAAGAAGGCAAGAGCCAACTGATCGCGGCTGAAGCCCGTGAAATACTTGACCGGGTTCGCATACTGAACAGCGCCAACAAGAATTACCACGTCTATGCGGCGGCCCTTAATCGCATCATGGGAGTGCGCTAAACGCGGTTAGGCACGCATTCAGGAGAAGCGTGGCGCGCGTTTCTCGATGAAAGCCTGCACGCCTTCCAGCGCGTCGGCGTCCATCATGTTGCAGGCCATGGTTTGCAGAGCGTCTTCGTAGGCGGCTGCCATACCGCTTTCGATCTGCCGGTAAAAGAGGCCCTTGCCCATAGCGATAGCGACCTGCGGCTTGGCCACGATGCTGGTCACGAGTTTTTCCACTTCTGCATCCAGTTGATCCGCTGGCACAGCGCGATTGATCAGGCCCTGCTCTTGTGCTTGGCTGCTGCTGATGAAGTCACCCGTCACCAGCATCTCAAACGCTGCTTTACGGCTGACGTTGCGACTCAATGCCACACTGGGTGTGGCGCAAAACAAGCCGTAATTAACGCCGCTGGTAGCAAAGCGCGCGGTGTCAGCCGCCACCGCCAAGTCGCACTGCGCCACTAACTGGCAGCCGGCGGCGGTGGCGATGCCCTGCACGCGTGCAATCACCGGCACCGGCAATCGCTGCAGGCTTTGCATCACCTGGCTACATTGGGCGAAGAGCTTTTGGTAGTAGGCCAGCGAGGGCTCGGCGCGCATTTCCTTCAGGTCATGTCCGGCGCAAAAGGCTTTTCCCTTTGCGGCCAACACCACCACGCGAACGCTGAGGTCTTGGGCCAGCGCGTCCAGTTCGGTTTGCAATGCAGTCAGCAATGCCTCGTCGAGCGCGTTAAAGGCTTGCGGGCGATTCAGTGTGAGCGTGACCACGCCACGCGAATCGCGTGCAGACAGTAAGACGGGGGATGACATATCACTCATGATGCGATTGCCTTTTCAGCGCGTTTGCGCAGTTCAAACTTTTGAATCTTGCCGGTCGCCCCCTGAATCACAGCTGGCAAGTCGAATAGGGATGTCATGGTGTTATCTACTCCTTTCAAGTGCCTGGTCGATGTCCCACAAGATGTCGTCAATGTGCTCTATGCCGACCGACATGCGCACCATGTCGGGCAGCACACCAGCGGCGATTTGCTGCGCCTCGTCCAGTTGCCGGTGTGTAGTGGATGCCGGATGGATGATGAGCGTGCGCGTGTCACCGATATTGGCCAGATGGCTCATGAACTGCGCCGCCTCGATAAAGCGCACACCGGCTTCCAGCCCACCCTTGACACCAAAGGCCAGCAGGCCGGAGGCACCGGGCGCACCATCTATCTGGCGCATTTGCTTTTGCACCAGCGCATGGTCCGGGTGCTCGGCCAGACCGGGGTAATTGACCCATTCCACCCGTGGGTGATCTTTCAGAAACTCCGCTACTTTGCGCGCGTTGCTGCAATGGCGCTCCATGCGCACATGCAGGGTCTCGGTGCCCTGCAAAATCTGCCACGCCGCCATGGGCGAGAGGGCTGCGCCATAGACGCGCAGGGTCTCCATACGGGCCCGCATGCAAAAGGCAAAGTCACCAAAGGTCTCAAAAAATTTGACCCCGTGGTAGCCGGCAGACGGTTCGGTCATGCCGGGGAACTTGCCGTTGTCCCAAGGGAACTTGCCGCTTTCCACAATCACGCCGCCCAGGGTGGTTCCATGTCCCGCCAGATATTTGGTGGCCGAGTGCACGACGATGTCAGCCCCGAACTGAATCGGGTTGCACAAAAACGGCGAAGGCACCGTGTTGTCAATCACCAGCGGCAGGCCATGGGCATGGGCCACATCTGCCACGGCGGCAATATCCAGCACGGTCAGGCTGGGGTTGCCCAGGCTTTCAGCAAAGATGGCGCGGGTGTTGGGCTGAATCGCAGCGGCAAAAGCCGCGGGCTTGCGTGCGTCGACAAAGGTGGTGGTGATGCCCAACTTGGCCAGGTTCACCGCCAGCAGCGAGACGCTACCGCCATACAGCGCACCGGCAGCTACGACATGGTCGCCCTGTTGCAGCAGGGTCATCAGCACCATGGCTTCAGAAGCCATGCCGCTGGCCGAAGCCAGCCCGGCGCGGCCACCCTCCAGGGCAGCGACACGCTCTTCGAGAGCCGCGACCGTAGGGTTGCTGAGTCGTGAGTACACATTGCCAAAGGTCTGCAGATTGAACAGGCTGGCCGCGTGGTCAGCGCTGTCAAACACAAAGCTGGTGGTCTGGTAAATCGGCAGTGCACGTGCGCCGGTCGCCTTGTCTGGAATTTGCCCGGCGTGGATGGTCAGGGTCTCGGATCGGAAAATGTGGTCTGTCATATTCGGCTCATCCCTGGCGCTTGGCCGATATCACGCCGGTATTAATACCGGCCCAGTTCAGACCGCCCTTGAGACGGGCATGTTCGATCTTGACGCAGCGGTTGTAAACCGAGTCCAACCCGGTTTCCCGCGCCAGCGCATCGGCCTCCATATTGCTCACACCCAGTTGCTGCCAAAGGCATTTGGCGCCGATGGCGATTGCTTCACGGGCTATGGGCAACACGTCTTCGGCCTTGCGAAACACATCCACCATGTCCACCGGCACAGGAATCTCCGCCAGCGTGGCGTAACAGGTCTCGCCCAGGATGGCGGTGCCGGAAGCGGCATAGCGCGGGTTCACCGGGATGACGCGATAGCCGTAGCCCTGCAAGTATTTGGCAACAAAGAAGCTGGGGCGGCTCCATTCAGCAGAAAGGCCCACGATGGCAATGGTGCGGTAATCGCGCAGGATGCGCAGCAGCGCGCTGATGTCGTTGTTCACGGTGAGGAGATCCTTAGCTTCAATATCTTGTCGGTAATCATGTCGCAGCACCTGTCGATATTGCACAGATTAAGCATACCCAGGCTGCTGGATACTAGGGGTTTTGCCCAGCTTTGACCTGACACCTATGAAACAACGCTTCCCCACCGGCGGCCTGGTGTACTCCACCGACAGTGGCCGCATGTGCCCGACCTGCCGACAACCGATTGATGCCTGCACCTGCAAGGCCGCCGCGGCCAAACCTGCGGGCGACGGCAATGTACGTGTCAGCCGCGAAACCAAGGGCCGCGCAGGCAAGGGCGTCACCGTGGTGAAAGGCCTACCCCTGGACGCAGTGGCACTGGCAGCCTTGGGCAAGCAGTTGCGCACCGCCTGCGGCTCCGGCGGCACAGCCAAAGACGGCACGCTGGAAATCCAGGGCGACCATGTCGAGCGGGTCATGGAGTTGCTGAAAGGCCAGGGATTTTCGGTCAAGCGCTCCGGCGGTTGAGCACTTGGGTTTGTGTGTACGCCGTTGCCAGCGGGGCAGATGAATCCTCTGTTGCTTGTGTAAGCCGCTGCCAGCGGGGTCGGTGGTTCCGTCCGTGTCCCCCGCCCTGCGGGCTCATCCTTGACCTCCCGGAACCATCTACCCCACTGTCCTCGGCAGCCTTTACGGTTGGTACT
>CAIQYP010000495.1 GCA_903876045.1 uncultured beta proteobacterium | reverse complement strand
GTGGACGATGCCGCCACCGAAGCAAAAGCCCACCGCGCCCAACTTGCCGGTGCTGTCAGACCGCGCTTTTAACCACTGTGCGGCAGCCACAAAGTCTTCTGAAATCTTTTTGCGGTCCAGCGTGGCAAATGCGGCGACCGCCTTTTGCTCGTCACCCGGATAGCCGCCCAGCGGCGTGAGCGCATCGGGTGCAAAGGCCATGAAGCCATCGAGCGCCAACCGGCGTGCAATGTCTTCGATGTGTGGATTGAGGCCTCTGTTCTCGTGGATGACCAGGATGCCCGGCAGTGCGGTTGTGCCTGCGTTGGCGGGGCGTGCAAGATAGCCCCTGACGCTTCCGGTTCCGTCGGGTGACGGGTAGTTTGTGTATTCCGTCTTCAGCCTGGCATCATCCTTTGCCACCTGCTGACCGGCTGCAAAATCAGGGCTGAGTGCTGCCAACAGACCCACTGCAGTGGCACCCGCAGTGGCGAACTTCTGTGCGCGGTTCATGAAACCGCGCCGGTCCAGATCGCCATGTACGTAGGCGTCAAAAAGGATTAGTAGTTCCTGGTCAAAGTCTTGTGCGGTCAGGCGTGGTGGCATGGCGTGTAGTGGGCTCTATCTTCCGGTTCGGGGTTGAGCATACGGCCATTTTTATGGCCCGCATTAACGGCGTGAAACCTTGGGCCACCACCAGGCGTCGACCGACCATTTGCCAGGCCCCCACAAAACTATCGCCACCAACAAGGTTCCCCAGAACTGGTGCTGCTGCAGGGCTGCAGGCGCGATCTCTGACAAGCTCAGCACCGCCACGATGTTGACTACCGTAAGACTCAATGCAGAGAAACGCCCGAATAGCCCCAGGATCAACAGCACGGGAAAGAAGAGCTCGCCAAAGGTACCGGCAACAGCTGCTACGTGGGTGGGCAAGAGCGGCACATGGTACTCGTCGGCAAACAGGGCAAGGGTGGTGTCCCAATCGGCAATCTTGGTCAGGCCGGAGCGAAAAAATGCGGTGCCCACAAATATCCGCGCCGCCAGGTTGGCGGGTGCCTGCAAGTCTTCGAGATAGTTTTTCGTTGCCTCTAGAAAGGACAATGCGCGTGCGAGGGTGTGGTTCATAGGATGGATCCTGAATTAGAAAGTAGAGACATTTGAGGTCCGGGTTGGCAGGGCACAGAGGGCACCTTCTTTCAGCAGTTCACGGAGCAGGGCGACGGCGGTTGCTGCGGCTTGCTCGTCACCCACTCGTAAGGCAACAGACTCGCATAGCTGCCCGAAAGTGCGCTGCTCCAGCAGCCCTTTTACAAAATCAGCTTCCATTGGTGTGAGTGACTTCCATTGGGTGTTCATGCCCAGTCGCCATACCAGCAGGTGGTGGTCCAGGGGCTGGGGCGCTTCCATTTCAGCTTGTCCGGATTTCAGCGCGTGCCATACGGGTCCAATGGCCCATTGCAGCGCAAGCATTTGCACCGAAGGGTGCAGGATGAAATGCAAGTCTGCCCAGTCCTGTGCTGGCACGGATGCTAGCTCCGCAGATGTCAGCAGTTCTGCCGGCGCCGCGTCATACGCCTGGCGCAGCGCCCACTCCATGCGGGCCAGGTCCAACATGGCGGGGTGATCCAGCAGCGCGTCGGTGGTTGCCATAAAGTCGCACAGTTGATGCCCATACCAGCGCAGCGAATAGTGACGCGAAGGATAGGCGTCGATGTACGCGTTGGCCAGTGCATCAAACGCCTCGTCGCCCATAACCAGGGGCAGCACTTCAAAGTTATCGCGCAGGGCGGCGCGCAACCGGGCGCGGTAGGCGTTGCGATACACCTCAAACTGCGCGACGCCTCGGGCGCTGAGCAAGTCGCCGGCCGGCGGTTGATCCATCAGCAGTGCCTTTTGAAACTCGCTTTGCAGGGTTTGCAAAGTTCGCAAGGTCTGCAATCGCGTCATGTTGTGCACTCCTCGATGGCTTTCGGAGGCGCTGGTGTCAAGGCCAATGCATGCACCAGACGCGCATGGTCGAGTTCATCGAGCAATTCGCCAAGCGCGGGTATGTTGTCATCGCGCTCGATCATGGTCGGCACGCCGCCGCAGTGTTGCAGGGTGTAGGCATAGAGTTGCCAGACGGCATCGCAGACCGGGTGGTCGTGGGTGTCGATTAGGTAACCGTCGTGAACTTCGTGCCCGGCGAGGTGGATTTGACGCACGCGTGCGGCCGGAAGGGCATCGATGTAGTTCTGTGGATCGAAGCCGTGGTTGACGCTGCTGACATAAACGTTGTTCACATCCAGCAAGAGTTCGCAATCAGCCCGCAATAGCATCTCACCGACAAACTCCCACTCGGGCATTTGATCGGCGGCAAAGGCGACATAGGTTGAAGGGTTCTCGATCACCAGACGGTGGCCCAGATAGTCTTGAACGCGCTCTATGCGTTCGCAGACGTGCAACAGTGTCTCTCGGGTGTAGGGTAACGGCAGCAAGTCGTGCATGTTCACACCGTTGGTGCCTGTCCAGCACAGGTGGTCAGAGACCCAGCCGGGTTGCACCCGCTGCACCAGGGCCTTCAAGTCGCGCAGATAGTCCAGGTTCAAAGGCGCTGTGCCGCCAATGTTGAGTGACACGCCATGCATCACCATGGGGAAGTCGCGGCGTATCCGATCCAGATGCCACAGCGGTGCACCACCGGGAACCATGTAGTTCTCGGAAATGACTTCCAGCCAATCCACACGATTCTGAGCTTCTGCCTCAAACGCTGCGTAATGCTCGGTGCGCAGACCCAGGCCAAATCCTTTGATGGAGTTCATGAAAATAAGCTTATTTGGTATGAAATGGGCCCGTCGATCGGCGGGCCCGTGGATACTTTGGAGCGCCTATTTGACGACGCTACCGCCGGCCGCCATGCATTCTTTGGCTGAAGCCTTGGCGTTCCAGCCCATGCCCTTGCAGCTGTTCAGTCCCTTGCATTCGTTCTTGGCGGTCTTGCAGTCCGAGGTGCCCTTGCAGCTGTTGATGCCTGCGCAATGGACCGTCATGTCATCAGCATGTGCCACGGTGATGGGGGCGCTCACAGCAAACAAAGCGGCGGCTGCACTGGCGATGGCGAGGGCGGATTTGAAATGGATAGACATAGAATTTTCCTTTGAGATAACAATTGGTTTTGAGACTTGAAATGCAGTCAGGGCTCGTGCAACGAAAGCGTTTGCGTCTGCTTGCTCTGTTTAGTCCGCACGGAGCTCCAAAACTTACACAAAGGCGCAATTTTTTTTAAATTGTTCTAGGGTGTAAGAAAGTTCACCTTCGAGCGACTAAGCACAAGTGCAAACTCCCTGTGGGCCTTTATATACGTCACAACTTAAGCAAGCTCGCCGTCAAAGCACTCTCCTTATGGATGATTACGGGTGCCGCCCCGTTCAGCTAGCGAGGCATGGACAGCCTATTGGACGGTGACCGAGCACAACCACAATTCGCGCGTGACAAGTGGTGAGAATGCGGGCGAATTTTTGCAGCATGATTTCGTCGTGCGGCAGTACGCACCCGTGGGTCGTTATGCGGGCGACCAGACCTTCATGGGAAATTGATGGGAAGGTCTTGCGCTATTCGTGCTCTTGTTCTCCCTTGGCAATCTGGTGCAAGGACCCGGTTGGATTTTCTTGGCGTCGGCAGTATTGGTGCGGGGCAACCTGACTCAGCGGATGCTATCCAAGTTGCACGCACATCCAATACGCAATGTCATCGTGTTGCGAACGGTGTTTCAGACGCTAGCCGCACGCAATTACACACTGGCCATGCCAGGCATAGGAATCAAGGAATATATGCTGGCAACGATGCTCGGCTTGCCTTTGCCGATAACGGTCTATTGTCTGT
>CAIQYP010000494.1 GCA_903876045.1 uncultured beta proteobacterium | reverse complement strand
GGGCACCGGGGTAGATGGTTCCGTTCGTGTCCCCCGCCCGCTTAAGCGGGCTCCTCCTTTACCTCACTGCACCATCCACCCCGGTGCCCTCGGCAGCCAGCAATGTTGGTAAGCGATGACTGAATATCCAAAGAGTAGTCACACCGTGACCAAGTTCTTGCGTAGACCCTGGACTTCAATGACTCCATAGCTTTGCGTGCCAACAGCGCTGGCTGACGCAGGACGGCGTGGCGCTCAGCGCAGTGAGGTAAAGAAGGAGCGCAAAGCGCGGGTGACACGAACGGCGTTGAGTGCCACGTCGGCCTGTGTCCAGAAGTGACCGAGTTACGGATCAGACGCCAACCAGTGTTGTGTCCAGAATTGACTGGTTCCATCATTCAAGATCACGCAGTTTGAAGCGCTGCAATTTTCCCGTCTGCGTGCGCGGCAACTTTTCCACAAACGCTATCTGGCGTGGATATTTGTAGGGCGCCACCGTCTTCTTCACAAAGTCCTGCAAATCTTTGACCGTAGCACCACCGGCGATAAAGCCGGAGCGCAGGGTGACGAAGGCTTTGACCACCTGACCGCGCTCCGCATCGGGCACACCAATCACAGCGCACTCAAACACCGCCGGGTGCAACAACAAGGCCTCTTCCACCTCGGGCGCGGCAATGTTGTAGCCCGCCGAGATGATCATGTCGTCGGTGCGCGACTGGTAATAAAAGTAACCGGCCTCGTCCATCACGTAGGCATCGCCGGGATAGTTCCAGCCCCCTTTCACGTAGCTGCTCTGCCGTTCATCATCCAGATAGCGGCAACCGGTGGGGCCGCGCACTGCCAACTTGCCCACGGTGCCGTGTGGCACCGGGTTGCCGGCTTCGTCCACGACGCGGGCTTCATAACCGGGCACCACTTTGCCGGTGGCACCGGGCCGTGCGTCTCGCTCGTCCGCCGAGATGAAGATGTGCAGCATCTCGGTGGCACCAATGCCGTCGATGATCTCTATGCCCGTCGCGTCACGCCACAGCGCGCGCGTCGCAGCGGGCAAAGCCTCACCAGCGGAGACGCAACGACGCAGTTTGGTTTGGCGAATCTCGTCACCGCGTGCAGCCAAGTTCCGATACGAGGTGGGCGCGGTAAACACCACCGTGGCGCCGTAGTCACGTATGCCATCCAGCAACTGAGGCGGCCCGGCTTTCTCAAGCAGCACCGTGGAGGCGCCCACCGACATTGGAAACAACAACAGCCCCCCCAACCCGAACGTAAACGCAAGTGGCGGGCTACCAATAAACACGTCGTCCGGTGTGGGTTTGAGCACATGGCGCGGCCAACAAGCGCAGGCGGCCATCACGTCGCGGTGGAAATGCATGGTGGCCTTGGGCACGCCGGTGGTGCCGGAAGTGAAGGCCATCATGCAGGTGTCTTCCAGCGCCGTGTCCACATTGGCAAATTCGGCCGGGTGGCGCTGCATGGCGGCCTCCAGACCCTCCGGCTGCGTGCTGCGAAAGTGCAGCACATGCTTTAACTGTGGCGTGTCCGGCAGGGTCAGGCGCAACTCTTCAGCCAGACCGAGATCACATAGCGCATGGCTGATCTGCGCCTTGTCCACAATCGCGCGCAACTCTTTGGCACGTAGCAGCGGCATGGTGGCCACAGCAATGCCGCCAGCCTTGACGATGCCAAACCAGCAGGCTGCCGCCATGGGCGTGTTGGGGGTGTGTAGCAACACGCGGTTGCCCGGCACCAGCCCCATCTCTTGCACCAGCACATGGGCGATGCGGTTGGCACGCGCCAGCAAGTCGGCATAGCTCCAGCGCTCGCCGCCGCCCTGCACGCACAGACGCCCGCCCCGACCTTCTCGCACGGGGCGGTCCAACAATTCAGTCGCGCAATTCAGTTGCGCTGGGAATTGCAGTTCTCGCAAATTGAACAGGTAGACCGGCTGCTGCTCTAGCGTCGGCAGGTGGTCTTTGGCGAAGGTATCGATGTGGGCAGTCGGCATTTCAGATCTCCTGACGGAAAGCGTGGGCGTCGCGTTGCGTTGCGTTGCGTTAATGGACAACGATCAGGCTGCCGGTTTCGGCTGCTCTTTCAGCAGTTCGCGGGCGATGATGAGTTGCTGCACTTCGGTCGCGCCTTCATAAATGCGCAGGGCGCGAATCTCGCGGTACAGGCGCTCCACCGGATGGTCGCTGACCACACCCATGCCGCCCCAGATTTGTACTGCCGCGTCAATTACCTGCTGCGCGCCCTCGGTGCTCACCATCTTGGCCATGGCGGCCTCTTTGGTGACATTCAGCCCCTGATCACGCTGCCAGGCGGCACGGTAGGTCAACAAGGCCGATGAGTCAATCGTGGTGGCCATCTGGGCCAGTTTGGCCTGTGTGAGTTGAAAGTCAGCCAGTGACTGACCGAACATCTTGCGGCTGGTGGCGCGCGCCAACGCTTCGTCCAGTGCGCGACGGGCAAAGCCCAAAGCGGCGGCGGCCACCGAGGTGCGGAACACATCCAGCGTGCGCATGGCGATCTTGAAACCCTCGCCACCTATGCCTATGCGACGGCTCAAAGGCACGCGGCATTCGGTAAAGCGCAAAGTGGCCAGTGGGTGCGGGGCGATGACCTGAATGCGTTCGGCAATCTCCAGCCCTGGCGTGCCGGCATCGACGATGAAGGCACTGATGCCACGAGAGCCAGCCGCCTCACCCGTGCGCACAAACACCACGTAGAAGTCGGCAATACCGCCATTGGAAATCCAGGTCTTGCAGCCATTCAGTACCGCATGGTCACCCTCGATGCGGGCACTGCATTGCATGGCAGCCACGTCCGATCCGGCCTCGGGCTCACTCAACGCAAAAGCAGCAATCGACGCACCGGTGGCCACACGCGGCAGATAAGTCTGCTTTTGTTCTTCCGTTCCAGCCAGACTAATGGCGCCGCTGCCCAGTCCTTGCATGGCAAAGGCAAAGTCGGCCAAGCCGGAATGGCGCGCCAATGTCTCACGAATCAGGCAGATGCTGCGGGTATCGATGGCATCCGCCGTGCCGCCATACGCGGTGCCGCCCACTGCATGGCGCAACCAACCCGCAGCACCCAGGCTCTTCACAAGCGCGCGGCACTCGTCGTCTACATCCGAGCTGTGCGACTGCGTGATGTGGGACTGCGCCCAAGCGTCCAACTCCATCGCCATGGCGCCGTGTCGGGGCGCAAGAAATGGCCACTTCAGATACTGTGTGTCACTCATAGCGGTGTCCTTGTTCGTAGCAGGTGCCTGGTCTGCGGATGGCGAAAAGGTGATCCATCAATTACCTTCAAAAACCGGCCGTTGCTTGGCCACAAACGCCTGGTAGGCGCGGCGGAAGTCTTCTGTCAGCATGCAAATGGCCTGGGCCTGGGCTTCGGACTCCAGGGCCTGATCAATCGTCATGCTCCACTCCTGGTGCAGCATGGTTTTGGTAATGCCGTTGGCAAAGGTCGGCCCACTGGCAATGTCACGCGCCCATGCCTGCGCATCGGCTAGCAGCGTCTCGGGCGCCACCAGGCGATTCAGGAAGCCGCTGCGCTCTGCCTCTTCACCACCAATGGAGCGGCCGCTGTACAGCCAGTCACTGGCGCGGCCCTGGCCGATGATGCGCGGCAACATGGCGCAGGCGCCCATGTCGCAACCGGCAAGCCCCACACGGTTAAACAAAAAGGCGGTCTTGCTGCGCGCCGTGCCCACGCGCAGATCAGAAGCCATCGCCATGATCGCGCCAGCCCCGGCGCAAATGCCGTCCAACGCGGCAATGATGGGTTGCGGGCAGGCGCGCATGGTCTTGACCAGGTCGCCGGTCATGCGCGTAAACATCAGCAACTCAGGCACCGGCAGGTCCACCAGCGGGCCAATGATTTCGTGCACATCGCCGCCGGAGCAAAAGTTACCCCCAGCGCCCATTAGCACCACCACCTTCACGTCCGGCGCATATTTGAGCGCTGCAAAAAGGTCACGCAACTCGGCGTAGGAGGCGAAGGTCAGCGGGTTTTTGCGCTCGGGGCGATTCAACGTGATGGTGGCGACACCGTTGTCACAGTGCCAGACAAAATGCGTGGCCTGGTATGCGGCCAAGGGTTTGCGGTTGCCGGCGATGAGCGTGGGATCGACTGCGGTAGAGGTCATGAGGCGTCTATTCTTTGGCGGGGGTTGAAGTGTCGGCTTGCGCAACCTGGTGCACGCGCAGTGCGCCGAGTTGTGTATAAATCTGGTTCAAGGTTTTGGCGTCAAAGCAGGAGAACAGTTCCAGAATCCAACCCTCGTGTTCAGCGGCCATGGACTCGAACTGCGTGCGGCCTTTGGTCGTCAGGTGCACGATCCAGGAGCGGCGGTCGGTGGCACTGCTGATGCGCTCCACCATGCCATCGCGCTCCAGTTCATCGGTCAGGCCGGTGATGTTGGCACCAGTCACCATCAGGTAGCGGGTGAGCTCCTTCATGCGCAGGCCTTCGGGCTTGCGGTAGAGCTGGGCCATGTAGTCAAAGCGCGGCAACGAGGTATCAAAGCGCACGCGCAGGCGACGGCGGATTTCGTCTTCAATCTGCGTGGTGCAAGCCAGCATGCGCAGCCAGAGCTTGAGCGCCGTGTGGTCGCCGCTGGCGCTGCGGGCCTCGTAACCCAGGTTGTCGGCCGCATTGAGCAGGGCCAGGCTGGGGTCTTTTTTCATGTCATTACCTCACCACCACTTACAGAAATCGATTGACCGGTAATAGACGATGCGCCCTCACCACACAGCCACAGCACGGTGTCGGCCACTTCCGCGGGTTGCACGATGCGGCCCTGTGGATTGCCTTTGGCAAATTCTGCTCGGGCCTCTGCCTCGCTGCGTCCGGTCTTGTTCACCACATTGGCGATGCTCTCGCGCAGGATGTCGGTCTCGGTGTAGCCCGGGCACACGGCGTTGACGGTGATGCCCTTCTTGGCGACTTCCAGCGCCAGGGATTTGGTCAGGCCGATCACGCCATGCTTGGCGGCGCAATAGGCGGCCACATAGGCATAACCGGCGAGTCCCGCCGTGCTGGCCACGTTGACGATGCGGCCCCAACCCATCTGCAGCATGTGCGGCAATGCCGCCTGCGTGCAATGAAAGGTGCCGGTGAGATTGACCGAAAGTATCTGCTGCCACATCGCGGCATCGGTCTTGAGGAAAGGGGCGCTGCTGGCCTGGCCTGCGTTGTTCACCAGAATGTGCACCGGTCCAAAGCGTGCGACCGCTTCTGCAAACGCGGCGACGACCTGCTCTGCATCGGCCACATCGGCGCATACCGCGTGTAGCAATTCAGGGTTCTGCTGTACCAGTTCGTGCAACACATCGGATCTGCGCCCCAACACCGTTACCCGAACCCCCTGCCCCACCAGCGCTAGTACGATCGCCGCGCCTATGCCGCTGCCACCACCAGTAACCAGTGCATGTCGGCCCTCGTGGCTGCGCATCTTAGGCCTCGGCCGCACGCACCGGCGACAAAGCTGCCGCCTGTGCCTTTTCGCGTTGGAAGATGCTTTCCATCTGCCCCTTGCCTGCCACGTATTGCTTGGGCCAGGGCATCGGTGTGTAGCCGATTCGTGCCGCCTCGGTCAACGTCCAGGCCGGGTTCGCCAGGTGCGGACGGGCCACCGCGCACAGGTCGGCGCGGCCGGCGGCAATGATGCTGTTGACGTGATCGGCCTCGCTAATCGCTCCCACGGCGATGGTGGCGATGCCGGCCTCCTGGCGGATGCGGTCAGCAAAAGGTGTCTGGTACATGCGGCCATAAACCGGCTTTTGCTCGGCGCTGACCTGGCCAGACGAGCAATCAATCAGGTCGGCACCGGCGTCTTTGAAGGCACGCGCAATCTCTACCGCATCCGAGGGTGTGATGCCACCCTGCACCCAATCGTGGGCCGAGATGCGCACTGACATCGGTCGATCTTCCGGCCAGGCTGCGCGCATGGCGATGAACACCTCCAGCGGATAGCGCAGCCGGTTTTGCAGGCTGCCGCCATAGCCATCTTGCCGGTGGTTGGTCAACGGCGAAATGAAGGCCGACAGCAGATAACCGTGGGCACAGTGCAGTTCCAGCCAGTCCACGCCAATGGAGGCAGCGGCTTCGGTAGCGGCCACAAACTCGGCCTTGACGTGCTCCATCTGCTGCAGCGTCATGGCTTGGGCGGTCTGGCTGATGCCCGGTAGGTACTGCTGTTCGGAGGCGCTGACGATGGGCCAGTTGCCTTGTTCCAGGGGTTGGTCTGCACCCTCCCACGCAACGCGGGTGGATGCCTTGGCACCGGCGTGGCCGATCTGCATACCGAACTTGGCATCGCTGTGGGCATGCACCCAATCGGCAATACGTGCCCAGGCTTGCGTTTGCTCCGGGGTATAGATGCCGGGGCAGCCGGGCGTGATGCGCGCCTCGGCACTCACACAGGTCATCTCGGCCATCACCAGCGCAGCGCCACCCATGGCGCGGGCGCCCAGGTGCACCAGGTGGTAGTCGCCCACCACGCCGTCCACTGCAGAGTACTGCGCCATGGGCGAAACCAGCACTCGGTTCTTCAAGGTGAGGCCGCGCACGGTGTAGGGCGTGAACATGGGCGGCGGCGCGGGCTGGTCTTCGGCAATCTGCAGGCCCGCCTGATTGGCAAACCAGCGCTCGAAATCGCCCAGCCACTGCGCATCCCTCTGGCGCAGGTTCTCGTGGCTGATGCGCTGGCTGCGCGTAAGCATGGAGTACATAAACTGCGGGCCGTCCAGTTGGTCGCAATAGCGCGCGCCGCACACTTCGAACCACTCCATAGCATTCCAGGCGGCGTTCTGCAAACGCAAGACATCAATATGGCGCAGGGCCTGGTAGCGCTCCAGCACTTCCGGAATATGGGCACGGTCTTCGCCCAAAGCCTGGAACAGGTTGGCCAATTCGATGGCATCTTCAATCGCCAGCTTGGTGCCAGAGCCAATGGCAAAGTGCGCGGTGTGCACCGCGTCACCCATCAACACCACATGGCTGCGGCCATTAAAAAGCGACCACTGCTCGCACTTCACGCGCTGGAAGTTCAGCCAGGCCGAGCCGCGCAGATGGCGCGCGTTGGTCATCAACTTGGCGCCCTGCAAGGTGTTGGCAAATATCTTTTCACAAAAGTCTATGGAACCCTGCTGATCGGCTTCATCCAGCCGATGTGCCTGCCAGACATGCTCTGGGCACTCCACGATAAACGTGGTGGTGGTGTCATCAAACTTGTAAATGTGCGCCTGAAACCAGCCGTGCTCGGTTTTCTCAAAGGCAAAGGTAAAGGCGTCAAACGATTTGTGGGTGCCCAGCCAGATGTAGCGATTGGGGCGCACCACGATATCGGGCTTGAACACCTCTTCGTAGTTGCCACGGATGCGCGAATTAATGCCGTCGCTGGCGATGATGAGGTCGGCGTCCGGGTACTGCAGATCGGATTCGGCATCCGTCTCAAACACCAGTTTCACATCCAGTTGCTCGCAGCGCCTCTGCAGAATGTTGAGCAATTTCTTGCGCCCGATGCCAACAAAGCCGTGGCCGCCCGAGCGGATGCGCTGGCCCTTGAACTCCAACTCGATATCGTCCCAGTGGTTAAAAGCCTGCTGGATCTCGGCAGCGCTCACCGGGTCATGCGCGCGCATGTTGTCCATGGTGGCGTCCGAGAACACCACGCCCCAGCCAAAGGTGTCGTAGGGCTTGTTACGCTCCACCACCGTCACGTCGTGTGCGGGGTTTCGCATCTTCATCAACAAGGCGAAATAAAGTCCCGCAGGACCGCCGCCAATGCACACAATCTTCATCTCGCACCCCATTCAAAAAGGCCGGCTTAAGCGCCGAATGGGATTTACTTTAGTTGTAAACTATTTACAAGTCAATTAGAAAGTTCCCTAAAAAGGTTTCCCCTATGCGCCCGCTGTACCGCACCTTCACCGTTCAGGCCGAGTTCGACGCCCAATACAACCCGTCCCTTGCCCTGCCCGACCCGGCAGCACCCGGCAGGCATTTCGTGGCCACTGCCGAGCGCGCCCGCGCCGACTTGCCCAGCATGCTGAACGTGCCCTACGGCCCCACGCTGGAGGAGACGCTGGACATCTTTCCCGCTGCAGAGCCCAACGCCCCGGTGTTTGTGTTTATCCACGGTGGCTACTGGCGCGCGCTCTCCAGCAAGGAATTCAGTGGCGTGGCACTCGGCCTGCACGCGCAGGGCATCACCACGGTGGTAATCAACTACGCCTTGTGCCCGCGCGTGACGATTGACGAAATCGTGCGCCAGACCCGCGCCGCCCTGGCCTGGACACTGCGCAACATCCAGCAATACGGGGGTGACCCCGCGCGCGTGGCCATTGGCGGTCACTCTGCGGGCGGCCACCTCACTGCCATGGCTTTGCAGACCGAATGGGCAGAAGACTACGGCCTGCCGCAAGACCCGTTTGTGGCCGCCATTCCCTTTAGTGGCCTGTTTGATATTGAGCCGCTGCGCTACAGCTACCTGCAGCCGCAAATCCAGCTGGATGACGGCATCATCCGCCGCAATTCACCTGCCTTCATGGTGCGGCACTCCAAGACACCCATCTGGATTACCTGGGGAGGCGCTGAAAGCACCGAGTTCGCGCGGCAGGCCGAGATCTATCACCAGGCCTGGGCTGCGGCCGGCAATGCGTCAGAACTGCGCGCCGTACCAGGGGCCAATCACTTCACGGTGATTGCAGGCTTTGAAGACGGAAACAGTGAGGTGTGTCGCTGGTTGGCGGAAAAGTTGCGGGCCTGAACAACTGCGCGGGGCAATGACCGTTGCCCGTGCGCCTGCTGACTGCGCATGCACTGACGCCAGTCAATGTCATTAACAATATATACTGTTTATACTGTTAAAAGCCAAGCGTCCGGCTCTAAAACCGGAGCGGCGAATAACACTACAAACTTTGGTACCAGACGATGAAGGCCCGGCCAGATCGCAGACAACGCAAGCGGATGTACGCGCCTGCCTTGATCAGCGTCTTTCGTCATTACCAGAGGAGTTGGCTGACCGGTGATGTTGTCGCAGGCCTGTCTGCTTGCGTGGTGATGATTCCGTCAGTCATCGCCTATGCCGAACTGGTACACCTTCCCCCTATTACCGGGCTGTATGCCGCCCTGGCTGCAGCCTTGGGCTATGCCCTTTTCGGCAGTTCGCGCCACGTTATTGCCGGCCCGGACGCCGCGATTTGCTTATTGGTCGGCGCGGCCATCCTGCCTCTGGGCGCAGATCAGAGTGCGCGCCTGGCCGTGCTGGCTGCCGAACTGGGTCTGATCACCGGAGCCGTGCTGGTGTTGGCAGCGTGGCTAAAGTTGGGCGTTATTGCAGACCTGTTGTCGCGTCCAGTGCTCATAGGCTATCTGAATGGTGCTTCGCTGATCCTGATGGCCACCCAGTTGGGAAAAATGCTGGGTATTTCGGTCCAGGGAGATGCCTTCTTCCCCTTGCTCACTGGCCTGGCTCTGCGCCTGAAAGACACCCACTTGCCCACGCTGGCCATTGGAGTTTTTCTGATGATCTTCATGGCAATACTAAGCCGCTTGGCACCACGCATACCCGGTGCTCTGGCCTGTTGCTGCGTGGCACTGTTGATGTCGGTGACCCTGGACCTGGGACAACACGGGGTGGCATTGGTGCAAACCGTCCCCACGGGCCTGCCAAGCCTGGACTGGCCCACTATTTATTGGAAAGACGTTTCGGCTCTGGCCCCGGCTGCAGTGGCCGTCGCCTTCCTGGCTTTCTCTGACGGGTTATTGCTGGCTCAGGCCTTTGCAGAAAAGAACAACTATGAAGTCAACCCCAATCAGGAATTAGTCGCGCTCGGGTCGGCCAATATTCTGGCAAGCCTGTGGCAGGGGTTTCCGGTGTCTGCCAGTCAGTCCCGCACCTCCATCGCCGACCAGGCGGGTGGACAAAGCCAGGTAACGCAATTGGTGGCCGCACTTGGGTTGGTGCTTTTCCTGATTTTTCTCACCGGACTTATTCCCCTGCTGCCCAAGGTTGCACTAGGCTCTGTGCTCATCGTTACCGCCATTGGCATGATGGAGATTGCTCCTCTGCAGCGTCTGTACAAGATTGACCGCACTGAGTATGGTCTAGCACTTTGCGTCACGGCTGCCATTCTGATAGCCGGGGTGGTGAGCGGGATTATTGTGGGCATGCTCATCTCACTGGTCACCACCCTGATCCAGATATCCCGACCGCGCGATGCCGTGTTGCGCCGCCGAATCAGCGACGGCAAATTTCATGATTGCCTGGATGACGAAGAGGCCGAAACTGTACGTGGAGTTCTGGTTTACCGGTTGTATGCGCCGCTGATCTTCTCCAACGCACGCTATGTCGTAAATCGCATTCGCGAGTTGGTGGCAGAAAGTGGCGAGGAGTTGGAGTGGCTTGTTCTTGATGCACAGGCCATGACCCACTTGGACGTTACAGCGGCTCAACGTTTGTCTGCACTACACAAGGAACTCGAAGCGTTAGGCGTGCAGCTCAAGATTGCTGATGCCCCGCGGCCTTTCCGTGAGCAGCTTGAGGCAGCGGGGCTGTCGAATGAACTTGGTAAGGCCAAATTTTTCATCTCCGTCAAGAAGGCTGTGGAGGCGTTTGAGGCGCACGTTCCATGAAGAAGACAAACCACACGATCCACCAAGTCGAGTTGCGCATTGGCTCGCTGGCCGAGTTATTCAACTCGATGGACCCGACACCCTTTCACCATTGCGATCTGGATACCGATGCGCAAGCGTATCTGGAAAGCTGGGCCATGACTTACCCGCCGGAAAGCCATTTCCGGATCATCGTGCATATAGCCAACATGCCCGAGGAAGACCCGGAGCCCACCGTGCGAGACGCCATTCACAATTATTTTGATTACAAGGCGATCATCAACCGGCGCAATTTGCTACTGCTTTTGGTGGAAGGCCGCACCAGTCTGTTGATCGGCGTTTGCTTTCTTGCCGCCTGCCTGATCAGTGCTGACCTGCTGGCAAATTTCGGCACCAATACGTTATCGCGCGTGTTTAAGGAAAGCCTGGTTATCGGCGGTTGGGTTGCTATGTGGCGCCCAATGCAAATCTTTCTATACGAATGGTGGCCACTGGTGCGTCGCGGACGAATCTATGGCAATTTGACACGGGCCCGGGTTCATGTTGTATCAGCCAACCCTGTCAGCTAATACAGTGCAACATGAAAAATCGTGTGCAGCACCGCTGACCCTAGCCCTACACCCGTTGCGCTGCGGTTCTGCTGAGTCAGGCATTTCCCCATCTAACGTAGAGCATGTCAACGCTGGTAATGTGATCAGCAACCAGTTTGGCGACAATTTCAATATAGGCCTTGAGCGATTCCTGGTCGACCTCGCTATGCATCGCTTCATTGCGTACGAAGTGGTATCTATCCAGAAGTCGTGCGTGCTGCTCTGCATGCGCCGGCAAGTCCGGGTAGTGCGTAGTTCTCATGTGCTCCTCTTCATGAACATGATGCAAATGCCAGGCAGTGATGAATTTGTCGATGTCGGCGCGAGCAGCCTCCAATCTATCCGAATGGTAAATGCGCTCTAGTTGCAACATCAGTTGTTCGTGCTCAAAATCCATGTCTGGAATGCCGGTAAGCATGGCCCGGAACTTGTGCTGCAAGCCCTGCGCCTGTCCGCCTGGGCTCAAAGGTACGGGATACACGCCGTCATACTTCGAACCAGGCGGCACCGCGTCAAGACTTGAAAATGGGGTCGTGTCGGCAAACTGCAAATCCTGGTGCTCTGCAAGTGTCTGAAACTCCAATAAGTCCCCGGGAAAATTACTTTCCTGCACATCCAGTTCTAAAGAAGTGCCGCCCAACTCAGATGGATTTAACCGTTGACGATTCATGGAATGGGGCTCTCAAGTGTGAACTTCGCTCAACAGCAAAAATTAGCGTCAATCTGCTGCATTTGCAAATGGAAAATGATCCGTCCAGCCATTATTTTCATTCTTGTTGACATTGAGCAAACTGCGATCGACTACTCAAAAGCGGCGGCGCAGCACCGCATCACAATCAACGCCCGCGTCGCGAAATCCCAGGATACGAAACATAGTTTGCTCGACACCAAGCAACTCCCCCTCTCCGATCGGAGCGGACTCTCTGCATACCTTAGGGTCCGCAGAATCCAGTGATACGTATTCTTGTATGGCGTCTTTTTATCCGGGGATGCACAAGCATCCAATGCGCTCGGATCAACTATTTGTTGGTTTGACGGGCATCAAGACGGGTTGAGCCATACTGGGGCCACGGGCTGACTCATGCTTCAACCCAGCAGTCAAGTCGCTCCTGCGGACGCGCATTTCGTATAAGGTCAGCAACCCGCCGGCGACACCACAGGCCGCAACCAGTCCCATGCCCACCAGTGCCCAAAAGTCGGGTACATGGTCAAACATTAGCCAGCCACCCAGGATGCCAAAACCGATCTGCAAATACATATAGGGCATCAATGTGGCAGCAGGCGCACGCTCAAAGGCCAGAATAAACAGCAGGTTGCCGCCAGTGGCAGCAATTCCCATGAGCAACAAACCCAGCCACAGGCTCATGCTGCTAACCGGCACCCAGACCCAGACCAGGGGCAGGCTCGTCAAAACCAGTGCCGTCAAGCAGGTATAGAACAAGGTCGTAACGGCATCTTCGGTACGTGCCATCTTGCTGGTAAGTAACTGAAAGGCGGAGTTGACCAATACCAGCGCCAGCGGAAACAACATGGCCCACCCTATGGCGTTGCTACCGGGCCGCACGATGACCAGTGTTCCGGCCAAACCGCCGGCTACCAGCGTCAGCCTGAAAATTGACACATGCTCGCCCAGAAATCGGCTGGCCAACAGGGTGACCAGAAGCGGTGTGGTCATGGCCATCGCGGTGTACTCACCCACCGGCAGGTAACGCAGGCTAAAGAAGGCCAGCATCTGCATGGTCAACATCAGCGCGCCCCGTGTCAGGTGCAGGCGCATGCGGGTCGTCTTCAAACTGGCCCGGTCACGGGCAAGCAGCACATAGCCGCCGGCAGCCACCGTTTGCACCAGGAATAAAACCCACAGCGCCATCAGCAAGGGTACGCTGGCAGTGACCCCCTTGGTCGTGGTGTCCAGCACGGCAAAGCAACTCATCGCAGAGATCAGGAGCAGCAGGCCACCCATGGCGGAGGATTTGACGCGATGCTGGAGATTCATTGACTGGATCGATGCGGGTTTCATGGATGTGCTTTGCAAACAACCATTTTGACATTCGGATTCATTCACTGCTTTGGGAGAGATAAAACGCGTCAATGCGCCTAACGCTGATTGGTTTAAATCAATCGAAACCAATACGCCTATTGCCCTTGCATTAGCCACACTCGCATAACCTGCCCGACCGGGGTCAACTCTGACCGTTTTTAGCAAAAACATACTTCAAAACCATGAAACACCTCTCCCAAACCATCTCCCTTGGTATTACCGTGCTCGCACTGGGGTGCGCGTCCACAGCTTAAGCAGCGGTTGACGCCGATGCAGCGTAGGCGCTGGCCAAGAAGAGCGACTGCCTTAAATGCCACACGGTGAAAAAGACAAAAAGGGGGCCTTCTCTGCAAAAAATCGCTGCCAAATACAAGGGCAAGGCCGAAGGCGAGGAAAAAGTGATTCACAACATCACCAGTGGTAACAAGGTCAAGCTATCCGATGGCACTGAAGAAGACCACAAGATTATTGACACCAAGGATGCCAAAGAGTTGAAAAACCTGGCGGCATGGATACTGGCGCAATAAATTCAGCTTAGGAAGATTCGCCCGGCGATGCCCCCGTCAGGGGCCTGATTCTTAACTTAAGTAATGAACATCATGCAAATCAAACTAGCTTTGTTGCGCCCGCTTTTTCCTTGGGCGCTGGTTACATGAACTACTGCCCAACGCCTTGGCCTTGTACAAGAAATCGTTCCACGCCAAACCCAACGCGGATGACGAAACCAAGCCCAATGCCTCCTGCGACAACTGCCACGACACGCATAGTTTTAATGCGCCGCCTGCAAGCGTGGCCAAGGATGCGCCCGAGCGTGCTGCCTGGCGTCTGAGCATTTCGCAGCGCTGCGGCGAGAGTTGCCATACCGACCAGCTGGAAGCCTATACCGAGTCGGTAGACGGCAAAGAATCCAGTGAAAAGAAGAACGCCAAGGCCGCCACCTGCTCCGATTGCCTTTGGTCTGACCCTACTGACCTTGGTGGGAATCGGATTTTTCACGAGCTTGTGAGAACATAGGGAGGTAATCATTGCATTCCCTTTCATTTAGGCCAGGCGCAAATGTTGCGTCTGGACCCTTCAAACCATAAGGCTTACGAGTGAGTTCAACCCAAACCGTTCTTGCCCCCTCTGAAGCGCAAGACTTGGCCATGCATCCGGAAGCCCCGGTCACCATTCCAAAATATCTGGAGAACACCTACTGGTGGGCTTATCTGCATCCCCGTGCGGTGCACATCTTTGAGCGGCAATGGCTGGTCAATCTGATTCTGTGGGGTAACTTTGCGCGATTGCGCGACGCCGCCCTGCAGGAAATGGGTACGGTCATCAATGGCCGGGTGCTTCAGGTGGCCTGCGTCTATGGCGATTTCACAGAACACATGGTGCGGCGACTGGGCCTCAAAGGCAGCGTGGATGTCATTGATGTGGCTCCCATCCAGATCAATAACCTGCATGCCAAGTTGAAGCTCGCGGGCGTAGACCCCAGCCGCGTAAACGCCCTGCTACAGGACTCTACCGACTTGCACTTTGCCGATGGCAGCCACGACGACGTGGTGGTGTTTTTCCTGCTCCATGAAATGCCCACAGACGTCCGCCGCAAAACCGTTGCCGAGGCCTTGCGCGTCACCAAACCGGGTGGCAAGCTGATCTTTGTGGACTACCACAAGCCCAAGGCCTGGAGCCCGTTTCGCTACCTGATGGTGCCGGTGTTGACTACGCTGGAGCCCTTCGCCATGGATGTGTGGAACAACGAGATTACCAGCTGGTTGCCACAGGATGCCGCGATTGCCAAATTCGAGAAGCAGACCTTCTTCGGCGGCTTGTATCAGAAAGTTGTCTTCACGAAAAAGGCATAAACCCTTAACGGTTCAATATGCAAAAGGGCGCTTAAAGCGCCCTTTTGCTTTCGCT
>CAIQYP010000493.1 GCA_903876045.1 uncultured beta proteobacterium | reverse complement strand
GCGATCAAGGAGCGTTAACACCATGAGCGCACAAATTTTTCAACCTATTCCCGCGCGCCCCGCACCGATCAAGGTCGAGGGCCTGGTGGCCTGGATTCGTGCCAATCTGTTTGGCGACTTCAGCACCACACTCGGTACGCTGACCATTGGTGCAGCGCTGTTGTGGATCGTGCCGCCGCTGATCCAGTGGCTGTTCATCAACGCGGTCTGGATCAAAAATTACGAAGTCTGCCACGCCGCCGCCGGTGCTTGCTGGGGCGTGATCGGCGAGAAGTACCGCATCATCATCTTTGGCCGCTACCCCTTCGACGAGGAACTGCGCCCGCTGGTAGCCACCGTGCTGCTGATGGGGCTGCTGGTACTAAGTTGCATGCGCCTGGCCTGGAAGCCCTGGCTGGGTGCCCTGTGGGTGGTGGTGCTGGCGATCTTCTTCACCCTCATGCGCGGTGGCGTTTTCGGCCTGAGTTATGTGGAGACCTCGCTTTGGGGCGGCCTGCCGCTAACCCTCTTGCTGGCGTCGCTGTCCATGACCATGGCCTTTCCGATTGCGCTGTTGATTGCGCTGGGCAGGCGCTCGCACCTGCCGGCAATCCGCAGTCTGTGCACGATTTATGTGGAGCTGATCCGTGGCGTGCCGCTGATCTCGGTGCTGTTCATGGCCTCGTTCATGTTTCCGCTGTTGATGCCGCAAGGCTTCAATATCGACGTACTGATCCGCGTGCTGGCGGGCATCACCCTGTTTGCCGCCGCCTACATGGCCGAGGTAATTCGCGGTGGCTTGCAGGCCGTGCCAAAGGGGCAAATTGAGGCCTCCGCTACTCTGGGCCTCTCGTACTGGCAGACCCAGCGCAAGATCGTGCTGCCACAGGCTTTGGCGATGGTCGTGCCGGGCATCATGAATAACTTCATTTCCACCTTCAAAGACACCTCGCTGGTGACGATTGTGAGCATGTACGAGCTAACCGGCTCCATGGGCATGGCGCTCAACTCGGACGCCAACTGGCGGCCCTTCAAGATCGAAGGCTACCTCTTCATCGCCCTGATTTATTTTGTGTTCTGCTTTTCCATGTCGCGCTACAGCCTCTGGATCGAAAAGCAAGTGAACAAAAGCAAGCAACGCTAAGGAATTTATATGTCTGAACACATCATCCAATTCGACAAAGTCAACAAGTGGTACGGCAACAATTTCCATGTGCTGCGCGACATTGACCTGCAGGTAAAAACCGGCGAGCGCATCGTGGTCTGCGGCCCTTCGGGTTCCGGCAAGTCCACCCTGATCCGCTGCATCAACCGCTTGGAAGAACACCAGCAAGGCCACCTCACCGTGGACGGAGTGGAACTGACCGACGACGTCAAAGCCATCGACGACGTACGCAAAAAGGTCGGCATGGTGTTCCAGCAGTTCAACCTGTTTCCTCACCTTACCGTGCTGGAGAACCTGACGCTGTCGCCCATGTGGGTCGGCAAGATGCCCAAGAAAGAAGCCGAAGAAAAGGCCATGGAGCAGCTCAAGCGCGTGCGCATTGCCGAGCAGGCCAGCAAGTACCCGTTGCAACTCTCCGGCGGGCAGCAGCAGCGTGTGGCAATCGCCCGCGCCCTGTGCCTTACCCCGAAGATCATGCTGTTTGACGAGCCAACCTCGGCGCTCGATCCTGAGATGATCAAGGAAGTGCTGGACGTGATGATTGAGATGGCCAGCCAGGGCATCACCATGCTTTGCGTGACACACGAGATGGGCTTTGCCAAGGCGGTGGCGGATCGTGTGATCTTTATGGATCAGGGGCAGATTGTTGAGCAGAATAATCCGCATGACTTTTTTAATAACCCGCAGAGTGAGCGGAGTCGGGACTTTTTGTCGAAGATTTTGGGACACTAAGTTCGCTTTTTACTCCCCCAGTTTTTACTCCCCCATCCCCCAGCCCCTTACCCCCCGTCGGGATAAGGGGAG
>CAIQYP010000492.1 GCA_903876045.1 uncultured beta proteobacterium | reverse complement strand
GGCGCCGCAAGCCAAAAAGCACGGTCACGGCTTGAATATTTCAACGCCGCCGATAGAATACAAAAAACTGGGTATTTATCCAGTATTTTTGACTCACTGGAGCTAAGTGGATACCCCTTCTATATGTACAGTAAAAATTCAATTCCCGGACTACAATGCGCGCCATGTCAGCCAAACCCCCCACCTCCAACTCCGAGTATTCAGAAGGCTCCATCCGCGTCCTCAAGGGCCTGGAGCCGGTCAAGCAGCGCCCGGGCATGTACACGCGCACCGACAACCCGCTGCACGTCATCCAGGAAGTACTGGATAACGCCGCTGACGAGGCGCTCGCAGGGCACGGCAAGAAGATCAAGGTGTGCCTGCATCTGGACGGATCCGTGTCGATTGAAGACGACGGTCGAGGCATTCCCTTTGGCATGCATCCGGAAGAAAACGCGCCCGTGATCGAACTGGTGTTCACACGCCTGCATGCGGGTGGCAAGTTTGACAAAGGCAAGGGCGGCGCCTATAGCTTTTCCGGCGGCCTGCACGGTGTAGGCGTCAGTGTTACCAATGCGCTGGGCAAGCGCCTGGAAGCCACCAGCTACCGAGAGGGTTCAGTGGCACGCATCGTGTTTGCTGCGGGCGACGTGATTGAACCCCTGGTCATCCGCAAAGCGGGCGAAACGGAGAACGGAGAGGCCAGCGAAGGCCCGCGCGATCGCAAGTCTGGCACCACGGTGCGGGTTTGGCCGGACCCCAAATATTTCGAGTCCGCCGTTCTGCCTTTGGGCGATCTGACCCATTTGCTGCGCAGCAAGGCGGTGTTGATGCCGGGCGTCAGCGTTACCCTGGTCAACGAGAAGACCAAGGAAACCCAGGCCTGGTTGTACAAGGGCGGCCTGCGCGACTACTTGATGCAATCGCTCAACGGTGAGCCGGTGATTCCCCTGTTTGACGGCGAAGGTTTTGCCGACGCCCAGAATGAGCAGTTTGCCGATGGCGAGGGCGCCAGTTGGTGTGTGGCCTTCACGGAAGATGGACAACCGGTGCGCGAGAGCTACGTCAACCTGATTCCCACCAGCGCCGGTGGCACGCATGAAAGCGGCCTGCGCGACGGCTTGTTTACGGCGGTAAAAAGCTTTATCGAATTCCATTCACTCTTGCCCAAGGGCGTCAAGCTGATGCCCGAAGACGTGTTTGCCCGCGCCAGTTATGTGCTGTCGGCCAAGGTGCTGGACCCGCAATTCCAAGGTCAGATCAAGGAGCGCCTGAACTCGCGTGATGCGGTCCGATTGGTATCCGGCTTTGTCCGGCCTGCGCTGGAACTGTGGCTGAACCAGCATGTGGAGTACGGTAAAAAACTGGCTGAGTTGGCCATTAAGGCTGCACAGACGCGCCAGCGTGCTGGCCAAAAGGTGGAGAAGCGCAAGAGCTCCGGTGTGGCGGTTTTGCCGGGCAAGTTGACTGATTGCGAGAGCAAAGACATTCTGTACAACGAAGTTTTTCTGGTCGAAGGCGACTCGGCCGGCGGCAGCGCGAAGATGGGGCGCAACAAGGAAAACCAGGCCGTGCTGCCGCTGCGCGGCAAGGTGCTCAACACCTGGGAGGTAGACCGCGATCGGCTATTTGCCAACACCGAAATTCACGATATTTCCGTAGCCATCGGCGTCGATCCGCACGGGCCCAATGACACGCCGGACATGACCGGTCTGCGTTACGGCAAGGTCTGCATCCTGTCGGATGCGGACGTGGACGGCTCGCACATTCAGGTGCTGCTGCTGACGCTGTTCTTCCGCCATTTCCCCAAGCTGATCGAAACCGGCCACGTGTTTGTGGCGCGCCCGCCGCTGTTCCGCGTGGACGCCCCGGCCCGGGGCAAAAAACCGGCCAGCAAGGCCTATGCGCTGGATGATGGCGAGCTCAATGCCATTCTGGACAAACTGCGCAAAGAGGGCGTGCGCGATGGCGCCTGGACCATCAGCCGATTCAAGGGTCTGGGCGAGATGAATGCCGAGCAGTTGTGGGACACCACCTTGAACCCTGATACCCGCCGCCTGCTACCCGTGGCCTTGGGTGCAATTGATTTCAGCCAGACCGAAGCGCTGATAACCAAATTGATGGGTAAAGGCGAGGCGGCCGCCCGGCGTGAGCTGATGGAGTTGCATGGAGACTCTGTGGAGGTGGACGTATGAGCTCCGCCGTGAGAACGGCCCTGGCCTATATCGGAGCCGCATTTTTGTTGCTGGCACAACATGGCCTTGCGTTAGCCGAAGACGCCACAAATGGTTCAGCGGTAGGCATTGCTGTGCCGGTCATGCATGCGACGTACAGCGTGCCAGAGCCTTTGAGTCAGGTCGTACCCTGGTATCAGCACATCCAGCAGGCGGCCCAGGCTTATGGCGTGGACGTGCACCTGCTGCATGCGATAGTCAAGGTCGAGTCAGACTTCAACACCAATGCGGTGTCTCGCTCGGGTGCCATCGGTCTGATGCAAATCATGCCCGCCACTGCCGCCGGTTTCATCGGTCTGCGTGGCACACGGCAATCGCTAAGCCAACAGTTGCAAGACCCGGCCATCAATGTGCACGCTGGCGCGCTTTATATGCGCTCCTTGATGGATACCTTTTCTCATCGGCTGGACCTTGCCTTGGCTGCCTATAACGCGGGCACCGGCAACGTGCGCAAGGCGGGCAACCGCGTGCCGCCGAATGGAGAAACGCCCCAATTCGTAAAGAAGGTAACCGCGCTGTATGCCAGCCTCAAGGCAGCAGCCCTTACCGAAGACGCCGCCCTAGCCGCATCGGCAGCAACTGAAGCCTCAGCGCTAACCATTGCGCCGCCTGCGTTATCGATGCAGTGATGCGCACACCCTTTGACTCCAACGCATGACCCAAGATCTTTTGACTCCCTTGAACCCGCCTGCTGAAGGCGACGATGGCCTGAACCTTGCCACCTACGCCCAGCGCGCCTACCTCGAATACGCACTCTCCGTCGTCAAGGGCCGCGCCCTGCCGGATGCCTGCGATGGACAGAAGCCGGTGCAGCGGCGCATTTTGTATTCGATGTCGCGCATGGGCCTGGGCTTTGGCGGCGCCAATGGCAATACCGGGGCCAAGCCGGTCAAGTGCGCACGTGTGGTGGGTGATGTGCTGGGCCGCTTTCACCCGCACGGTGACCAGGCTGCTTACGAGGCGCTGGTGCGCATGGCGCAGGATTTTTCGCAACGCTACCCGCTGATCGACGGCCAGGGAAACTTCGGCTCGCGCGACGGCGACGGTGCCGCTGCCATGCGGTACACCGAGGCGCGGTTGGCCAAAATCACTTCGCTGCTGCTGGACGAAATCGACCAGGGCACGGTGGACTTCCAACCCAATTACGACGGCTCTACGGAAGAGCCCCGCCAACTTCCCGCTCGCCTGCCGTTCTCGCTGCTCAATGGCGCCAGCGGCATTGCTGTGGGCCTGGCCACCGAAATCCCCAGCCACAACCTGCGCGAGGTGGCCGACGCCTGCATCGCCCTGATCAAGAGCCCGCAACTCAGCGAAGCCGAACTGTTCACCCTGATTCCAGGGCCGGACTTTCCGGGTGGCGGGCAGATCATCAGCCCGGCCTCCGACATTGCCGATGCCTATCGCACCGGTCGCGGCTCGCTGAAGTGCCGGGCCCGCTGGAAGATTGAAGATCTGGCGCGCGGCCAGTGGCAACTGGTGGTGACCGAATTGCCTCCGGGTGTGAGCACCCAGCGCGTGCTGGAAGAAATTGAAGAACTGACCAACCCCAAGGTCAAGGCGGGCAAGAAGGCCTTGTCGCAAGACCAGAACCAACTCAAGGCCAGCATTCTGTCGGTGCTGGATGTAGTGCGTGACGAGTCGGGCAAAGAGAACGCCGTGCGCCTGGTGTTCGAGCCCAAGACCAGCCGCATCGAACAGCAGGAGTTGATCACCGCCTTATTGGC
>CAIQYP010000491.1 GCA_903876045.1 uncultured beta proteobacterium | reverse complement strand
CGGTTGGCAATGTCCAGGTCGATCAGCCCTTTGCCCTTGACGTCGGCATAGTCGCGCACACGGCGCAGCAGGCGGTTGGCAATGCGCGGCGTGCCACGGGAACGGCGCGCAATTTCAAAGCCACCGTCTTCGCTCATCGGCACCTTCAAGAGCCCGGCGCTTCGGGTGACGATGCGCAGCAACTCCTGCGACGTATAAAACTCCAGCCGCGCCACGATACCAAAGCGATCGCGCAACGGGTTGGTCAACATGCCAGCACGGGTGGTGGCGCCGACCAGGGTGAAGGGCTGCAGGTCGAGCTTGATGGAGCGCGCCGCCGGGCCTTCGCCAATCATGATGTCGATCTTGTAGTCCTCCAGGGCTGGGTAGAGGATCTCTTCCACCACGGGCGACAAGCGGTGGATTTCGTCGATAAACAGAACGTCGTTCTTTTCCAAATTGGTCAGGAGCGCGGCCAGGTCCTTGGGCTTTTCCAGCACCGGGCCACTGGTCTGGCGCAGATTGACACCAAGTTCATGCGCGATGATGTGGCTCAGCGTGGTTTTGCCCAAACCCGGGGGCCCAAACAGCAGCACATGGTCAAGCGCCTCGGAGCGCATTTTGGCCGCACCGATAAAGATTTCCAGTTGCTCGCGCACCTTGGCCTGACCGACGTATTCGTCCAGCAGTTTGGGACGCAGGGCGCGTTCAATCGCCTCTTCCTGGGGCGAAGTGGGTGCGGCGGACACCATGCGCAGTGGCGCAGCGGCAGAAAAATCGTCGGTCTGAATGCTCACAGGATCAATCGCAAAAATGGGGTGGCTCACTATAGCGCGCAGCGTAGGCTGGCAGGCGCAAACTCAAGTATGAACCCAAGGCGCCGATACTAGTTATACGCACATCCGGAAGTTGCGCCTGCGCTGTGCAGGTCCCCAAAGGTTTCGCCCCATGTATACCAAGTCCTTTATCGCGCCCAGACTGCGCCCCGCCTTGCACCTGCTTTTTGCCAGTGGCCTGCTGTTGGGCCTGTGGGCTGCGGGCAACGCCCATGCGCAGCAAAAGAAGGACCTGATTGAGAT
This sequence comes from uncultured beta proteobacterium, assembly GCA_903876045.1. Classification (GTDB taxonomy): domain Bacteria; phylum Pseudomonadota; class Gammaproteobacteria; order Burkholderiales; family Burkholderiaceae_C; genus Allorhodoferax. The sequence goes on along the minus strand of CAIQYP010000491.1, from coordinate 3,285 downwards.
CCCCTTGATCAAAAAGTTCAAGGAAGACAAGGCCGCAGCTGCTGCAGAAGCTGCGGCGGCTTCGGACGCCAGCACCAAGCACAGTCCAGAAAAACCGACAGCCAAGGAGGAAGCTGCGACTGGTGCGGCCCACAAGGCAGGCACTGTGAAGCCTTTAGCAGCTGCGCCTGAGGCACCTGCAGCAAAGGGCGCGGCCGGCAGCGAGTCGGTAAAGCAATTACGTCAGGCCCTGGGCGCTATTGGCACACCGGTCAAGCAACCTGCTGAAAAAGCACCCGTTGCACACGCTATGACCAAAGCCTCTGCTTCACACGGCGCCAGTGCGGACTATGAAACCAGCCGCCAGTACATCCGTGCGCGGGCCCTGGCTCTGGCGCGCGGAGAACCCCTGCCCCAGGAGCATGGAAAAGAGGGCCATGGTGGTGAGGTGCACTGGACCTACGAGGGAGAAAACGGCCCGCAGGCCTGGGGTAGGCTCAAGCCAGAATTCAATCTGTGCGCTATTGGCAAAAGGCAATCGCCCATTGCCATTAAGGAAGATTTCACCTTGCAAGGACCCGCCGAGCCGATTCAGTTTCACTACACACCCAGCAGCGGCACCGTGGTCAACAATGGCCACACTATTCAGGTGAATCTGGAGGGTGACAACAGCATTACGGTGCGTAACTCGACCTACAAACTGTTGCAGTTTCACTTTCACACGCCGTCAGAGGAAGTGGTCAATAACAAGCGCTCCGCAATGGTGGCGCATCTGGTGCACAAGAATGATGAAGGGCAACTGGCAGTGGTAGCCGTACTGCTGGACCGGGGGGAACCCAATTCACTGCTCAACACGGTATGGACCTACATGCCCCTGGACACCAATGATCAGGTGCGCATGCCAGCAGGCGTGGTCAATATGAATGAACTCTTGCCAGCCGATCAGCGCTACTACCAGTACTTTGGTTCACTGACTACGCCGCCTTGCACCGAAGGCGTGTTGTGGATGGTGATCAAGCAACCGCTGCGCATCAGCCCGGAGCAGTTCAAAATTTTCAACCAACAGTTCCCGTTTAATGCGAGGCCGGTTCAACCGGTGAATGGCCGACCGGTACGGGAAGCGCAATAGCGCCCTAATGCGCTGACTTAACCTGACACAGGCGTTGAATTTATTTGGCCAACGCCCGTAAGGCCAGCTTGATACCCTCGCTGACCCCCACATCCGCTGGCAAGGCTTTAAGGGAAGCAGCCGCCTCCTTGTCGCTATAGCCCAGCGCCATCAGCGCTTGCAAAATGTCCGATTGCGCACCGTGGGCAGCTCCGAGTGGTGCGCCGATATCGGCCCCCATCTTTCCCTTGAGCTCCAGCAGCAATCGCTCGGCGGTCTTCTTGCCGATGCCTGGCACCTTGATCAGATAGCCTGGCTCTTGCAGCGTGACGGCCTGCGCCAGATCCGCCACACTCATGCCCGACAGCACAGACAACGCGGTGCGCGGCCCGACACCCGAAATTTTGATGAGCTGCCTAAAGGCTTCACGCTCGGTGGCGTTGCCAAAGCCGTAAAGAATTTGCGCATCTTCGCGGACCACAAAATGCGTGAGTAAAGAGACTTTTTCGCCCACTGCAGGCAGGTTGTAAAAAGTGCTCATGGGCACATGGACTTCATAGCCCACTCCGCCGCAATCCACCAGAACCTGGGGGGGATTTTTGTCACTCAGGGTGCCGGTGAGCTTGCCAATCATTTTGTGCCTATCATGGGGTTCTTCCATTTCTACATCGAGCGTGAACGCGAAGGCCCGGCGCAGACAGTGCTAAACGCACGGCAAGACGGGCCGACAAAGTGCACGTTTGATTTGGAAATGGAATTAACTGTCTTACGTTTGCTGTGAGGAATTATCAGCTTGATTCTCAAACACCTGTTTACGCCCCTGAACAACATCCGGCTATCGCACCTGTGCGGCCCCACCGATGAGCATCTGCGCACCATCGAACTGGCATTGGATGTGCACATTGCCCACCGCCACGAGCAGTTCAAAGTCGAAGGCCCCAAGGCTAAAGCCCAGCGCGCCATGGACATGCTGCAGGCCTTGTATGAAATGGCGGCGCGCCCTATCCCTCCGGCGACCGTGCAACTCATGCTGTCGGGCGACGGCTCGAGCGAGGCAGGAGATGGTCCGACACTGGCCACGCGCCGCGCTGACCTGAAGCCGCGTACCAAAAACCAGGCGGTTTACCTGGACAACATCGCAGAGTTCGACATTACTTTCGGCATCGGCCCAGCCGGCACCGGAAAGACTTACCTGGCTGTGGCTGCTGCCGTGGACGCCCTGCAGCGCAGCGCCGTGCAGCGCATCGTGCTGACGCGCCCTGCGGTGGAAGCGGGGGAGCGCCTGGGCTTTTTGCCGGGCGACCTGAACCAGAAGGTGGACCCGTATCTGCGCCCCCTGTATGACGCACTCTATGACCTGATGGGCTATGAGCAGGTGCAAAAGGCCTTTGAACGCCAGGCACTGGAAATCGCGCCGCTGGCCTTTATGCGAGGCCGCACCCTGAATAACGCTTTTGTGATTCTGGACGAGGCGCAAAACACCACGCCCGAGCAGATGAAGATGTTTCTAACCCGCGTGGGCTTTGGCACCAAGACCGTGATTACGGGCGACGTGAGCCAGATTGACCTGCCCAAGGCACAGTTGAGTGGCTTGATTGAGGCCGAGCGCATTTTGCGCCGTGTGCCCGGCATTGCCATCACGCGCCTGACCAGCGCCGACATCGTGCGCCACCCTTTGGTCGCACGCATTGTGGATGCCTATGACGCCGCACGCCTGAGCGATCTGCCACCGATTGCGGCCCCCCTGCCCGAACCCGAACTGCCCCGCATAGCCCTGCCCAAAACCCGTTCGCCCCGCGCCAAGAATGCGGGCTCGCAAGCCTTGAAAGCAACTGATGCTGTCTGATCTGTCTCTATCGCTGCAATTCGGCGCCATCAAATATGCACAGCGGCATCGCGCGGCTTTGCCACGCCACAAGGTAACCCGCTGGATTCGCCATGCACTGGGCACAGACGCCGAAATCACCGTGCGCATTGTTGACGCTGAGGAAGGCCAAACCCTCAACCGCGACTTTCGCAAGAAGGACTACGCCACCAACGTGCTGACCTTTGACTACACGCAAGAGCCCGTGGTTACCGCCGACCTGGTGCTGTGTGCTCCCGTGGTGGCCAAGGAGGCCAAGGAGCAGGGGAAAACGCTGCAGGAGCATTACGCGCACCTGATCGTGCACGGCGCACTGCACGCGCAAGGTTGGGAT
>CAIQYP010000490.1 GCA_903876045.1 uncultured beta proteobacterium | reverse complement strand
CACCTTGATGCCGGTCTCCTTCTCAAAATTGGCAATGGTGTCTTCGGCAATGTAGTCCGACCAGTTGTAGATGTTTAAGACCTTTTCTTCATCGGCCATCGCGGACCCTGCTGCAAAGCTCATCAGACCTGCTACTGCAAGTCCATTCAATAGTTTGCTCACCAATTTCATGCCGGAAAATTTAATCAATTTAAGCTCCTAGGATTCAACGAGTTAGAAAATCTGCACCATATTAATACCGTACAAACACATTGGGACTACATGCAATCCCTATGCCAGCCATCCATTTTTCTGGACATCGACATAGGTCAAATCCAGGCATTTCACAATCAAGGCCATCATTTCGTCGATCTGTGCATGGGTCATAGTTAGCGGCGGGGCGATGATCATTCGGTCGCCCACGGCGCGCATGATCAATCCGTTGCCAAAACAGTGTCCGCGACACACCATTCCCACACCTAAGGCCGAGTCGAATCGTGCCTTGGTCTGCTTGTTCTTGACCAATACCAAGCCCGCGGCAAAGCCGCAAGTTTCGGCCAGACCCACTAATGGATGACTGTTAAGTTCTGCAAAGCGCTTGGCCAAATAGGGGCCTATGTCGTCTTTGACACGACTCACCAGGTTTTCGCGCTCCATCAATTCCAAGTTAGCCAAGGCAACAGCGCAGGCCACTGGATGGCCGCTGTAGGTGTAACCGTGGTTGAACTCGCCGCCCTGCTCTATCAAGACCTTAGCGACACGATTACCCACCATCACACCGCCCAACGGCACATAGCCACTGGTCACGCCTTTGGCGAAGGTCACCAGATCGGGCTTGTAGCCAAATTTTTCATAAGCAAACCAGTGGCCCAGGCGGCCAAAGGCACAGATGACTTCATCGCTAATCAGCAGAATGCCGTACTTGTCGACAATGCGCTGGATCTCAGGCCAGTAGGTTGCCGGCGGGATGATGACGCCACCGGCACCTTGCACCGGCTCACCAATAAAGGCGGCCACTTTGTCAGCACCCAGTTCCAGAATTTTGGTTTCCAGCCAACCTGCGGCACGAATACCAAAGTCTGCTTCGCTCTCGCCAGGCAGGCCATTTTCAAAATAGTAGGGTTGCTCGATATGGGTGATGTTGGGAATCGGTAGATCGCCCTGTGCGTGCATGCCACTCATGCCGCCCAACGAAGCACCGGCCATGGTGCTGCCGTGATATCCGTTGATACGGCCGATGATGGTTTTGCGTTGCGGCTGTCCCAGCAAGTCCCAATAGCGGCGCACCATGCGCACATTGGTGTCGTTGCTCTCGCTACCACTGCTCGAATAGAACACATGGTTAAAGCTACGGTCACCCACGGTGGGGGCCAACGAAGCCAGTTTGGCAGCCAGTTTGGTCGCCGGCAAATTGGTGGTCTGGAAGAAGCTGTTGTAGTAGGGCAGCGTCATCATCTGCTGGTAGGCCGCATCGGCTATTTCCTTGCGGCCATAACCCGCATTCACGCACCACAGTCCGCTCATGCCATCCAGAACGCGTCTGCCCTCGGAATCCCAAACATAAATGCCTTCCGCATGCGACATGACGCGGGCGCCACGTGTGGCCAGATCACCGTGGTCGGTAAACGCATGGATGTAATGCGCACTGTCCATAGCTTGTATGGCTTTGGTGTCCATGGCCTGGGCACGGCTGACAATGGCCGGTGGGGCAATGACCGGTGAAAAAGATTTGTTACTCATAAAAATTCTCGCGATGTCTGTTTCTGTGAAAGTGGCGCTTAAACGTGGAGCAGCAAATGCTCACGTTCCCAGGGAGAAATTACCTTCATGAATTCGTCGAATTCAAGTTCCTTGATTTCGGAATACACGGTGATGAACTCTTTGCCCAGAACTTCGTGCAAGTCAGTTTCCTTGCGCAACCAGTCCAGCGCTTCGCCCAGGCTACGTGGCAAAGAATAGGCCGAGAGATAAGCGTCACCTTTCATTTCTGACTTGGGCTTGATCTTGTTCTTGATACCCAGATAGCCGCAGGCCAGTGTCATGGCCATGGCCACATAGGGGTTGGCGTCGGCACCAATCACTCGGTTTTCAACGCGGCGTGCAGCCGGTGAAGAAATGGGCGAACGAATGCCCACGGTGCGGTTGTCGTAACCCCACTCAATGTTGATGGGTGCAGCCGTATTACGTGACAGGCGGCGGTAGCTATTCACGTAAGGCGCCACCAGCACCATGGCCGCAGGGATGTAACGCTGCAAGCCGCCGATGTAATGCATAAACATTTCGGAAGGCGTGCCGTCCGGGTTGCTGAACACGTTCTTGCCCGTGGCCACATCCAGCAAACTTTGGTGTACGTGCATGGCGCTGCCCGGCTCGCCGGCAATTGGCTTGGCCATGAAAGTGGCGTACATGTCGTGACGCAAGGCGGCCTCGCGCACGGTGCGCTTGAAAAAGAAAACTTCATCTGCCAATCCCATCGGCTCGGCATGGAAGAAATTGATTTCCATCTGACCCGCACCCACTTCGTGGATCAAGGTATCCACGTTCAATTCCATCTTGTCGCTGTAGTCGTAAATCTCTTCAAACAGCGGATCAAACTCGTTTACGGCGTCAATGCTATAGGCCTGGCGCGAGGTTTCAGCACGGCCACTGCGGCCAATCGGCGGCTTCAACAAAGTGTTGGGGTCAGTGTTACGGGCCGTCAGGTAAAACTCCAACTCGGGAGCAACAATGGGCTGCAAGCCTTCGGCCGCGAACAAGTCGCAGACGCGGCGCAACACCGAACGCGGCGCAAAAGGCACCAGGTTGCCGGCGTGGTCAAAACAGTCGTGAATCACCTGCGCTGTAGGGTCGGTAGCCCAAGGCACGATACGCACGGTGGATGGGTCCGGGCGCAGTTGCATGTCCTTGTCGGTGGGGTCAATCACGTCGTAGTACGGGCCGCTCTCGGGAAACTCGCCGGTCACGCCCATGGCCACAATACCTTGGGGGAGGCGCATGCCGCGGTCTTCTGTGAACTTTGCGCGGGGCAAGATTTTGCCGCGCGCCACTCCGGTCAAGTCGGGCACCAGGCATTCCACCTCGGTGACACGACGCTCATTGAGCCATTGTTCAAGATCGTTGAAGTTCATATTTTTGCTTTCAGTCATCGCTCTCTCCTTGCTGCTTGGCAGCGTAGTTTTCAGTTGCCTAGTCGTTGTACCTGCCGCGCGCGGCAGGCTTCGCCAAAGGACTTAAATATTGCCGCATAAAAGGCGTTCTCGGAAGCCTTCCATTCCGGATGCCATTGCACCGCGTAGGCAAAGGCTTTCGCACCTTCGACCTCAAAAGCTTCGACCAATCCATCTGGTGCATGGCCGAGTGCACGCAATCCCTGTGCCAGGCGGGCAACCCCTTGACCATGTACTGAATTCACGAGGGCAGTATTCGCCCCGGCCCACTGGGCAAACGCCGAACCGATTTCAAAGCGCACGGCATGACTGGGGCCATATTGCAATTCATAGGCACCGTCAGGCGACTCACGGTGATCCAAAAATCCTGGCATGTTGTGCACCTGCTGGTGCAAGGTTCCACCCAGGGCCACATTGATCTCCTGGAATCCACGGCAAATACCAAGTAGCGGCACGCCTTGGGCCACACAGGCCTTGACCAAGGCCAGAGTCAGGGCATCGCGTGCTTCGTCCAACATCAGGCATTCATCGTCCAGACTGGCGCCAAAGTGCGCAGGATGCACGTTAGAGGGCGATCCGGTCAGCATGACGCCGTCTACCAGCGCCAAAAGGGTGTCGATCTGATCAGCATCAGCCAGGGGAAAAAGCACAGGTTGTGCTTGGGCGTTAACTTTTACGGCCCGGGCGTATTTGTCACCCAGGACCAGGAAAGGCATGCTGCGCTCCTCCGATCCCAATAGGCGATGATCGGCAGGAAGCCAGACCATTGAAGGTGGCTTTTTCATTCTTGTCTCCGTATTCTTTTCACTATTGTGTAGCAAAATTGGACCTGATGCGGAGCCATTTGAAGTGGCTCCATGGTGCCAATTGAGAATTATCAAAGTCGGGAATCTGCATGCTGTCAGAACTTCTACTCACCGAAATGGCGCGCTTGAGCCAGCAGGACAACATGCCGCTGCACCGGCAACTCTACGAGGCGATGCGCCGAGCCATTCTGGACGGAAAGATCACTGCGGGTGACCGCCTTCCTTCCAGCCGTGAACTGACACAAGACTTGAATCTTTCGCGCAATACGGTGGTGGCCGCACTTAACCAGTTGGGTGTCGAAGGCTACCTGGCAAGCCGGGTGGGTAGCGGCACTTACGTGAATGAAAATGTACCCAAGGCGCATGCCCGCACGCCCCACGCACGCGCATCTGCCGTCCAAGCCCAGTTGTCCAAGCGCGGCGCGGCACTCAGTGCCACCTTTTGTGCCACACAACTGGAAGTGCAACCCTTCACCCCCGGACTGGCGGATTTCAGCGCGTTCCCGGTTGCACTCTGGCAACGCTTGCAGAACAAACATTGGCGCATGACTTACCCCGAGATGCTGGACTACAGCTACTCCGGTGGCCACGCCCCGCTAAGACGTGCCGTGGCCGACTATCTGCGCGTTTTTCGCAGTGTGCCCCTCGATGTCGAACAAGTCATCATCACCAGCGGTACCCAGCAATCGCTGGAGCTTTGCGCACAATTGCTAGGCGACCATGGCGACACTGTGTGGCTGGAAGACCCGGCCTATTGGGGTGCCATAAAGGCCTTTATGGCCACGGGCTTGCGTGCGCATCCCGTCAAGGTGGATGAGCATGGCATGGCACCGACCGCTGCCGATGAAAAACATCGGCCTCGCCTGATCTACACCACGCCTTCGCATCAGTACCCCACGGGTGCAGTGATGTCGCTGCAGCGCCGCCAGCAGATACTCTCGATCGCCAGCACCCACAACGCGTGGATTCTGGAAGACGACTACGACAGCGAGTTCCGCTTCAGCGGCCCGCCCCTGTCTTCACTCGCCGGGCTCGACCAGGACCAGCGTGTGCTCTATATGGGCTCTTTTTCAAAGGTGCTTTACCCCGGGCTAAAACTTGGCTATCTGGTGGTGCCCAAGCGGTTGGTGACCGCATTCAAACAGGCACATTACGACCTGAATCGTCCGGGCCAAATGCCCTTGCAAGCTGCTTTGGCCGAATTCATCGAGTTGGGTCACTTTGCCAGCAGCCTGCGCCGTGCTCGCCATAGTTATGCAGAGCGCCGTCAGTGCCTGCTGGAGGCGCTACAGCCTTGCCTCGGGCAGCATGCGCAGATCACGGGAGCGGAACAAGGCTTGCACCTGTGCCTGCGCCTGCCCGCCGCTGTGGATGACAAGGCACTGGCACTGCGCATTGGCGCCCTGGGTCTGACGGTGCGGGCCCTCAGTGCCTATTGCCTGGAACGCACCGATGCCAAGGGACTCGTCATCGGCTACGGCTACGCGCCCTTGGCGGATATTGCACGCTACGGGCCGGTTCTGGCCAAGGCCATTAATGCGGACCTGGCACGGCTGGCCTAATTCTGCGACTGACCCAGGCAAGCTTTCTGACTTAGAGCAGGTCCTTGAGTTGGTGGTAGGCCATGCCCAGCACCAGACTCGGCGTGCGCAATAGCGACCCGCCGGGGAACTTGCGATGCTGTAGTTTTGCAAAGACATCAAAGCGTTCGGCTTGGCCCGCCACCGCCTCGGCCACCACCTTGCCAGCCAACCCGGTCAAAGCCACGCCGTGGCCGCTGAAGCCCTGCAGGTAGAACAGGTTGTCGCCCAGGCGTCCGAAGTCAGGCGCACGATTCATGCTGATGTCGACAAAGCCGCCCCAGACAAATTCCACGGGAACATCTTTGAGTTCTGGAAACACCCGGCCCATGCGTTTGGCCATGACTTCAGCAAGCTTCGCCGGGGTACGTGTCGAGTAACTGACGCGTCCGCCAAACAACATGCGCTGGTCGGCACTGAAGCGAAAGTAATCCAGCACAAAATTGTTGTCGCACACGGCCGCATTGCTGGGTATCAGACGCTTACACAGTTCGGTGCTCAAGGGCGCAGTGCCAATGATGTAGGTGCCTACCGGCATGATGCGCGGCGCCAATTCCGGTGCTACGCGTGGGCCGTATTCGCCCAGTGTGCAGTTACCGGCCAGCACGCCCCATTTCGCGGTGACCGAACCGCCCGCAGTTATGGCCTTGAGCTTGGGACCGCGCGCTATGTCCACCACAGCGGATTGTTCGAAGATCTGCACGCCCAGACTGCGCGCCGCACGCGCCAGACCCAGGCCAAACTTCAGCGGATGCAGGTGCCCTGAGTGGCTCTCATAGGCTGAGGCGCAATAGCGAGGGCTCTGGATATGCTGCTGCACCTCGGCACCCCGTTTGAAATCCACCTTGAAACCGTGGTCTCGCTCCATGGCCTGCATATCGGCCTCCAGTGCACGCGCCTTGCGCTCAGAGTCGGCCACATAAAGGTAGCCCGAAACGTAATCGCATTCAATCTGGAACTCGGCAATGCGCTGGTCAATCAGTTCCATGGACTCCACGGACATTTCCCAAGCCTTGCGCGCGTCGGACGGACCAAGCTGCGCTTCAAACGGCTCCTGTCCGCTGGCGTAACCGACGATGGCCTGACCACCGTTGCGCCCGGACGCGCCACTGCAGACGCGATCCGCCTCCAGCACCACAACCTTGTAGCCGCGCTTTGCCAGTTCAATCGCCGCAGACAAACCTGCATAGCCGGCGCCCACCACCACCACGTCGGTGCTGATATCGCCTTGCAATGGTTCAGCCCCCTGCTCGCGCCGGGTACTGGCTTCGTAAT
>CAIQYP010000489.1 GCA_903876045.1 uncultured beta proteobacterium | reverse complement strand
TGAAACTGGACGATGCGCGCATCGCCACCGATGAGGACGGCCGGACCAACCTGGACGGCGTCTGGGCCGGTGGCGACGGCCGCGCCGGCGGCCTGGAGCTCACGGTGCAGGCGGTGGAGCATGGCAAGCTTTCCGCGCGGGCCATACACGCCCAACTCAGCGCGAAAAGCTAAACCCACGCCGCTCAAGCCCCGCCGCCTGAACCACACGCTGCCGCACTCTGACCGCAACCCGATCTGGAACAACACCATGGCCAATCTGCAAACCACTTTCGCCGGGGTCACCAGCCCCAACCCCTTCTGGCTGGCCTCTGCGCCGCCCACCGACAAGGCCTACAACGTCAACCGCGCCTTTGAAGCCGGATGGGGCGGTGTGGTCTGGAAAACCCTGGGCGAAGCCGGACCGCCGGTGGTCAACGTTAACGGCCCGCGCTATGGCGCACTGCTGACACCCGACCGCCGCCTGTATGGCTTTAACAATATCGAGCTGATCACCGACCGCGATCTGGAAACAAATTTGCGCGAGATCGCCGAGGTCAAGCGCCTGTGGCCGGACCGCGCCATGGTGGTGTCGATCATGGTGCCCTGCGTGGAAGAGTCGTGGAAAGCTATCCTGCCGCGCGTGGAAGACACCGGTGCCGACGCCATCGAACTTAACTTCGGCTGCCCGCACGGCATGAGCGAGCGTGGCATGGGCGCAGCGGTCGGCCAGGTGCCCGAGTACATCCAGATGGTGACCGAGTGGTGCAAGCTGTACACCAAGTTGCCGGTCATCGTGAAGCTGACACCCAACATCACCGATGTGCGCCTGCCAGCACGCGCCGCCAAGGCGGGCGGGGCCGATGCGGTGTCGCTCATCAACACCATCAATTCCATCATGGGCGTGGACCCGTACACGCTGACCATGAGCCCGAGCACCGGTGGCAAGGGTTCACACGGCGGCTATTGCGGCCCGGCGGTGAAACCGATTGCGCTGAACATGGTGGCCGAGATTGCGCGCGATCCGCTAACCGCCGGCCTGCCCATCAGTGGCATTGGCGGCATCGGCAACTGGCGCGATGCGCTCGACTTCATCGCCCTGGGCGCGGGCAACGTGCAGGTGTGCACTGCCGCCATGGTCTATGGCTTCAAGATCGTGCAGGACATGGCCGATGGCCTGTCCACCTATATGGACGAGATGGGCTTTGCCAGCGTCAGCCAGATTGTCGGCAAGGCCACGCCCACGGTGTCTGACTGGCGCTACCTGAACCTCAACCACATCAGCAAGGCCGTCATCAACCAGGACAGTTGCATCCAGTGCGGGCGCTGCCACATCGCTTGCGAAGACACCTCGCACCAGGCCATCACATTCGAGAAAGATGGCAAGCGCCACTTCGAGGTGAAAGAGGACGAATGCGTGGGCTGCAATCTGTGCGTCAACGTTTGCCCTGTGCCGGAGTGCATCAGCATGCGCGACCTGTCGCCTGGCGATACCGATTTGCGCACCAACAGGATAGTGCCCACCGGGCACGCCGACTGGACCACGCACCCCAACAACCCCATGCGCAGCACTGCTTGAGTGCACGCGCCCTATGCACACAATTTGACGGTAATTACCCATGACAAAGCAGCCGTTCTGCCCTATTCTTTACTTGATAAAACCTTGAGGAAAACTCCATGACCAGTCTTTTGATTCGTGGCGGTACGGTCGTCAATGCAGACCGCGCCTTCAAAGCCGATGTGCTGACCCAGGACGGAAAAATAGTCGCCGTGGGTGACAACCTCACCGCGCCCGCCGGTGCCACCGTGGTGGATGCCGGGGGCCAATATGTGATGCCCGGCGGAATTGACCCGCACACCCACATGCAGTTGCCCTTCATGGGCACCACGACGATGGACGACTTTTATACCGGCACCGCAGCCGGCATGGCGGGTGGCACCACCACCATCATCGACTTCGTCATCCCCAACCCCAAGCAGCCGCTGATGGAGGCGTATGCCACCTGGCGCGAATGGGCCGAAAAGTCCGCCAGCGACTACAGCTTTCACGTCGCCATCACCTGGTGGGACGAAACCGTCAAGCGCGACATGGGCACGCTGGTGCAGCAAGAAGGCGTGAACAGTTTCAAGCACTTCATGGCCTATAAAAACGCCATCATGTGCGATGACGAAACGCTGGTGAACAGCTTCAAGCGCGCACTGGAGTTGGGCGCCATGCCCACGGTGCACGCCGAGAACGGCGAGCTGGTGTATCTGCTGCAAAGCGAAGTCGCCAAGATGGGCATCACCGGCCCCGAAGGCCACCCGATGTCGCGCCCGCCGATGGTGGAAGGCGAAGCCGCCAACCGCGCGATTGCCATTGCCGATGTTTTGGGCGTGCCGATTTATGTGGTGCACGTCTCTTGCATCGAAGCGGCGGATGCCGTTGCCCGCGCCCGGGCCCGCGGCCAACGCGTGTACGGCGAAGTGCTGGCCGGACATTTGGTGGTGGATGACAGCGTCTATCGCCACCCGGATTTCGCCACTGCGGCAGCACATGTGATGAGCCCACCCTTCCGCCCCGTCGGCCATCAGGAAGCGCTGTGGCGCGGTTTGCAAAGCGGTAATTTGCACACCACGGCGACGGACCACTGCACCTTCTGCGCAGCGCAAAAGGCCGCAGGCAAAGACGACTTCGCCAAGATTCCCAACGGCACCGGCGGCGTGGAAGAGCGCCTGGCAGTGATCTGGGATGCCGGTGTCAACACCGGTCGCCTGACGCCCTCCGAGTTTGTCGCCATCACCTCGGCCAACACCGCCAAGCTGTTCAACATCTACCCGCAAAAAGGCAGTGTGTCGGTGGGAGCCGATGCCGACCTGGTGGTGTGGGACCCGGTGGGTACCAAGACGTTGTCGGCCAAGACGCAGCACAGCAAGGGCGACTTCAATATCTTCGAAGGCCGCACGGTCAAGGGCATTCCCAGTCACACGATAAGCCAGGGTGAGTTGGTGTTTGTGCAGGGTGATTTGCGGGCGGTACGGGGCAAGGGGCGCTATATCAAGCGGCCTGCGTTCAGCCCTAATTTTGCGGCGGCGTCTTTGCGGGCGGAGACGTTGAAACCTACGGCGGTTAAGCGCTGACTTATGTGCCTGCCGATTGGGTATGTGTCGGGCGCCTCATACTGCGGCATACGCACAAATCGGCGCCCGGCACTCTCCTCACTGGCCGCGATAGCCCACACAACACGACACAAGGAGTGAAACCATGACCACTGCAACTGCTACCGACATTTCTTCCATACGCATCAACGGCGACAGGCTGTGGGCATCGCTGATGGAGCTGGCCAAAATCGGCGCGACGCCCAAAGGCGGTGTCTGCCGCCTGACGCTGACCGACCTCGACAAGCAAGGGCGCGATCTGGTGCTGGGCTGGGCGCGCGAGGCGGGTATGACGGTCACCATCGACAAGATCGGCAATGGCTTTATGCGCCGCGCCGGGCGCAACAATGCGTTGCCACCCATCGTCACCGGCAGCCACATCGACACGCAGCCCACGGGCGGCAAGTTCGATGGCAACTACGGTGTGCTGGCGGGGTTGGAAGTGGTGCGCACTTTGAACGACCACGGCATTGAAACCGAGGCGCCGGTTGAGGTGGCCTTCTGGACCAACGAAGAAGGCTCGCGTTTTGTGCCGGTGATGATGGGCTCCGGTGTTTTCGCCAAGGCCTTCACCCTGGAGCATGCCTATGCCGCCACCGACACCGAAGGCAAGTCGGTCGGTGAAGAGCTCAAGCGCATCGGCTACATCGGCGATCAGGAGCCGGGCGACCACCCGATTGGCGCGTATTTTGAAACCCATATCGAACAGGGCCCGGTGCTAGAAGACAACGACGTCACCATCGGCGTGGTCAGCGGCGTGCTGGGCATTCGCTGGTTTGACTGCACCGTCACAGGCATGGAGGCACATGCCGGCCCCACGCCCATGGCGCTGCGCAAGGATGCAATGCAGGTGTCCACCCGCATCATGCAAGAGGTGGTGGCTGCAGCCATGCGCCACACGCCACATGGCCGAGGCACGGTGGGCATGGTGCAGGTGTTCCCCAACAGCCGCAATGTGATTCCGGGCCGGGTGAAGTTCAGCATCGACCTGCGCAACGCCACCGATGCGATAGTGGATCAAATGGCTGATGAGGTGAAAGCCTTTGCCGCCAAGGTTGCACTGGATAGCGGGCTGGATGTGAAGATTGAGCTGGTGTCGAGCTACCCGGCACAAATCTTCCACGCCGATTGCGTGGACGCCGTGGGCCGCGCCGCCAGACAGCTGGGCTACTCCAACATGCCCGCAGTCTCTGGTGCCGGACACGACGCGGTCTACATGGCCAAGCTGGCACCCAGCGGCATGATCTTCATCCCGTGCAAGGATGGCATCAGCCACAACGAGATTGAAGATGCCAAGCCTGAGCACATCACGGCCGGCTGCAACGTGCTGCTGCACGCCATGCTGGAGCGCGCGGGCACCTAAGCTGCGTCTGTGTAACGGGGAGCGTTAGACTACCCGTTCAATGGACGCCGCCAGCACAATTCGCCAGTCGATGGAGACCGTAGCCACGCTGCGGGCGCGGGCTGCAGCCCAACCTGAGCTCGGTGCGGCAGTGGCCTCCATCAAGCGCTTGCAAGCGGCGCGTTTTCGCCATAGTTATCCCGACTTGATGGCATCGAAGGACTTTGGTCCGGCCTCCCGTTTTTTCCTGGAAGAACTTTATAGCGATGCCGACTTTTCAGAGCGCGACGCGCAATTTGCGCGCATCGCCGGAACCCTGTCCACCGTGTTCCCGGCGTCTGTGGTGGAAACCGCTGTGGCACTTTCGCAGTTGCATACGCTGACCGAGCAATTGGACCATTTGATGGCCACGCATTGCGTGCAGCACGCAATAACTCCGGCAGGGCTTGACGCTGCTAGCTACGTAGCCGCCTGGCAGGTCGTAGGCAAACGTGTAGAGCGTCAACAGCAACTGGCAGACGTCTTGTCGCTCGGGCGCGAGTTGGCAGTCTTGACCCACAAGCCGGGGCTGGCGTTGCTGCTCAAGCTGATGCGGCGCCCGGCAGCCAGTGCGGGTATGGGCTCGCTGCAACGTTTTCTGGAACGCGGGTTTACCATCTTTGCCGCCTTGTCGCGCAGCAAGGGCAAGGTGGACGAGTTCCTCTCGACGGTTGAGCGCCGGGAGTCGGCTTGGCTAGAAGGCATGTTCGACAACCCGGCCGACAAAGAAGCAGAGGCCTTGTCTCAGCTGCTCAGCTAAGTTTCGCCCTGGTCGATGGCTGTCGCATTCAATAGGGCCGGAAGTTATTGCTCCGCTCAGATCGCGCTGCGGCAGGTGAATCGGGTGAGGACAGCCTGCGCGGTGTAGCGCGGCGTGGTGCGGTGTTCTCCAAACGGGCGGGAGCTTTGGCAGAGCCGCTTCCGATATTGAAGAACGCAATGCTGTCCTGCAACTGCTTGGCCTGACCAGACAATTCTTCCGACGTGGCCGCCAGTTCTTCGGAGGCTGATGCGTTCTGCTGGGTGGCCCTGGAGAGTTGGCCGATGGCGCCGCCAATTTGGGTGACGGACTCGCTTTGCTCGGCACTGGCGGCCGCTATTTCCTGCACCAGTTCGCTGGTCTTCTGAATGCTGGGCACGATGTCATCCAGCAGTTTTCCGGCACGCTCTGCCGTGGTCACCGAGTTGCTGGCAAGTCCACCAATTTCCTTTGCAGCCTCCTGGCTGCGTTCGGCCAGTTTGCGCACCTCCGCCGCTACCACGGCGAAGCCTTTGCCATGTTCGCCTGCACGCGCTGCTTCAATGGCTGCGTTGAGTGCGAGCAGGTTGGTCTGGTAGGCAATGTCGTCCACGATGCCGATCTTTTGCGCGATCTGCTTCATGGCACTTACGGTCGAGGTTACGGCAGCACCACCTTCAACGGCTTCTTTGCTGGTCTTGCTCGCCATGCCATCCGTCACTTTGGCGTTGTCACTGTTTTGGCTAATGGAGGCTGACATCACATCGACCTGAGACGACGTCTCTTCCACACTGGCCGCTTGCTCACTGGCGGCCTGCGACAGCGCTTGCGCCGTAGCGCTGACTTGATTGGCCGCACCCAACAATGCGTCGGAAGCAGCATGCACTTCACCAATGACACGGGTCAGGTTTTCAGCGGTGGTGTTGACACTGTCCTTGACCTTGCCGAAAAGCCCTTTGTAATCGCGCTCAATGCGCTTGGTCAGGTCACCTTCGGCAAAGGCCGCCATGACTTCGGCCACGTCGCCGAGCCCCTGCTCGCTGGTGGCAATCAGTTCGTTCATGCCCACGCTAATGACTTCCAGAAAGCCCGTCTTACCCGCGGTGCTCAGGCGTTGGCTAAAGTCGCCTGCGCCCGCTGAGGCCACGATGGCTGCCACGGCTTCCTGGGCGGCAATTTCATCGGTGCGATCAAACCATTGCGTTACCCGACCGATAGGATGGCCCGCAGCGTCCAGCACCGGGCGCGCCTGCAGGCGCAGTTTGCGTCCCGCAATTTCCATGTCCACTGTTTCACCAGTCTTCACTGCGCGGTCAAACTGGGCAGCCGCGTCACCGCTGGTAAACAAGGTGCTGAGTTTGTTGCCGTAGAACGTGTCGGCATCAAAGCCCGGGCCCGCGATGAGCTTGAGCAGCGCCTTGGCTGGCGGTGTGGCGTGCACCAGCAAAGCCTCCGCATTGGAAACCGTCACATTGGCGGGCAGGCTATCGAGCGAGTTGCGGATGCGCAGATTGAAAGTAGCGGCAGCGGCGGCTTGCTGCATGATGCCTTGCACCTTGTCCATCGCCTCGCTAATGCGCGCCTTTTGGCCCGGCAGACGCGCCATGGTCAGGTCAAGTTTGCCCTCTGAATACGCCAACGCCAGGTCGATCACTTGGGCATTCAGCGCTATGTGCGCCTGCACCAGTTCGTTGGCAGAACGGGCCATGGCGGCATAGTCGCCTGGAAGCTCTTGTGCGGGCATTACAAAGTCGATCATGCCAAGCTGGTGTTGACGCGACATCTCCGTCTGTGCCGCCTGAAACTGCGCCAGCACGCCCTGCATTCTGGAGAAGGACTGCAGCAGTTGGCCGGTCTCATCGTTACCGGCATCGGGCAATTGGCCATCGAGCTTTCCCGAGGCCACGTCGTCTGCCGCCTGCACGGCCAATTTCAAAGGCCGCACGATGGAGCGCGTCACGAGCCAGCCACTCAATGCCGCCAGTAGTACGACGACTACGTTGGCTGTAATCAAAAACGTGCGGGCGGCTTGGTACTCGGCTTCAGATTCAGCATAAACCTGTTCCGTGTTCAGTTGCTGGGACACGATATTTTCATCCAGCGCATCTTGCAGTTTCTGCACTGCGGGGCCAGCTTCCTTGAGTAACAGGGTCGTCGCTTCGACCTCCTTGTTGGCCATGCCCATTTCAATGACGCGGTTGTTCAGATCAACGGCGGCGGCGTGGGCATCTGAGATTTTTTTCCGATTGATTTTCCCCTGCTCGGTGGGCGGAATTTTTTCCAACTCCGCCCAGGCCTTTTTATAGGCCTCGCGCGCTTTGTTGATCTTGACCATCTCATGCTCTTTAAGCGTTTGGTCCTTCAGCAACACCACGGTGCGCATGACCCGGGCAATGATGTGGGTCGAATCTGCCATCTCGGTATTGAGGCGGACCTTGACGTTGTTGTCAGTAACGATGTCACGCAGATTGACCTGAATGTCAGCCAATTTTCCTAGAGTCAATACCGCCGTGATGATGGTGATGAGAAGCACGATTCCAAAGGCGATCGCGAGGCGGTTTCCGATTTTCATGTCCTTGATATTCATGGCAATCCCTATTTTGGCAGTCCAGGCATTGTTGTCTTGCGGCTCCAAATATTTTTGAGCTTAATCAAGTAAAGTCCATTAGTTTTGCACATTGCAATGCCTCCATTGGCCCGGTCACAATTGACTGTGTTCTTTACCCAAGCCTGAGGTCTACAAGGACGCGATGAATACAAATTTGCCAATGCAAATAGATAGCGATTTCGACCCGGACCGGATCGTTCTAGCTACGCCCCGAAGATTGCGTTTGATCATGATTGCCGGCCTGGCAATCGCGAATATTCTGGTCTGCCTGATTGCAATCGGTTCGCTTTTTCAAAGCAAGCAGCTCTACGAAAAGGCAGCTGAAATTCAAACCCAAAATATCGCCAGTGCGCTGGATCTCAACATCACCCGCGATGTGCAAAAGGTCGATCTGGCACTGCTCACGGTGGTGGATGAACTGCAACTCGAACTTTCCAAGGGCGGACTCAATGCGGCGGTTACCGGCAAGATACTTGCGACGCTGGAGCAAAGAATTCCCGAGATTGAAGCAATCCGGGTAGCGCGTGCCGACGGCATGGTGGTGCTGGGCAAAGGAGTCAATGCAAGAGAACCCGTTAGTTGGGCCGACCGGGCTTCGTTCCACTATTTGCGTGACCACGCCGATGCAGGCATTCAGATATACGGCCCCGTCATTGGCCGTGTCTCCAAGCAATATGTAATGGGTTTCTCGCGCCGTTTTGACAATCCGGACGGCAGTTTCGCCGGGGTGGTCACTGCGCCCATTGCGCTCCCGCATTTCACATCACTGTTATCCCAGTTTGATGTGGGACCGAATGGCACCCTGATCTTGCGGGATGCGAGTCTCGGCCTCATTTCTCGGACACCCGCCTTGCCCGATCATCCGTCGGGGCAGGTAGGCAATCAGGTTGTGTCCAATGATTTTCGCCAGGTCTTTGAGACCGGTGCCGAATACGCGACCGGTGTTACCTCAGCCAGCCCGGACGGATTTCGTCGCATCTTTACGTATCGTCGGTTAAGCGTGGTGCCGATGGTGGCGATAGTGGCCACAGCGGAAAAAGACTACTTGGCGGGTTGGTGGAAAGAGTTGTACCGCACTGGCGCAATTGTGGGCGGCTTTTTGCTACTCACCTCCCTGCTCGGGGCCTACCTGCTGCGTCTGATGGCACAAAACGAAAGGAATGTTCGGGTGGTTCATGACGGCAAGCACCTGGTGACCAATATTCTGGATACCCTGACCGAACATATCGTGGTGATAGACACCCAAGGGGTCATTACCGCAGTGAACGCATCCTGGAGCAAATTTGCCTTGAACAATGGCGCAGTCAATAGCGCTCAGGTCTCCATCGGGGCCAACTATCTTTCGGTCTGCTCGCGTGTGGACGACACATCGCTACAAATTGATGCGCGCAGCGCATATGCCGGTATCCGCGCCGTGCTCGATGGCAAGCTGGATGAATATGAACTGGAATATGCCTGCCACTCGCCCACCGAGCAGCGTTGGTTCGTCGTGCATGTATTGCCGCTATCGGGTAGCTCAAAGGGCGCCGTCATATCGCACAAGAATGTGACCCAGATTCATTTGGCGCAAACCGAGCGCAAGGCGAGTGAAACCCGGTTCCGTCTGATTGCGCAAAACACGTCGGATGGTGTCATTGTTTTTGATGCCCAGCAGCGCATGCAATATGTCTCTCCGGTCTACCTTCAGCAGCTTGGCTATAGCGAGTCCGAAGAACTTCAACGCACCCCCGACACCATCTACGCTTTGATTCATGCCGAAGACCGCGCTCAGGTGTTTGCGTCCATCCATACCGCCATAAAAAGGAAAGCCGGCGAACTGCTCTACACCTACCGCATCCGACACAAAGATGGCCACTATATCTGGCGTGAAGACCACGCCCGATTCGTTTACGACAGCACGGGTGCGCCGAGCATGACCTACGTGATTTGCCGCGATGTTACCGGGCGCAAGGTGGAAGAAGAGCACCGGTCGCGCATGTCCGAGCGCTTGCAGGAATTGTCGCGACGCCTGGTGCAGACGCAGGAACATGCGCGGCGCCATCTGGCGCGCGAGTTGCATGAGTTGACCAGCCCGAACTTGTCCGCCCTGCGCATTAACCTGACCTTGCTGGCTAAGGCCGACGCTGCCGAGCGCGCGAGCGAAAAATTTGTGGACAGGGTGGCCGACACGCGCGCCCTGATTGACGACACCAACAGCAACATCCGGGAGATTTGTACCGAGTTGCATTCCTCGGTGCTGGAAGGCGGTGGCATGCTTGGCGTGGTGCAAAACTATGTGCAGCATTTCTCCAGACGCACAAACCTTAAGGTGAGCGTGCACTGCGCCCACGAAGAGACGCATCTGGAAGCGCAATTGGCACTGCCGATTTTTCGCATCATCCAGGAAGCTTTGACCAACTGCGCCAAGCACGCCCAGGCCAGCACCGTCGACATCCGGCTGCAATTGAAGTCCCTGCCGATGCATCTGGAGGTTCAAGACGATGGCATTGGCTTCGATCCGAGTGCCATGACTGGCACCCCTAAGCCAGGTGGCCTGGGCCTGATGAATATGCGCGAAACGGCGGAGTTTGTCGGTGGCAGCCTGACCATTCGCTCCAGTGCAGGTGCCGGCACCGTGGTGCGCATGGACATTGCATCGTTGCGCAGTGAGATTGCGGCATGACGGTACGCGTTCTGCTGGTCGATGACCACAAGATGTTTCTGCAAGCGCTTTGCAACCTGCTGCAATACGAGACTGACCTCGAAGTGGTGGGGCAAACCGGAGACGGTCTGCAGGTACTCAAATTGGCCCAGGCCACAGCACCCGATCTGGTTTGCATGGACATCAATTTGCCAGGCTTGGGTGGGGGCGCTGCCACCCGGGATCTGCTGATGCATTTCCCGAATATGAAGGTGGTTGCACTATCCGCCTTTTTTCAGAAGCGCCATGTTCAGGACATGCTCGACGCGGGGGCCACCGGCTATGTCACCAAGACCGAAGCAAGCGATGAACTGCTGCATGCAATTCGCAAAGTCTCGCAGGGTCAGATATATCTGAGTCCCGAAGTTGCGCAATTCTTTCCGGGCGAGCGGCGCCTGAAAGAGCGCCCTCCGGAAGACCCACCAGAGCCGATTGGCCCGCGCGAAGACCAGGTGTTGAAACTGGTGGCTGAAGGCTTGACGTCGGCTCAAATTGGCGCGCAGATGCACATCGCTGCGTCCACCGTGGAAGTGCATCGGCGCAACATCATGCGCAAGCTCAAACTGCACAGCGTGGCTGAACTGACACGGTATGTCCTGAGTCGGGAATCGCTCAAGCGCTAGGGCCGCAGCGCTCTTGTGCGAACGTTGATGTTTGTCAAGCATCAAATTACCTGTTTACCGGTATTGGCAGTTAGAAAAAACAGCTCTATCTTTGCGTCCGGGGAGTGGGTATCAGGCCCATAAATATTTTGATTGCGGGTTAGTTTTGAAACGCGATTTCCGACTGCTGTTTCAACCTATTGTCGATGCGCGCACGCATTGCGTCGTTGCCTGCGCGTTGGTGTCGCCGCGCCCAAACTTCACGCCGGACGGTTTCGAGTTGCCCAGTGAAATGGATATTCAGGCCTGGCTCGAGGCGCTGACGTGTCTGCAAGCCTGCCGCTTGCAGGGCTGCAAACTCAGCATGCTGGCCCATGTGTCTGAGCAGCAAATTCATTCGTCCAACTTTATCGGGCAACTGTTGCGCTGGATGGAGCATTTGAAGATGCCCGCTTCCTGCGTTGAACTTGAGATTTCGGAGCGCGACGCCGTGGGCAAAGACGGCAACATGATTGAACGTTTGACTACGTTACGCCAGGCCGGCTTCTCTATCGTCATTGACAACCTGGGCAGCGACCACTCGGCCATTTCGCATTTGCTTTACGCGCCTTTGACTGGCATCCGCATTGACGAAGCCTTGACACGGAGGGCAGAGACAAAAGTTAGCACCGCGCTGATTGAGGCCATTCTCAAGATTGCTTCGGTGCGCGATCTGCACACCATTGCGGCCGGTGTGGAGGACGCCGACACTGCGGCGATTTTGACCTTGTTGGGCGTGCACCGCCTGCAGGGAAATTACTTTGGCCTCCCTTTGGATTACGAAAGTTTCGCGGAAAGCCTGCGCGGAGGCGATCTTGTTCACTAGCCCAAAAATTCTCCTCCTCGTTGCTGCCGCCAACGCCGCCTCGGCTGCACTGACCAATGCCTGGTTTGCTGTGTTGGATCAGCTGATTTCCGGTCAGCTGCACTTTGGTACGGAGGTGGCGCCAGGAGACGTGCGCGCGGACAGGCAAAACCGCAAAGCAAGCACGCTATGAACCTCGATCAAGCCCTTTTGATTTTCATCGCCGAGAGCCGCAAATTGTGTGCAGCCCATGGCAGGCCCACGCACACCAAGCGTGGAGTTTGGTCATATTTTTGAAGCATAGTTTTTATAAGGAGTGCGTGTCATGTTTGCAAATATCAAGATAGGTCTTCGATTGGCAGCCGGGTTTGCTGTGGTGTTAATGCTCATGGCCGTGATTGCCCTGGTAGGTATCAATGGCATGGCAACCGTGGAGGGCAAGCTTGATGAGATCGTCAACGACAACATGGTCAAGACCAAGCTTATTAACGAATTGTCTGAAGCTGTGCACATTGTTTCGCGCATAACCCGCACCATCGTTTTGCTCGACGACCATGAGGCCATCGCCGTCGAACGCCGCAAGCTCGAAAGTTACCGGCAGAAATATAACGAGGCCTGGGCGGCTCTGGAAAAAACCGTCCCCTCAGAGAAGGGCAAAGTCATCCGCGCCAGAATCAAGGAGCTGGCGACCGAGGCCCGCGCAGGCACCGATAAAGTGATTGACTTTGCTGTGGCTGACAATGACAAGGAAGCAATCAAGACGCTGTTGACGGTTGCAGCACCGGCAACCCAAAAGTGGCAGGACGCACTGGACGAAAACTTGGCTGCGGCGGATGAAGAAAACAAAGGCGATTACGCAGCAGCGCAACAAACCTACGCCAGTGCCCACACGTTGATGCTGACCCTGGCCGGAGTGGCCATTGCGCTGGGTGCGCTGATTGCCTGGCTCCTGACTGTCGGCGTGACCAAGCCGTTGGCCATAGCCGTGGAGACCGCTAACCGGCTGGCAGAAGGCGACCTGACCGTGCGCATTGATGCCACCTCCAAGGACGAAACCGGCCAGGTGCTGCAGGCCATGAAGCACATGATTGAGAAACTCTCTGAAGTGGTCAGCAACGTCAACAGCGGCGCGCAAGCTTTGGCCAGTGCCAGTGAAGAGGTGAGCGCCACATCGCAATCGCTGTCGCAAGCCTCCAGTGAGCAAGCCGCCAGCGTGGAGGAAACCAGCGCCTCGGTAGAGCAGATGACTTCCAGCATTGCGCAGAACACCGAAAACGCCAAGGTGACGGACGGCATGGCCAGCAAGGCTGCCAAGGAAGCCGCACAAGGCGGCGAATCGGTCTCGGCCACGGTGGCAGCCATGAAGCAGATCGCCAAGAAGATTGGCATCATCGACGACATCGCTTACCAGACCAACCTGCTGGCTCTGAACGCGGCGATTGAAGCAGCGCGGGCCGGCGAACATGGTCAGGGCTTTTCCGTGGTGGCCGCCGAAGTGCGCAACCTGGCCGAGCGCAGCCAGGTCGCAGCGCAGGAGATTGGTGAGTTGTCTAGTTCCAGCGTGGAGTTGGCCGAGAGGGCCGGCAAACTACTGGACGAGATTGTTCCCCGTATCAAGAAAACTTCGGATCTGGTGCAGGAAATTACCGCCGCTTCCGAAGAGCAGTCCTCGGGCGCGGCCCAGATCAACTCGGCGGTGAGCCAACTGAGCCAGACCACGCAGCAAAACGCCTCCAGCTCTGAAGAGTTGGCCGCCACTGCCGAAGAGATGAGTAGCCAGGCCGAACAGTTGCAGGTCACCATGAGTTTCTTCAAGTTGGCGGGCGGTGGCAGTAGTGCCAAGGTGGCCAAGAAGCCGGGCGCGGCCAAAAAGGCTTTCAAGGTGCAGTCGGCAGGCAAGCCTTCGGGCGCAGCGTCTGACGCGCCGGGAGACGGCGAGTCCGGCATTGACGAATCCAAGTTCAGCAGGTTCTGACAGGAGCTGGCCATGAACGAACTCGTAGCGGTCAAAGGCAGACCCATTGCAGCAGGCACGGCCCAGGCGCTCAATGCCAAGCAGTACCTCACCTTCATGCTCGGGGGGGAAACCTTTGGCATTGGCATTCTGTGTATCAAAGAGATCATTGAGTACACCGGCTTGACCGAAGTGCCGATGATGCCGGCGAGCATTCGCGGGGTTATTAACCTGCGCGGTGCGGTGGTGCCCGTGCTGGACTTGGCTGTGCGCTTTGGCAAGCAGCCCAGCGACGTCACCAAGAAGACCTGTGTGGTGATTGTGGAGATTCGCACCGACGATGAGCGCCATCTGATGGGTGTGGTGGTTGATGCCGTCAACGCGGTGCTGAAGATCACCGAAAACGAGATTGAGCCGCCACCCAGCTTTGGCGCCAAGATCCGCGTTGACTTTATTGAGGGCATGGGCAAGGTCAATGGCAAGTTCGTCATCTTGCTCAATGTGGGTCAGGTGCTCTCGTCAGAAGAGTTGGGCGCCTTGGGAACGGCCGTGCAAGTGGCTGCTTAAGAACCGATCTGCTGACCATGAACGCCGATTTGCGGTACGACCTGCCGGCGCATGTGGCGCGTATGCACCGCGAAGGCTTCCCCGAGTGCCGCGTGCATCCGCCAGGCGTTGGGACTGGACCCGCTAACCGTCGATGCGGAGCGCGTCATTGGCACCATGCCTGTGCTCAAGGCCCGGGGCATCTGCTTTTCGCTGGACGATCCCAATGATGCAGCCATTGCCCGCACCGTCATCGCGCTAGGCCAAAGCATGCGTCTGGCCGTTATTGCCGAAGGGGTGGAGGACTTTCAACGCTTCTTGTCCCAAACAACGACAAGGTGATGCGCGGCCAAGACGAAACTAACGATCGCATGTGACAAATTACCGCTTTTAGGGAAAATATTTGGTAAAACTAAACGCGGTTCAATGTGCGCGGTAATAATCTGCGCCATGCAAACCCTGCGCAACGCCCACCTGATCGCCCGCTTCGTGCTGGTGTGGTTTGCGTTGTCACTTGGTGTGGCGATTGCCTCGCCCATGGTGAGTCCGCAAAGCTTGCAACTGGTGTGCTCGGGTTCGGGTTCCATGAAGGTCATCAGCATTGATGCTGCCGGAAAGTCCACCTCTACCGTTAGCCACACCCTTGACTGCCCACTGTGCGCCAGCATCAGCGCGCCGCCTCCAGTTGAAATCATAGGTTTTAGTGCTGTCGCACCACGGGCCTATTCGGCTCCTGTGCAAGACACGGGCAGCTTCACACCCGTGCTGGCCTCGCCGCCCCCGGCGCGCGGCCCTCCCTCGCTCACCTGACACCGCCCGTACGCAGACGCCTCTGGGCTGTTTGCTTTTCGCTCGGTGAATCCAGCCACAACGGCCGGGTCGGTGCGTCATTGCCGCGACGATTACGCAATTTCTTCCCTTTCGCTTGACCCATTTTGTCAAGCGCTGCATTCATTATTTTTGCGGGATAACTATGACTAACGACCGTCTATCTAACCGTCCATCCCTGCGCAAAATTGTTAGCGCTGTTGTCCTTACCGCCCTCTCAGTTTGCGCATGGGCCCAAGCCGTGCAGGTACAAGATCCCTGGGCGCGTGCCACGGTCCAATCGCAAAAAAGTGCCGGTGTATTTATGCGCTTGGTATCACCCACTGACGCGAGATTGGTGCGCGCTTCTTCGCCGGTAGCCGCGCTCGGCGAAGTGCATGAAATGCGTCTGGAGGGCGACGTGATGAAGATGCACCCGCTTAAAGGCGGTCTGGAGCTTCCGGCGGGAAAAACGGTGGAACTCAAGCCGGGCAGCTATCACATCATGCTAATGGATTTGAATACTTCACTGACGAAGGACAGCACGATCCCGCTGACCCTGGTCTTTGCCGATGCCAAAGGTGTGGAAACCAAAACCGAGCTGACCGTGCCGGTAAAAGCCATGACGCACATGGGCGCGATGGCCCACACAAACTAAGACCATCCTAGGAGAACTAAAGTGAAAAACTGGATCATTTCAATTTGCGGAGGCGCAGGGCTGACCCGGACAGCGGTGTTGCAAAGCATTGGCATGCGCAGCGTCACCGCCACCAAACTTGCCAGCGCCGTGGTGGCATCCGAAAACAAGCTGGGCGCAGACAAGCGCACTCGCCACTCCGGTGGTTTTTCGCTCCACGCGCTGCGCTTGCACCATCAATTTTCTATTTCAATCTGAGGGTATTTTCCATGCAACGAATAACTGGTTCCGGGTCCTGCGGCCCATCACGCCACCCATTTCGCACCACCCGTGTGGCCATTGACCGACCAATCCAAACTGAGAATGCCGACGAGGTGGCGCGGCTCAAAAGAGAACTGGCACGGGTCAAGTACGAACTAAAGGAATTGAAATATGCAACCCAGCAATTTGTGCGGTCCTGCGTTTAGTTTTTGGCAAAGTGCCGGGCGCGCCATCGTTCTGGCTTTGCTGCTGCCGTGCGCTGCGTTCGCACATGGCAGCAGTAAAGGAGATTTGCGTGTGGACCACAGCTATGCATCGGCGGGCTCCACCGAGTCAGTGGTTTACTTTCGCGGCATGCGCAATGAAGGTGCTCAACCGGATCGTCTGCTGGGTGGCAGCACCACGGCAGCTGCAGCCGTAGAGTTGCAGCGCGTCTTGCAGCAAGGTGGCACAAAGACGGCGTCTGCAGTGGCCACCATTGAGCTACCCGCCGAAACCAACATCCCCATGCGCCACGACAAAGGCGAATACCGCATCCTGCTTAAAGGTCTGAAGCAACCACTGAAAGACGGTGACCGCTTCGACCTCGACCTGAACTTTGAAAAAGCAGGGGCGTTGACAGTCAAGGTCTGGGTGCAAGCACTGCCGCAAGGTGCGCACGACGATCACGCGCATTGAGAAGAAATGGGGCAATGGGCTTGCGCACTGTAACGCCCAAGTCAACGCTAAACCTATGGCAAGCCTCAACGAAGGCTTAACAACATAAAGGAGTCACTTATGAACAGACGAGATAGCTTGATCGGCGCAGGTGCCGCACTTTTCGCTGCTGCACAAACTTCAGCATTGGCCCAGGATATGGTGCACGACCACAGCCATATGCACGGCGCAGTCGCACAGGGCTTGCTGGCTGCCACTGCCGATTGCGTGGTCAAAGGCCAAGCCTGCATCGCCCATTGCCTGGTGCTACTGGGCGATGGCGATAAGGCCATGGCCGAATGCGCCAAGTCCGTGAATCAGACTATTGCCATGTGCAGTGCGCTGCAAGCTCTGACTGCACAAGAGTCAAAGCTGGTTCCCGCCATGGCCAATCTCACGCTGGAAGCCTGCGAGATCTGCGAGAAGGAATGCCGCAAGCACGAGAAGCACGCCGAGTGCAAGGCCTGCGCAGAATCCTGCGTGGCTTGCGCTAAAGAATGCAAGGCCGTTGCAGCCTGAACGCCCTTAGAAGTCGATAGCGAGGGGCGTGGGCAGTTTGTCATCCAGGTACAGGCTGTACTCGTCCCACACATCTTCACCGTAGTGCTGGTCGCACAGTGCTTCGATGTCAGCCAACGTGATGAACAGCGTGCTGAACATGGTGTCGTAGTAGAAGGGCTCGCTGGTGCCGGTTTCCGCGTCTTCTTCGTGGTGGTAGCCGTGCACCCACACGCGCTTGCCGGCGTAGCGGGCTTCGAACGCAGTCTTGCGTTTCTGGTACTCGGCTTCTTCGTATTCATCGTCCGCCATTTTGCGCAAGTGGTAAGCATTGCCATGCATGGGGTGCGACGGGTCCAGTTGCAAATCGATGGTTTGCCAAACCGTGGAAATCTGTGTGGCCACGTTGGCCAGTTGCTCGGGCGTGATGTCGCCTTCCCAATGCACCACGTCGATACAACGGGAGTTGCCGACTTCTCCGTCCCAGAGGCTGGCGCTGTGTTTCATGGTTTTGGCGGTCATAAGGGAGTTGTCTTCCGTGTTTCTAAAATGGCCCTATCTTATGTGGGTTTCTCAATGATGTGGTTTTCCACACTTGTCGTACCTCTGCGATGAACCCAGAATGCAGGCACTATCAACGAGGAGAAAACACGTGAAGAAGCTCACCGGGCATTTGTATTTCTGGGTTTTAATCGCCATCCTGATCGGGGGCACTATTGGCTATTTGAGCCCCGCCGATGCGGTCAAGCTCAAGCCACTGGGCGATGGCTTTATCTCACTGGTGAAGATGCTGATCAGTCCGGTAATCTTCTGCACCGTGGTGCTGGGCATTGCCGGCGCGGGAGACATGAAAAAAGTAGGCCGCGTGGGCGGCAAGGCGTTGTTGTATTTTGAGGTGGTTTCCACCTTCGCGCTGGCCATCGGACTCGTGGTAATGAACGTCTTGCGTCCGGGTTCTGGTTTCAATGCCGACCCTGCCACGCTGGACGCCAAAGCAGTAGCCAGCTATGCCAAGTCTGCCGGTGAGCAAAGCAGTGTCGATTTCATTCTGCACATCATCCCAAAAACTTTTACCGACGCCTTCACTGGTTCTGGCGATCTGCTGCAAGTGCTGCTGGTAGCTGTGCTGTTTGGCTATGCCATGGTGCACATGGGCCAGTCGCAAAAAGCGGTTCACACCTTCATTGAAGAAGCCTCCCACATCTTCTTTGCCATGATGAACGCCATCATGAAGCTCGCGCCCCTGGGTGCCGGCGGTGCCATGGCTTTCACCATCGGCAAATATGGCGTGGCAGCTTTGGGCCCTCTGGCCAAACTGATGGGCAGTTTCTACCTGACCTGCGGCTTGTTTGTGATCGTGGTTCTGGGCTCTATCGCAATGTTTGTGGGCTTCAATATCTTCCGCTTTATTGCCTATATCAAGGACGAGTTGTTGACCGTTCTGGGTACGTCTTCTTCAGAGTCGGCACTGGTGCCCTTGATGCGCAAGCTTGAGGCATTGGGATGCTCCAAATCGGTGGTCGGTTTGGTTGTGCCATCGGGGTATTCCTTCAACCTGGATGGAACCAACATCTACCTGACCATGGCCGCTTTATTTGTCGCCCAGGCTCTGAATATCGAACTGACGTTGACGCAGCAGCTCACCATGTTGGGTGTTGCGATGTTGACTTCCAAAGGCGCCTCAGGCGTGACCGGCGCAGGCTTCATCACGCTGGCGGCCACACTCGCAGTGGTACCCACCATTCCCGTAGCCGGACTGGCATTAATCCTGGGCATTGATCGTTTCATGTCGGAAGCCCGCGCCCTGACTAACTTCATTGGCAACGGTGTGGCAACGGTGGTTGTGGCGCACTGGGAAAAAGAACTGGACCGCGATGCCATGAATGAGGCGTTGAAGTCCTGATCCTCGTCAACCTTTAACAGTTGGCAATAGTCGCCAGCGACCCCCAGCGGGTTACTGGCGGCGGTATGATTCCCGCAGGATCATCCGCAACCCTATGTTCAATACCCCACACCTTCTGGATCAGCTAGTCAGCTTGACTGGCATTCGTGATCTGGAGTTGCTGGAAGCCAGTCTGCTCAAGACACTGAACGGCTTTATTCACCCCACCGGTTTGTCGCTTTACAAAGTTTCCAGCCGGGGCGAGGTGCGCTCCGAGGTGATGTTCAGGCCTGAAAAATGCCAGGTACTGCGAGATGGCTTTGACGTCCCTGCGGAATTGCTGCAAGCCTTCCAGCAACACCATGCGACGGATACGTCCACGGTTCGACTGGCCGTGCAGGACGGCTTTTTAAATGTGATGACGGTGATGGATATGCGCTCGGCCACCACCTATTTGGTGATCAGCAGCAAAGACGCTTTGCACGACAACGACAGCCGCATGATCGATGGCATGCTGCAGATCTACCGCAACTTCTGTCAGTTGCTGCAGGAGTCGCAGACAGACTCTCTCACCGGTTTGGCCAACCGCAAAACCTTCGACGATTGCTTTAGCCGGGTTTATGAGTTGCAGCCCATGGACGACGAATGTCCGGTTGATATCGATCAGCGCAAACCACAGAGCCAATCCACCTACTGGATTGCGATGATCGACATCGATCATTTCAAATCGGTCAACGACCGCTTTGGGCACTTGTATGGCGACGAGGTGCTGATCCTGCTGGCGCATCTGCTAAAGAATGCGCTGCGCAACGATGACCTGGTTTTCCGCTTTGGCGGCGAAGAGTTTGTTTTGATGATCCGCTGCCAACACCGCGAAGAGGCCGCTGGTTTGCTGGAGCGCTTGCGCGAATCGGTGGCGACGCAGGACATTCCGCAGGTCGGCCAGGTCACCATCAGCATCGGTGCCACCGAGATGGTGCGCAACACCTTTGCCGGAACGTTGCTGGACTATGCCGACAAGGCGCTCTACTACAGCAAGCAGAATGGCCGCAACCGACTCACCTTCTTTGAAGACATGGTGAGCGATGGGCTGGCCACACGCGAAGTAGCACCGAGTGAGAACCTGGATTTTTTCTAGGCAGGCTTTTTAGGGTGCAGGCTGTGGTGGCGGAGAAGATCCTTCCTCGATGTCGTCCAAATCTTCCAGCGCTTCGCCATATTGCGATGCCACAAAGGCGCGCATGAACCACTTTAAAGGGTCTTCACGGAATGCGGGGACATAGCTCCAGTCCGGGCTGAACCAGTCGGACAGAATATCTTCAATTGCAAACCACTCGCTCGACAGCAGGGGGCCGCCATGGGTCCAGTTGATCGAGGGATGGAATGTATCGGGATGCCACGAACCGCTGTCCGGATCATGTCTCTGGCCTGGCGACGGTGGCTGCTCTTGCAGCGTCAGGTTGGCGGCCTTGGCCACCCAAAAATCCAGCAGCGTACCCTCGATTCTCTTCGCGTTCATATGGTCTTCTCCTCGTCGAACGCAACATGCGTTCAGATGGGGTTGCCAATTTACCAGCCCTGCGACACCGTTCCCAGCTATTTTTGCAAGTGTCTGCAACGCAGCTTAATGCAAGGCACCCACGTTGGCTTTTTGGGCGCGCTCGTACAAAGGCATGACCTTGGGCAAATTGGCTTCAATATCCGCAATGCGGGTAGTGCCAGACGGGTGGGTCGAGAGCCACTGCGGCGGAGCGCCTTTGTTGGCAGCACCCATCTTCTGCCACAACGTCACGCCGGAGCGCGGATCGAAGCCGGCGCGAGCGGCCAATTCCATGCCAACCAGATCGGCCTCAGACTCGTCAGAGCGGCTGAATTCCAGGGTGAGCAATTGGGCACCGTAGTTGGTCACCGTCTGGCCAATCTGGCCCAAGCCGAACAACTGCGTGATCACGTTGGCGCCAATACCGGTGGCCGCATTTTTGCCCATGCGTTCCCGGGCATGCTCGCGCAGGGCGTGGGCAATTTCGTGGCCCATGACCATCGCCACCTCGTCGTCGGTGAGCTGCAGGGTTTTCAGAATGCCGCTGTAAAAGGCAATCTTGCCGCCGGGCATACAAAACGCATTGATCTGCGTGGAGCCAATCAGGTTGACCTCCCATTTCCATTGTTTGGCGCGCTCATTCCAGGGAATGGCAAACGGAATCAGGCGCTGGGCGATGCCGCGCAGTCGCTTAAGTTGGGCGTTATCAGCCGGGGCCAGCGCATTCTTGGCTGCAGCCTGTTGCAACATTTGCTGGTAGTTCTGCACCGCTGAGCGCTCCACACTTTCGGCCGGCACGAGCCTGGCAAAGGCGGAGTTTTTCCCGACGCTCACGCCTTCCTGTGCTTGCGCCTGCGCCTGAGCGGTCGGCGGCAAAGCGAGCATTGCCAGCAGCAACGGCACGGCAAAACGCAGGAAATACCAGCGAAGAAAACGGGTTGTGTTCATAAAGCCTAGAGATGGGGCACCAGCTGCGAGTTTGCAACAGGCCAGCAAGTATTATTCCTGCATGACCCCTACAACGCACAGCAACGCCGCACCGGCTGACAAACCCACCTGGGCGCAAACCCTGAAGGTGTATCTTGAGCCGGCCTCGCTGCGCATGTTGTCACTGGGCTTCTCGGCCGGACTACCGTTGCTGCTGGTGTTTGGAACCTTGAGTTTCTGGTTGCGCGAAGCGGGCGTGGACCGCAGCACCATCGGCTTTTTAAGCTGGGTCGGGCTGGCCTATGGTTTCAAGTGGGTCTGGTCGCCACTGGTGGACCGCATGCCGATTCCGCTGCTGACACGCTGGATGGGGCGGCGCCGCAGCTGGCTACTGCTGGCG
>CAIQYP010000488.1 GCA_903876045.1 uncultured beta proteobacterium | reverse complement strand
GGCCGCACAGGCAGATTGGGTGATGGTTTCGTTATATTGGCGTGACGCGGCATCCGTTGAAGCCACCGCTCTGGCGAACAGTGCCAGCAGCCCGGCTTGGACTTCGGCGGTTGACAACTGCCCACTGCGTGCATGGGTCAATACCGTCAAGCTGTCTTGC
Organism: uncultured beta proteobacterium; assembly: GCA_903876045.1. Classification (GTDB taxonomy): domain Bacteria; phylum Pseudomonadota; class Gammaproteobacteria; order Burkholderiales; family Burkholderiaceae_C; genus Allorhodoferax. Next base: position 6,376 of record CAIQYP010000488.1, on the reverse strand, counting down.
TGGCGGCGCAGCATTTCCTTTTGTAGCATCTCCGGGTCGTAGCCCGATTCCGCCAAGTGAATGCGGATCTTCTCGCGCTGGCCATCGTCCAGCTTTCCATAGAAGCGCTCGCTGCGCTCCTCAATTTGCTTGCTGCGCCGCGCCAGGCGTTCGGCAGGTGACAGATCAAGCCATTCTTCACGCCAGTTCTTGTTGCGCTTTTTGAATTCGGCGGCGATGTGGTCTATCTGGCTGGGCTTCAGGCTGACCGCCAGTTGCGCCAAGGCCGGGGTCAGATGGTTTGTGGGCGCCTGCAAGCGCTGCTGCAAAAAGCCCCACAACGTGCAGACCTGCGCGGCGCTCACCTCCTGGTTGACCACAGGTTGCAGGTTTTTCAGCAACTCGGCCCATTGTGGTAATTCTTCCTGGCGGTGCCATGCCTGCAGTTCCTTCAGGCTGGCCTTGAAGTCCACGCTTTGCGGCCCATCAAAATCAAAATACGAATCCAGCCAGTAATAAATCAACGTCGGGGCGTTGTTGAAAGCGATGCGATTGGCGCTGCAGCCAACCAGTGTCAGAGCCAGGAACATGACACCGATAATACGAGGCCAGTACCAAGTGGCAAACACAGAACTACGCATCAAGAGGAAAAAGCCAACATGAGCTCCAACAACAACGCGCCAGACAGCACCATGCCGATTGACGTGGTGATTATGGCTGCGGGAAAGGGCACACGCATGAAAAGTGCATTGCCCAAAGTTTTGCACCGTATTGGCGGGCGCGCGCTCTTGCAACATGTGCTGGACACTGCCGCAAGCCTGCAGGCTCGCAAGGCGGTAGTTATTACGGGACATGGCGCAGCCGAAGTGGAGGTCACCTGCCAAAGCGCAACAGACTTCGCACTGGAATTTGCACGCCAGGAGCCGCAACTAGGCACCGGCCACGCCGTGCAACAGGCTTTACCACACCTGGCTGATGACGGTGTAGTGGTGGTGCTGTCAGGCGATGTGCCGCTGACACAGGCCGACACGCTGTTCCATCTGATAGCCGCAAGTGGTGGCAACAAACTGGCCCTGCTGACCCTGGAAATGCCCGACCCCACAGGCTACGGGCGCATCGAGCGCACCGCCAACGGCGAAGTCAAAGCCATCGTGGAACACAAGGACGCCACACCAGCGCAACGTGCGATTCACGAGGTCTACAGCGGCATCATGGCCGTGCCGGCCACTGCCCTCAAACGCTGGTTGGCACGCCTGGACAACAACAACGCGCAGAAGGAGTACTACCTGACCGATATCGTGCGCTTTGCCGTAACGGATGGCGAGCATGTGGTGGCATACAAGATTACGGACGCAGTGCAGGTGGCCGGTGTCAACAGCCCGGTGCAACTGGCCCAACTGGAGCGCGCCTTCCAACTAAGTGTCGCGCATCGCCTGATGGAAGAAGGGGTGCGCCTGGCTGACCCGGCGCGTCTGGATGTGCGTGGTGACCTGAGTTGCGCGCATGACGTGAACATTGACGTGAACTGCGTCTTCATGGGTCAGGTCAATCTGGGCGAAGGCGTGAGCATTGGTGCCAACTGTGTGATTGCCAATGCGGTGATCGAGGCCGGTGCGGTCATCCACCCCTTTACCCACATCGACGGTGAAAAGCTGGGCGTGACAGTGGGTGCGGGTTCGCTGATCGGCCCGTTTGCACGCCTGCGCCCTGGCGCACGGCTTGCAGCCGAGGTGCACATCGGCAACTTTGTCGAGGTGAAGAACACCACCATGGCCAAGGGTTCCAAGGCCAATCACCTGGCCTATCTGGGCGACGCCACCGTGGGCGAACGCGTCAACTACGGCGCAGGCAGCATCACCGCCAACTATGACGGCGCCAACAAGCACCGCACGGTCATTGAGGCCGACGTCCACGTGGGCAGCAACTGCGTGCTGATTGCGCCGGTAACTTTGGGGGCAGGCGGCACCGTAGGCGGTGGCTCTACGATTACCAAAGACACACCGCCAGGCGCCTTGAGCGTGGCACGTGGCAAGCAGGTGTCGATTGCAAACTGGTCGCGTCCGCAAAAGGCACCCAAGGCCTGAGGCAATCGCGATGACAGATAAAGACACGCAACGCATTGCCGCACTGGAGGCCGAACTGGCCAGCCTGCGCGCCGAGATGCAGGACTTCAGCTACACCGTGTCGCACGATCTGCGCGCCAGCCTGCGCCACATCCTCTCCTATGCGCAACTGGTGCAGGAAGATGCCGGCCCTCTTTTGCCAGAAGAAACCCAAGGCTTCCTCCACACCATTACCGATTCGGCACGACACATGGGCGTCTTGATGGACGGACTGATGGAGTTAACCAAGCTGGGGACGGCGGAACTGCATACCGCACCACTGCCCATGCTGCCCCTGGTGCGCGACGTGGTGTCCGAACTGCAGTTGCAATTCCCGCAACGTCAGATCGAATGGTTGCTGCCGACTGCGCTGCCTTCGGTCCTGGCGGATGCCAGCATGCTGCGCCGGGCCCTGCTTGCGGTGCTGGACAACGCGGTGAAGTTCACGGCGCATCAACCCAATGCACAGATCAGCATCCTGGCCGAACCTGCCTCGGCAGGTGAAATGGCGAACGTTGACTACCCGGAAAACGCGATGATTAGGCTCACAGTGCAGGACAACGGGGCCGGGTTCAATCCGGCCATGGCCGCCAAACTGTTTCACCCGTTTGCGCGCTTGCACACCGGCAAGCAGTTTGCGGGCATTGGCATGGGTTTGGCACTGACGCGAAAAATCGTCGAACGCCTGCACGGCCAGGTTCAAGCAACGGGCGTGATGGATGGCGGTTGCACGGTGACTATCACCCTACCGTCCGCCGACAGGCCGCGCCCTGCAAGCTAGGCGCATTTCTTGAGGCTGTGCCTGGCCATCAAGTGGCTTGCTGGTTCCAGGCGTGGCGCAAAACGCTGCGCAATTTGGCTGGCCTAACTGGTTTTTGCAAGAGCAACAAGCCCGCCGAGTTAATCAGATCTCTTACTTCTTCAGCGGTATCGCCGCTGATCACGCAGGCCGGAACTTCGCGCCCTGCTGCCTCACGCAGACTGCGCACCGCATCCACCCCGTTTTGTGCACCGAGCAGGCGGTAGTCCGTCAAGATGAAATCAGGTAGCAGGCGATGGTCCCAGCGTTCCAGCGCCGTACTCACGGAACAAGCCTCGATGACCACGCAACCCCAACTTTGCAACAAGCCCTTGAGCGCGGCACGGCCCAATTCATCATCCTCGATCAGCATCACGCGCATACCGCGGATGTCATGCAGCTTGACGGCATCTGCTGCATCTGCGACTACACCTGTTTCTTCCGCCTGCCCCACAGGCACCAGCACGGTAAATGTGCTGCCGCAACCCAGGGCCGAGCGAAGATGCAGGCCATGGCTCAGCAACTTGCAGGAGCGCTCAACAATGCTCAAACCCAAGCCCAGGCCTTTGTTGCGGTCGCGCTCGGGGTTTTCCACCTGGTAGAACTCTTCAAAAACCTTCTTCTGGTGCTGCTCCGCAATGCCAATGCCGCTGTCGCGAACCTGCACCCGCAGGTAGCCGCGTTGAGCGCTGGGCCTGCATGCCAGCATCACCGTGCCACAGGGCGTGTGCTGCACCGCATTGGCCAGCAGGTTGAGCAAAACCCGCTGCAGCAAAATGGGATCACTCTGCACCCATTCCCGGCAAGGGCGAATGCGCAGACGCAGTCCTTTTTGCGCCGCTGTTTCAGCAAAGCTGGTGCGTAATTTGTCAAACAGCGTGTTGAGCTCAAAGTTGCGCAAACTCGCATGGGTGAGTTGAGAGTCCAGACGCGAATAGTCAAAGAACGCGTTGAGCATGTCTTGCAACGCCTGCACCGAAGCATCCACACCTTCTACCAATTCGAGCGTCCGGGCATCACTGGGCAACTGCTTGAGCCGTGCCACAAACAGGCCCAGCGCGTGGGCAGGTTGGCGCAAGTCGTGGCTCGCTGCGGCCAGAAAGCGTGACTTGGCCTGGCTGGCTGCTTCCGCCTCGTTCTTGCGCAGATGCAACTCCATCTCAAAACGACTTCGCGCATGGTTGAAGGCGGCAGCTATCAACACGTAGAACACCATCGACAAGATGAAATGTGCGCGAACTGCCGGCGTGTATTGGTAAGCGAAAGATACGTTCGGGATGACCAGCAGGACGCACAACAGATGTATGCCCAGAAAAGCCAGGCTGTACCGCCAACCGAGCCGCTGGCCCTTGATAAAGAAAATCAGAAACGGAACCGAATAGACCCAAAAGAGGCCGGTGCCCTCGACACCGCCCAAGATAATCAGCGCCGAAGAGATGCCGAGAGCGCCCAGCAAAAGCAAGCGTTCAGCAGACTCAATTCGCTCAGGCCTATTTATGAGCAGCGCAGCCGGCGCAAAGCACATCAGAAGACTGGCCAACTCGGCAAAGCCCAACGTTTGGGCACCGGGCGTGATGATATTGAAAACGGAAAAACCAACACTGCAAATCACGCAAATGGCCGCCGTGATGCGCACGTGGCGCACACGCTCTACCAGTTCAATCTCATCCGCCAGTTGGGTACCTAGCGCTTCGACCAATAATTCACGAATTCGTCTCATGGGCCCTGCTTTGTTATGGGCATGACTTTAAACGGACTTCAAGGGTAGCTCCGCACCAAATTTGCTGCGTTGAATGCTAAAAAATGCTCTTACATTGCGCACATTGGCGTCATTGGCAAACAAGCGTTGCGCCAGTTCCTGGTAGCCCGGCATATGGGTCACGTGTACCACCAGCACAAAATCCGGCCCCGGCGAGACGCGGTAACACTGCTGCACGGCAGCCTCGGTGTGCACCCGGACTTCAAATGCAGCGAGGTCTTCCGCGCTTTGTCGGTCCAGCGTGATCTCCACAATTGCAGTCAACCCGTGGCCGATGGCCTGCGCCAGCTTTTCCGGGTTGAGGATGGCAATTTGTCGCTCGATCAGGCCTGCACCTTGCATGCGTTTGATTCGCCGCAAGCAGGTGGGCGCAGAGGTGTGCACCGCCAGTGCCAGATCCTGATTGCTCAGGGAGGCATCGCGCTGCAATTGCGCCAGGATTTGAAGATCCATTGCATCTAGTGATAATTCGTTCATATTTTGCTATTTTTTGTACTTTTATTTCACTAATGATATTTGGTGAAATTTTTATTCATAAATTTATAAAAATCAACTGCTTATTTTAATAAGACCACCCTACCATTGCTGCAACAAGTTTTTAGGAGTGTGCGTATGTGTGGCATCGTCGGCGCGGTATCAACCCGTAATATTGTTCCCATCCTGGTGCAAGGCCTGGCTCGCCTGGAGTACCGGGGTTACGACTCCTGCGGTGTGGCGGTCTATGCGCAGGATGGCGCACCCGGCCTGCGCCGCGCGCGCAGCACCTCGCGCGTGGCCGAGTTGGCCGAGCAGGTGGCAGCCACTCAACTCGAAGGCACACTGGGCATTGCCCACACCCGCTGGGCCACGCATGGTGCGCCAGCGGTGCACAACGCACACCCCCACTTCAGCCACGGCGCCGGCCAAGAAGCAGCTACCAAAGCCGGCCGTGTGGCGTTAGTGCACAACGGCATCATTGAAAACCATGACGAACTGCGCGCAAGCCTGCAAGCGCGTGGCTATGTTTTTAGCAGCCAGACCGACACCGAAGTCATCGCCCACCTGATTGAAAGCCTGTACGACGGCGACCTGTTCGAGGCCGTTAAGAGCGCGATTGCGCAACTGCACGGTGCCTATGCCATTGCCGTCTTCTGCAAGGATGAGCCGCATCGCCTGATCGGCGCACGCGCGGGTTCACCATTGATTTTGGGCGTGGGCCAGGGCGAAACATTCCTCGCAAGCGACGCCATGGCCTTGGCCGGTGTGACCGACCAGATCGTCTACTTGGAAGAGGGCGACGTGGTCGACATGCAGCTGGGCAAATACTGGATCGTTGACCGCGAGCACAAGGCCGTTACCCGTGCGGTTAAGACCGTGCACGCGCACAGCGGCGCGGCCGAACTCGGCCCCTATCGCCACTACATGCAAAAGGAAATCTTCGAGCAGCCCCGCGCCATTGCCGACACGCTCGAAGGCGTCGAAGGCATCACGCCCGAGTTGTTTGGAGACGGCGCTTACAGCACCTTCAAGGCCATCGACAACGTGCTCATCCTGGCCTGCGGCACCAGTTACTACAGCGGCTGCGTTGCCAAGTACTGGATCGAAGCAATTGCCAAAGTGCCTTGTCAGGTCGAAATCGCCAGCGAATACCGCTACCGCGAATCGGTGTCCAACCCGAACACGCTGATTGTCACCATCACCCAAAGCGGCGAGACCGCCGACACCCTGGCCGCGCTGCGCCACGCGCAAAGCCTGGGC
>CAIQYP010000487.1 GCA_903876045.1 uncultured beta proteobacterium | reverse complement strand
GTTGAACATCGCCCAGACCGAAATGCCCGGTCTGATGGCAATCCGCGAAGAGTTTGCCAAGTCGCAGCCGCTCAAGGGCGCACGCATCACCGGCTCCTTGCACATGACGATCCAGACCGGCGTGCTGGTCGAGACGCTGCAGGCGCTGGGCGCCGAGGTGCGCTGGGCATCGTGCAACATCTTCTCGACGCAGGACCACGCCGCTGCTGCGCTGGTCGCCAAGGGCACGCCGGTGTTTGCCTACAAGGGCGAGACCCTGACCGATTACTGGGATTACACCCACCGCATTTTTGAATTCGGCACCAAGGGTTCCAAGACCGAAGGCCCGAACATGATTCTGGACGACGGTGGCGACGCAACTTTGCTGATGCATCTGGGTGCCCGTGCCGAGAAGGACATCAAGGTCCTCGCCAAGCCCGGCAGCGAAGAAGAAATCTGCCTGTTCAACAGCATCAAGGCCAAGCTCAAGGTGGACCCCACCTGGTACAGCCGTCGCCTGAAGGCAATCATCGGCGTGACCGAAGAAACCACCACGGGCGTGCTGCGCCTGAACGAAATGTCCGAAAAGGGCACGCTGGCTTTCCGCGCCATCAACGTGAACGATTCGGTGACCAAGAGCAAGTTCGACAACCTGTACGGCTGCCGCGAGTCATTGGTGGACGCTATCAAGCGCGCGACCGACGTCATGATCGCGGGCAAGGTGGCGTTGGTTGCCGGTTACGGTGACGTGGGCAAGGGCTCTGCCCAAGCACTCCGCGCCTTGTCTGCTCAGGTATGGGTGACAGAAATCGACCCGATCAACGCCCTGCAAGCCGCAATGGAAGGCTACAAGGTTGTGACCATGGAATACGCTGCCGACAAGGCCGATATTTTCGTGTCTGCCACCGGCAACAAGAACGTGATCACCTACAAGCACATGGCGGCCATGAAGGACCAAGCCATTGTTTGCAACATCGGTCACTTCGACAACGAAATCGACGTCGCTTCCCTGGAAAAACTGCAGTGGGACGAGATCAAGCCGCAAGTCGACCACGTGATTTTCCCCGCCACCAAGGGCAAGAATGCCAAGCCCGAAAAGCGCATCATTCTTTTGGCTAAAGGCCGTCTGGTGAACCTGGGTTGCGGCACCGGCCACCCCAGCTTCGTCATGTCGTCCAGCTTTGCCAACCAGACCATTGCGCAGATCGAGTTGTTCACCAAGCCTAAGGAATACAAGTCCGGCAAGGTCTATGTGTTGCCCAAGCATCTGGACGAAAAAGTCGCCCGCCTGCACCTGCATAAGGTGGGTGCCATGTTGTCCGAACTGACCGACGAGCAAGCCGCCTATATCGGCGTGAGCAAGTCCGGCCCGTACAAGAAAGATACGTACAGGTATTAAGCTCCCCCCGAAGTGCCTGCGGCGCCTCCCCCTCAAGGGGGCGATACCTCTCAATCGGTAAAGCCGGTTCGACGGTATCTCTGGCACTGGCAGGCACGAGGGCAAACAAAGGAAACTGGATGCGAATTGATCAACTGCTGGTTCAGCGGGGGCTTGCTAATACCCGTTCACAGGCGCAACGGCTGATTGCCGATGGTGTCGAATGGGCGCAAGGCGAGACCTGGCGACGCGTCGTCAAAAATGGCGATGACGTGCCTGAATCAGCCGAGATTCGGCTGCTGGATGACTCCGAGGCGCGCTATGTGTCGCGGGGTGGGCTCAAGCTGGAAGCGGCGCTGAAACAAGTTGGTCTGTCCGTAGAAGGGTTTGCCTGTCTGGATGTTGGTCAATCGACCGGTGGGTTTACCGATTGCCTGTTGCAGGCCGGTGCCAAGTCGGTGGTCGGCGTGGATGTGGGAAGTGCCCAGTTGCACCCCATGCTGCGCAGCGATCCGCGTGTCCTGTGTGTGGAAAAAGTGAATGCGCGTGCGCTCACGGCTGAGGATTTGATCCAGGCCTATGAGGACAGCACGGGCGAGGATGGTCAGTTTGAAGTCGACGACGAAGAAACTGACGAAGGCGACGAATTTGACGATCAGGATGAAACATCCGACGCAACCGATGCGGTGCAAACCGAGTCCGAGTTCGTGCCGGAGTTTGATCTGATCGTGGCCGATCTATCCTTTATTTCCCAGACACTGGTGTTGCCAGCAGTGGTGCCCTTGCTCAAAGCAGGTGGCACCCTGTTGACCTTGGTTAAGCCTCAATTTGAACTGCAGCCCGGCCAGGTCGGCAAGGGTGGCATTGTCAAAGAACCGGAGTTTTACGTCGTCGTGGAGCAGCGTTTGCGTGAAGCATGTGCCGCTCTGGGGCTGACCGTTACCGCGTGGTTCGATTCGCCCATTGCAGGCGGCGATGGCAACCGCGAGTTTTTTATTTGCGCCACTAAACCGGCTGAATGAATGCCCGCGCAGCCACGCTGCGCGGTTTGGTAGGAGAAATAAGCATGTCTACACGCAAGCGTGTTCCCCTGAGCCTGGAATTTTTCCCGGCCAAGAATTCTGAAGTGGCCACCAAAATGGCTGGCATCCGCAAAGATCTCTCGGTATTGCAACCGGAGTTCTGCTCGGTCACCTTTGGTGCCGGTGGCACCACGCAAGCGGGAACATTCAGCGCACTGCGTGAAATGATTGCCGAAGGTACCGCAGCCGCCTCGCACCTGTCCTGCATTGGTGCGACGCGTGACTCGATCCGTGAGCAACTGGCTGAGCTCAAGGCCATGGGTGTGAAGCGCATCGTCGCATTGCGCGGTGATTTGCCCAGTGGCTATGGCGTGGGTGGCGACTTCCGTCACGGCAGCGATTTGGTAAGCTTTATCCGCTCTGAAACGGGCGACTATTTCTCGATTGAAGTGGCGGCCTATCCGGAAGTGCACCCCCAGGCAAAGTCGCCCGCCGCCGATCTGGAAGCCTTTGCCATCAAGGCCAATGCAGGCGCCAATTCGGCCCTGACCCAGTACTTTTTCAATGCAGATGCTTACTTCCGATTCCGCGATGACGTGCGGGCGATGGGGGTGGAGATTCCGATCATTCCCGGCATCATGCCGATTACCAACTCGACGCAGTTGATGCGCTTTTCCGATAGCTGCGGCACCGAAATTCCGCGCTGGATTCGCCTGCGTTTACAAAGTTTTGGTGAGGACACGGCGTCAATCAAGGCCTTTGGCATGGATGTGGTGACGGACCTATGTGAGCGCCTGCTCTCCGGTGGTGTTCCGGCGCTGCACTTTTACACCATGAACCAGAGTGCACCCGTGCTGGCACTTTGTTCTTGTCTCGGGTTGACGCCTGTTGCCAAAGAGCGGGCGCTTACGGCTGCGATGTAGATTTTTTTACTTCTCTATCCTCGCTTTTTTACTCCCCACTCCCCCCAACCCCCTCGCCCCCGCCGGGCGATGGGGGGCTTAGGGCGGACAGCCGATTTGACCTTTTCGCGCCGAATGCGGAATTACGGGCGCGAGGTTTTCACTGCTTTTGCTCGCGTGTATCTCACGCCGGTAGTTCCGAGCGCCAGAGGCGTGTGCGATAGGGTGGTGGTTTGCGAGCTTCGCCGCAAATAAGTCATGAGGCATTGCCGCAGCATGAACCAGTCCTGAGGCCAAGCGCCCACCTATAAAGACGGTTCCCAGTAAGGCCCTGGCCGAAGCGACGCAACCAAATCGGCTGTCCGCCTTAAGTTCCCCTTATCCCGACGGGGGGTAAGGGGTTGGGGGATGGGGGAGTAAAAAGATAGGGGAGTAAAAAAAATCGGAGAGTAAAAAAGCTACCCGCCAGATTCCAGCGTGAACGCAGCGTGTTGGTCCTGGCCAAGCGCTGCCACCAACTGCGGCATGGCGTCTTTCAGCAACGCCTTGAGGTTGTGCGGCGGGTTGATCAGGAACATGCCACTGGCCGGCAGGCCCGGGCGCACGATTTCGCCTTCGGCATCCTGGGTCAGCTTGCTGTTCTTCACTGTCAGGCTTACGCTGAGCCAACTCTTGCCGGACTTGTTGGCCAGGGTTTTGAGCTTTTTCGGCACATCGTGCGCTTCGGGGCGCGGAATGATCGGGTACCACACAGCGTAAGTGCCGGTGGGAAAGCGCAGCATGGCATCGGTAATCATGGCCTGCACACGCGCATAGTCGTGCTTGACCTCGTAGCTCGGGTCGCACAGCACCAGTGCGCGGCGCGAAGGCGGTGGCAGAAACTTTTTCAGACCCTCAAAGCCATCTTCGCGCAGGATCATGACCTGGCGACCGGCTTCGAGCTGGGCAATATTGGCCGTCAGCGTCTTGGTATCAGTGGGGTGCAGCTCAAACAACTTGAGCTTGTCGCGCCCATGCAACAGGCTCTGAATGATGAAGGGTGAGCCGGGATACACAGACCAAGTGCCGCCGTTGTTAAAGCCAGCTACCATCTCGACATAGTCTTGGATAGCGGGGGCGAATGCTTCTTTGGGCTTGTTGGCAATCAGCTTGAGAAAGCCCTCGGCAGCCTCGGCGCTGGTCTTGGCGTAGTCGCCATCCAGACGGTACAAACCCGCACCTGCATGGCTGTCAAACACATTTAAAGCCGTGTCTTTTTGCGTCATGTAGCGCAACACCGCCAGTAGAACAATGTGTTTCAAAACGTCGGCGTGATTTCCGGCGTGGAAGGCGTGGCGGTAACTAAACATGCCGCTATGGTAACCCTTCACCACAAAAGTTGCCCAAAACCTGATCAAGTTTCATATAATGGAGGGCTTCGCAGCGCCTTGTGGTTCCGCGGCGAAGATGCCAAAGCAGCTTGCTTGTCGAGCTTTTGAGGCAAAACCCACCTAAGAGATTCCCCGCCCGAGGCTGTATGGCCGAGAGTACAAGAAGGAACACCGACCGTGGAAAAGAACCCGCCAAACCAACTTCCTTTAGGATTTTCTCATGTCAACTTTCAGCGCAAAACCCGCTGAGGTCGTGCACGAGTGGTTTGTGATTGACGCGACCGATAAGGTCCTC
>CAIQYP010000486.1 GCA_903876045.1 uncultured beta proteobacterium | reverse complement strand
TCCTCGATGACTATGCCGAGGTTCGACATTCGGTTCTCAACTATGGCTTGCCGGTTTTGTCGGGCCAGACTTTGTCTTCGATTGACCCCCAGGTGCTGGAGGCTGTTGTCAGGCAAGCCATCGTGGACCACGAGCCGCGTGTTTTGTCTCAGACGCTGAAGGTGGAGGCCCTGATGTCGCAGGAACAACTGGATCACCATAACCAGATCAGCTTCCGCATTACGGGTCAGATTTGGGCACAACCGGTGCCAATTGAATTGTTAATGCAAACCCATATGGATCTGGAGACCGGTAGGGTCGAGGTCAAAGAAGTATCGCGTTAAGCACTATGGATCCGCGCCTGCTTCGTCATTACAACCAGGAACTGCAGCACTTGCGGGAAATGGGTGCTGAGTTTGCCATCCAGTTTCCCAAAATTGCGGCGCGTCTGCGTATGGACGGCCTCGAGGTTAGCGACCCCCATGTCGAGCGTCTTCTGGAAGGGTTTGCATTTTTGACGGCGCGCATCCAGCTTAAGCTGGATGCCGAATTTCCACGTTTCACGCAGCGCTTGCTGGAAATTCTTTACCCCCATTTTTTGGCGCCCATGCCCTCGATGCTGATAGCCCGCATCGATCCGGAAAAGGGCGATGGCGGCTTGGCCACTGGCGTCCAAATTCCGCGCGGTAGCCAGATGCGAAGTGCCGCCGGAAGAGATGGCCCCACGGAGTGCCGCTTTCGCACCGCGCATGATGTCACGCTGTGGCCCATCGAAATTACGGGTGCTGACTATTTTTCGCACGCATCCAATTTGCCCATGTCGGCCAAGCCCGAATGGCGCAAATTTAGCGGCGGGGTGCGCATCAGTTTGCGAACGTTAGCCGGAGCAGATTTCTCCCAGATTGGTTTGGACGATTTGCGTCTGCACTGTAGTGCTGCTGACGATGTGGCTTACCGTCTGCATGAGTTAGTTTGTGGCAACCCACTGGGCATCTTCGTCGTGGCCGGTAAAGGCAACACGGCGCGCCATTGCGCGCTGGATGGCGATGCTATTGAAGCGGTGGGGTTTGATGACGAACATGCCTTGTTGCCCGTATCCTTGCGCGGCTTCGAAGGCTACCGGTTGATGCAGGAGTACTTTGCCTTTCCGCAGCGTTTTCTGTTTTTCGATATCTGCGGCCTGGGCGATGCGTTGCGCGAGTTGGGTGGGCAGGAGCTCGAACTGGTCATTCTGTTTTCCCGTGGGGATACTGAACTGCTGCAGAAGGTCGATGCGCAATCGTTCTCACTCAACTGTGTGCCGGCCATCAACTTGTTCGAACACCGTTGCGACCGTATACATGTGAGCCATGAAACGCATGACCTGCATGTGGTGCCTGACCGTGTGCGCCCCATGGATTTCGAGATCCATGAGATCCGCTCCGTCACTGGTTATGGTGTGGGCCTGGAGAGCGAACGCCAGTTTCTGCCTTTGTACTCTGCATTTCATACCGAAGAGCATGGACAGGAAGCCTATTTCGTGACCCAACGCGAGCCCCGCATACTGTCCACCAACCAGCGGCGTGATGGTCCGCGCTCTTCCTATATTGGCAGTGAGGTGTACATCGCCATCGTCGATCAGCGCGAGGCCCCCTTTGCCGACGACTTGCAACAACTGGCGGTGCATACCAATTGCTCCAACCGCGACCTGCCACTGCTCATGCCCATGGGCGGCACAGCGCCTGATTTGACTTTGGAGCAATCGGTGCCCGTGGCCTCTATCCGGGTGATCAAGGGGCCTTCGCGTCCACTTTCGGCACAGCGCGACGGCAATGTGGCGTGGCGACTGATTAATCAACTGAGTCTGAACCATCTGACGCTCAACGATGCCGATGCCGAAAAGGGCGCGGCTGCCCTGCGCGAATTGCTGCGCTTGTACACGCATGAGGCCGACACGGCCATGCATCGGCAGATCGAAGGGCTGCGCCAGGTCAGTACGCGCGCTGTAGTGCGGCGCCTGCCCATGCCCGGACCGATCGCGTTTGGACGCGGTGTGCAGATCAATCTGGAAGTGGATGAGTTGGCCTTCCAGGGCTCCAGCGCCTTTTTGTTTGGCTGTGTATTAGAGCGATTCTTTGCGCGCCATGTTTCCATGAATGGGTTCACAGAAACCCGCATGCACTCGCAGACGCGGGGCGAGATATTGAACGGGAGACCACGGTGCGGAACACGTCCGATTCTGTAGTCGCCCCGCCCGCTACGGGCCGGTTGGACCCTTTGGCGCAAATTGCAATTGCGCCTTGGCGTTTTGATTTTTTTCATGCCATGCGCTGGATCGAGGCGGCGCACCCTGACAAGCCACGCCTGGGGACAGCACGCCGCCCGGTGGACGAGCCCATACGCCTTGGACAAGTGGCTGACTTGTCATTTGCTCCCAGTGCACTGCACAGGGTCGCACCAGCCACGGCTAGCAACCGGGCGCGTCTGGATGTGCGCTTCTTCGGCCTTTTTGGGCCCAACGGCCCGCTGCCTCACCACCTCACCGAATACGCCCGTAGCCGTAGCACGCACCACGGTGACGACAGCTTTGCCCGCTTTGCCGATCTGTTTCATCACCGCTTGCTGTTGCTGTTTTACCGCGCCTGGGCGCAGGCACAGCCTGCAGTCGGGCTGGACCGGGCCGACGACGATCACTTCGCTGCCTATGTGGGTTCCTTTATTGGTATGGGTAGCCCTAGCCAGTTGCAGCGCAGTGCAGTACATGACCACGCCAAGTTGCATTTTGCCGGCTTGCTTTCGCGTCAGGTGCGCAACGCTGCGGGGTTG
>CAIQYP010000485.1 GCA_903876045.1 uncultured beta proteobacterium | reverse complement strand
CAGGCCCAAGGTGAAGGCTGTGGTCACCGGCTGCAGCGGAGCCAAACCGGCGGCCTGCCACACCGGGATACCGCTTTGCTTGGCGCGCAAATCCCACAGGGCGCAGTCCATGGCATTGCGGGCACCTCCGGCGGGTAACAGTTGCATCAGGTCACCGTAATCCAGCGCGTCATGCAGCTTCGGTTGCACCGCAACAAGCTGCGCTGCAATGCTCTGAGGAGTTTCACCGGCGTAGTCCACCCCGGCAGCCTCTGCGTAGCCACTGATTCCCTGCGCGTCGGTCAGCTTCACCAAGATGACCGGCTGGTCGGTGATTACTTCGCGGGCGATCTCGAAGGGCTCAAGCATGGCCCAGTGTTCCAGCTTTGTGCTACAGACGATCATGACTGGCCCATCGCCAGCAGGGCCGAGGCCAGGGCTGCCACACCGCCACGCATGGGGTCCACCACCGGCAGTCCCAGCCGTGCCTGCAGTTCGGCGGCATAGGTAGTCCACTGCGCATCGGACAACTCGGACGAATTGATGCTGATGCCGACACAGCGCACCGCAGTGTTGGTCAGGCGGGCTGCTTCCACATAGCGGTCGATCGCCACCTGCAGATCGGGGATGGGGTGGTTTGGATAGCCTTCAATGGTGGTGCGCGCCGGGTCGTGGCAGAGCACCAGCGCATCGGGTTGCGAACCGTGCAACAGGCCCAGCGTGACGCCGGCATAGGCCGGGTGAAACAGGGCACCCTGGCCTTCGATCACATCCCAGTGGTCAGGCGCATTGTCGGGCGACAGTTGCTCGGCCGCACCGGCCACAAAGTCGGAAATCACGGCGTCAATAGCAACTCCCTCGCCCGCAATCATCACCCCGGTCTGGCCAGTAGCGCGAAAAGTAGCGGCCACGCCCCGCGCCTGCAACGCCTTGGTCAGCGCCAAGGCGGTGTATTTCTTGCCCAAGGCGCAATCGGTGCCTACGGTCAGCACACGTCGGCCGCTGCGCCGGCGCCCGGTGCCAGATGGAAAAACCTGGTCAGAGTGGCGCACATCAATCAGCCTGGCACCGCTGCGCGCAGCAGCTGCCACCAGGGTCGGAAAGGTCGTGAGGCGGGTGTGCTGGCCGCTCACAATATCCAAGCCGGCTTCCAGCGCCGCCTCCAGTTCCGGCAACCAGTGGGGCGGCAAGGCGCCTCCCACGGCCGCCACGCCTACCACGAGGGAGCCGGCGCCTTGTTGGACCGCCACAGATGGGGGAAGGCGTGGCAAGCCCAGACTGACGCTGCAGGCCGGCAGGCTCCATTCGCCCAGCACGCTCTCGGGACACCAATCGCGCAGGCCGAAGGCGGTCTTGGCGTCGGATTTGAGTGTCACATCGCCCAGGAACAGCAGATAGGGTTTACGGAGTTGGTGCATGGGTTTCTCGCAGGTATGGGTTTGAAGACTGGCGCCGAGCGTAAGCCAGAACCTGGTCTCCGGGGCGGTGCCTATTCCCAGTGGGATAGTGCCGACCGGCATTGCGATGGAGCGTGGTGAAAATGGCATATCCCTTTGGGGATAGACGGGTGTGCAGGCGGCCCCATTGCCCGTATTCTTGCGTCGACATGCGCTGTGCATGGCACTCACCTAAGCCCCATTTAAAGGAATTGACATGCAATTGAAGCACCTGATCACCATCATCGGACTGACCTGCACGGTCGCCGTCCAGGCCGCTGACCTCAAGGAACTGCGCATTGGCACCGATGCAACCTATGAACCATTTGAATTCAAGTCACCGGACGGAAAAATCATTGGTTTTGAAATTGACTTGGCCAATGCTATCTGTGCTGAAATGAAGCGCAACTGCGTGTTTGTGGAGTCCCCATGGGACGGCATCATCCCCTCTCTGATGGCCAAGAAATTCGACATGATTTTGTCGGGCATGACTGTGACCGATGAGCGCCGCAAGACCGTCAGCTTCAGCGACAAGATCACCGACATTCCTTACCGCGTCATCGTCAAGCACGCTAGCGGCTTGGACGGCTCGCCAGCTTCCCTCAAGGGCAAAAAAGTTGGCGTGCAAAAAGCCACCACCGAGGCCAACTTCGCCGACAAATACTATGCCAAAGCCGGTGCCACGGTAATGCGCTATGAGTCCACTCAAGACTCCTACCTGGACCTGGCCGCTGGTCGCGTGGACGCACTGGTGGGCAATCTGGTGGAAATGAAGATGGGCTTTCTGGCCAAACCCGAAGGCAAGCCTTTCGAGTTCGCGCCCTACGAGATGAAGGACCAAGTGATTCTGGGCTACGGCACGGGCGTGGCCATGCGCAAGGGTGACGACGAGCTGCGCAGCGAATTCAATTCGGCCTTGAAGACCGTGCGCGTCAACGGTAGCTACAAGAAGATTGCCGACAAGTACTTTGACTTCGACGTCTACGGCAAGTAATTAGGACCGAACATTTGGACGCACGGCCTCCAGCGGACCCGCGGGTCTGCTGGAGGCCGGTGCCTTTTGGTAGACCTGCAGCGGGTCGCCCGTACCATCGGGCGAGGCAAAGGGAATGCAGTTGATGAACAGCGAAAACAGCTCGGCCTGCGACCCGATGTCGAGTTTGCGGTGGATGTTCTTACGGTGAATTTTGATAGTGCCTTCGTTAGCCTGCAAGCGCTCGGCCGTCAGTGCCGACGAGTAGCCGCTGATCATGTAGAACAGCACTTCACGCTCGCGCCGGGTCAACAACGAGCTGGCAAAGTTGGCGATGGTGCTCTGCACCTTGCGATGCGCCAATTGTTCTGTATCCACCAGGGTCGTGGCAGCCGTGAGCTGGTGGTGCTTGGCCGTGGCTGCAAATACCAGGGGCGCAATGGCCGTGATGGCGATAATGTCGGCGTGCTCGAACTTGGGCTTACTGATGCTTCGTTCGATAAAGATATTGAGCGCTGTGTCAGCATTGATCCGCCAGAGCAGATCCACAGAATCCGACAGGCCGATTTGTGAATAGAACACCCGGTAGTACTCGGTGTCGTAAAAGTCGTCCGGTGCGATATCGCGCAACCAGTACACCCCGCTAGGACAACCTTGCAAAAAAAGCTGGTAATTTGGGTCCAGCGCATAGGGACCGGACAGAAACGCGTCCTCAGGCAGGCTACGTTCCAGTGGATTGAAGCGGTGCAAGATGCGCCGCGGCCGTTGGTGCCGGTAAAACACCATGGCCCCCCCGGAATCCAGCGCACATACCGCGCCCAGCAAATTCAGCACCGTGTCAAACCAGTTGCCGTCTCCTATGGCTTGCGTCATCTTTGCCATGGCATTGACCAGCGTCGCGCTGAGCGGTAAAGACAACTGGGACTGATAGGGTGGATTCATTCGCCATGAGTTTAGTCCAAGCTAACAAGTCGCAACAGGCTCTTGCTAACCAGTACAGTTTCTATCGAACTTAAATATCACGCATTGAAAGTGGTGATGCCAATCCAACAGTTAAAGTATTTGCGGCACTGGCGACGAACCGCAAGACCCTCACAGGCTCATCCAAATTTCGTCATAGGTTTCACCTGCGATCGTCACTGCTGCGAGCTGTTTGAGAAGCTTGGCAGACGCAACATCCGCGGTGATCTTTTTACGGAATAGCTCAAGATCAGTAGCGTCATCATGGCGCGAGACCATGGCAACTTCACCCACCGGACCACCAAAGCGGCTGTGCAATTCAATCTTGATGCCGTGTGCATTCTCAATATACTCAACCCGCTCACGCAGAATTTCCATGGCTTCGACAAAATAGCCATTCAACATGCGCACGCGACGAACAAACGTAATCATGGGACTTCCCTTCTCAATAGTTGTGGGCGTCAGGCACCCAGATACTTATGGCAAATTTCAGGCGCAGCCTTCAGCGTGGCCGAGTCGCCGCGCCACACCACCTGCCCTTTTTCGATTACAAAGTGGTAGTCGGCCAAAGCCAGCAAAGGAACTATGTTTTTGTCGATGAAAAGAATTGACATGCCCTCTTTGCGCAACTCCGCCAGTGCGGCCCAAATCTCCTGGCGCACCAAGGGCGAGAGCCCCTCTGTGGCTTCGTCGAGGATCAACAAATCGGGGTTGGTCATCAACGCTCTGGAGATCGCCAGCATTTGCTGTTCACCGCCGGACAACTGGTTGCCAAAATTGGTGGCGCGTTCCTTAAGTCGGGGGAACATCCGGTAAACGCGATCCAGATTCCACGGGGAAGACTTTTTGCGTCTGTCCGCAGCGGTGGCTATCAGGTTTTCCCGCACCGACAAATTCGGAAATATTTGACGACCTTCCGGAACCAGACCAACGCCGGCCTGAGCAACTCGGTATGCTGCAAGTCCGCCAAGCTGAGCGCCGCGTAAGCTGACTTTGCCACTCCATGGCTTGGCCAGCCCCATGATGTTCTTGACAGTTGTAGTTTTGCCCATGCCATTGCGGCCCAAAAGGGTTACGCATTGACCCTGCTCGATTGACATTTCCATGCCGAACAGCACT
>CAIQYP010000484.1 GCA_903876045.1 uncultured beta proteobacterium | reverse complement strand
GCTTCAAGTTCAGCAATTCCAATTCCTGCTGGACTTTCCCCAATGATGGATTGGATAGCTTCAAGCTCTTGAGTAAGCGATTTGCTAGACATCTTCATGCCCCTTCACGTTGGAAAATGTCACTTTAAAAAAGAACGACAAAAGAATGACAATATTTTGTCACAGAAATTGGCACGCAAATGCATATTTACTGATTCAACAAAGGCACAGAACTGCCAACCATAGCTGATGGATCGAGCCTCTTCGGATGCTCGATCCATCAGTGGCCCGACCAGACGTGATCACACTTTAGCGACCGTTTCCGGGCTTTACCTCATCCTTCCGAACGGTCTTGACTATCATATCCACACAGGATATGATATGTTCATGGCATCCAAAAACGGCAAACAAGACGCTATACGGAAAGCACTGCTTGAATATCATGGAACCGACTTCGATTTCCCGGGTGTTTATCGAATCTCGCTTCGGATTTGGGAGGTTGAGCCCAGCCTGGGCATACCTCTTGGCCTTCGGTATGCCTTCAACTTGTTTGCGCCGAGCCCCACCAGTCACGTGCCTAACAACCCGCTACTGCGCTACGACAACGAACACGCGCCAATCGACAGGACGCATCCTTTTGACCACCGCCACGCAACGACTAGAGGACCAGGCGGTGCCCCGAAGGGACATGAGGCTGATGGAAAGGCACTGAACACCTTGCCTGAGAAGCTTGTTGAATCCTTTATCGACGAATCTTTCAAATTGCTTGACGAACTTGGAGTAACTGAATAAACGCCCGCCACGTCGTCCTTACCAAACCAAACAGACGCCTGCGCATCCATAGTCAATGCCAAACAAACGGAGAGCTAACATGAAAACAGAAGCCAACAAAATCGTCAACAGCAAGAGAACTATCGGCCGTGATCAGTTGATGTCGGATGTTCGATCGCACATGGAAGGCGGAAACAAGCCGTCTTGGGCGGGTCAATCTGTCTTCGTCGGTGAGAAGGCGCAGGAGGATTGGGCCAACGCTGAAAAAGGCGAGGTTGCAATGAACTTCGTGGGCTCATTGAGCAAGCTCGTGAGCGACAACCATGACCTCCTCATCGCGATCAATGACAGCCAACCCAATTCGATCAAGGAGCTTGCCGACCTCATTCACCGAGCCGAAAGCAATGTCTCTCGATCTCTGGGCAAACTCGAGTCCGTCGGCGTCGTTGTCATGGCAGAGATCGCGGGCACTCGTGCCAAGCGCCCCATGTTGGCCATGCGAAAGGTCATGTTTAATTTCGACATCTTGGATTTGACGGTATCGATGGCCAAAGCGAAACAGCCAAAGGAAGCGGCGTAAGTCGCTCCGTTTTGGCGAGCGAAGGAACCACGTCCCCCTTGTCACTCACGTGCCTCTGTTTATGGTCATAGGCTAGTCGCTGTCCTACAAATTTGTACTTTTCCGTGCGGTATGCCATCGGACGCTTCAACGCGCGAAGCTTTAAGCTTGGTCCAGTAGCACCGAGGCTGGTGCCATCAACAGAAGATATCTAGAACCCCTCGGCTTGTGCTTCGGACCAGATCTCGTCTGTGCCGCTCAGCGCGCACTTTCGTCCACGTCATAGAACGAAAATACGTCTCGCACCGAACGGACTTCCGGTAACACGTAGACCACACCGCTGCTCCGTGCAAAGACGGAATGAATTACCCCCTTGAAGAACGCCACGGGGACATTTATGCATCCGTAAGAGATACGATGGTCCAGCGGCGATGGACTTGCCAGGCGCTGCTCCCGGCGCTCCTTGGGATCGGTCGTGATCACTGGATGCAGGGAAATCGCGTTTTCATAATCGACCCATAGGATTTCACCGCCATGCAGATTGCGGTCGAGCGATGCAACGAAGCGGCCCGCCGGCGTCGTGCGTTCCTCGGGAAGGATGGTGGACAATTTGCGTTGGCCAATGCCTGGGGTCGAGTCGTCTCCGCGCGCCAGACCCAGCAGCGCGGGCGCCGCGCCGCGCAATCGGCCATCGGCGTTAAAGACGTAGACCTTAGCATCTGTCTTTTCCACGATTACGAACGGCATGCCTTGGGTGTCATTAGAATCAACGACCCAGTCT
>CAIQYP010000483.1 GCA_903876045.1 uncultured beta proteobacterium | reverse complement strand
CTGGTCGGACTGGGCGTCAACTACTGGCTGATGATCCCGCTGGTCTGCTTGTTCGGCATCGCGCAGGGCGCGCTGGTCGAGCGCATCGGTGTGCGTCCGGCGATCAAGATCAAGAGCGAGTTCGGCTGGATCATGTCGACCATCGCTCTGGGCATCATCTTCAAGAACGTGGCCGAGAACGTCTGGGGCCGCGATGACCTGAAGTTCCCCTCGCCTCTGTCCGAGTCCCCCCTGAAGTTCTTGGGTGCCAATGTGCTGCCCATGGAAATTCTGGTGGTGATCGGTGCCATCCTGATGATGCTGGCGGTGGAATTTTTCAACCGCAAGACGATTTACGGCAAGGCCGTGGTCGCCACCTTCAACGACCGTGATGCCGCCAAGCTGATGGGCATCAACACCGGCCTGGTGATTACCTTCTCGTACGCGCTCTCAAGCGCCAGCGCGGCCTTTGCCGGCGCGTTGATTGCCCCGCTGACCTTGACCGGTGCCACCATGGGCGCGGTGCTGGGCCTCAAAGCCTTTGCGGTAGCCATCATCGGCGGCCTGACCAGTGGTATGGGCATCATCGTCGGCGGCATCATTCTTGGTGTGGCTGAAACCACCACCGGCTTCTACCTCTCCACCGGCTACAAAGATGTACCCGGCCTGGTGCTGCTCTTGCTGGTGCTGGCCTTCAAGCCCTCCGGCCTGTTCGGCAAAACTGCGATCAAGAAAGTCTGAACATGAAGCGCAACTCCCTTATTGCCGGTGTGATCGGCATTGCCATTCTGGCGGCCGCGCCGCTCTACACGGCAAACCCGTATTACATCCACATGATCGGCACGATCATGATTTACGCCATCCTGCTTTTTGGTCTGGACATCGTGGTCGGCTACACCGGGCAGGTGTCGCTGGGCCACGCCGGTTTGTTCGGTGTGGGCTCTTACACCGCCGGTGTGTTCTTCATCAAGCTCGGTGCGCCGCTGTGGGTCATCATTCCGGCCAGCATTGGCGTTACAGCCGGTTTTGGTGCGCTGCTGGCGCTGCCGGCGCTGCGCGTGACTGGCCCCTATCTTGCGATGGTGACGCTGGCCTTTGGCACCATCATTCAGATTTTGATCAATGAGATGGACTTCCTCACCGAAGGCCCGCTGGGTATCAAGATTCCCAAACCCTCGATTGCCGGTGTACAACTCGACGAGCATGGCTTTTACTGGACCGTGCTGGCTCTGATGGTGATCTCGCTGGTAGTGGTGGACCGCATTCTCAAGTCGCAACTTGGCCGCGCCTTTGAAGCCTTGCGCGGCAGCCCGGTGGCATCCGACTGTATGGGTGTGTCGGTGTACCGCTACAAGGTTTACGCCTTTGTGATCAGCGCCGGTTTTGCCGGTCTGGCGGGTTGCCTGTATTCCTATTCCGAGCAATACATCTCTCCTAATACCTACAACTTCGAGTTGACTGTGCTGTTCCTGCTGGCCGTCATCATGGGCGGACGCAAGAGCCGGGTGGGCTCGTTGTTGGGCGCCGCGATCATCGTGATCCTGCCCAAGCTGCTGGACGATCTGGAACTGTTCCGCATGGTGGCTTCGACCCTGGCGGTGCTGATGGCTGTGGGTGGCGCGATTGCCGTGTCGCGCAAGATGACCACCGTCAAAGAGATGGCCCTGCCGGTGGTGGGTACCATTGCGCTGGCTGGTTTTGCCTTCTGGTTGCAATCGATTACCGACTGGCGCCTGTCCATCTTTGGTCTGATGATTCTGTTCGTGGTGTATTACCTGCAGGACGGAATCGTCGGCTTTGTGCGCAACCTGTTTGTACGCAAGGGCTCACGCGCCGGTCATGCCATGGTGCTGGCGGGCGGTGCGCACAAGGACGCGATCATGAACGCTTCAAGCGCCGGTGTGGGCGAAGACCTGCTGATTGCCAAGGGCGTGTTGATGCAGTTCGGTGGCCTGAAAGCCATCAACCAGGTCGACATCAGCGTCAAGCGCGGCACCATTCACGGACTGATCGGCCCCAATGGCTCGGGCAAGAGCACCATGATGAATGTGCTGACTGGCATCTATGTGCCTACGGCCGGTGCCATCGAATTTGCCGGGCGTTCAGTGGTCGGCAGAACTTCTTCCGACATCGCTTTGTCCGGCATTGCCCGTACCTTCCAGAATGTGCAACTGTTCGGCGAAATGACGGCACTGCAAAACGTACAGGTTGGTTTGCACCACACGTTCAACAGCAACATTCTGGACGTGTCGCTGCACAGCCCGCGCTACATGCGTGAAGAAGAGGCCTCGGTGGAGCGCGGCCTGGGTCTGATCGAGTTTGTTGGTCTTGCCGATTTAGCCAACGAAGAGGCCCGCAACCTGCCCTACGGCAAGCAGCGCCTGCTGGAAATTGCCCGCGCGCTGGCGCTGGATCCGCAACTGTTGCTGTTGGACGAACCGGCTGCCGGTCTCACCGCACCGGATATCAAGGAGTTGATCACCATCATCCGCAAGATCCGTGACCACGGCATCACGGTGATCCTGATCGAGCATCACATGGATGTGGTGATGGGCGTGTGCGACAACGTCTCCGTGCTGGATTTCGGCCAGAAGATTGCCGAGGGCAAGCCCGCCGATGTGCAGGCCGATGAGAAGGTGATCGAAGCCTACCTCGGCGGCACCGCCGCATAAGAACAGGACACCACAATGTTGCAAATTAAAAATCTGGAAGCCGGTTACGGCAAGGTGCAAGTCCTGCACGGCATCTCCATGGAGGTGCCCAAGGGCAAAGTGGTCACGCTGATCGGCTCCAACGGGGCGGGCAAGACCACCACCATGCGTGCCATCTCCGGCATGATCAAACCCACCTCGGGCGAGATCACCTTGAGTGGCAAGCGCATCGACGGCTTGGAGTCTTACACCATCGCCAAGCTTGGCCTGGCGCATTCACCCGAAGGCCGACGCGTCTTCGCCACCATGAGTGTCACCGACAACCTGATCCTGGGCGCCTTCCCGCGCCTGACGGGCAGCCGTCCGAAGGGCGATGTCGCAGCGGATCTGGACAAGGCGCTGGAACTGTTTCCGCGTCTCAAAGAACGCCGTACGCAGTTGGCCGGCACCTTGTCGGGCGGCGAGCAGCAAATGCTGGCCATGGCCCGCGCGGTCATGCTCAACCCCGAAATCGTGTTGTTGGACGAGCCCTCGATGGGCCTGGCGCCGATATTGGTGGAAGAGGTGTTCCGCATCATTGGCGACCTGAAGTCACGTGGGGTCACCATGCTCCTGGTGGAGCAGTTTGCTGCAGCCGCACTGAAGGTGGCGGACTATGGATACGTGCTGGAGAACGGCCGCATTTCGGTGCATGGTGAAGCCAGCAAGCTGCGGGATGATCCGGCCGTCAAGGCAGCCTACCTGGGTGGTGGCCACTGAGTGGCTTAGCGCAAGTCCTGTGCAATGCAGGATTTGCGCGATAGAGGTTGGAAACGCGGCGGTGAAGGTCTAAACTTGCCGCTCCTGCGACGCTTTGAAAACCAATCCGGGATTCGTTGCTTTGTGGGTGGCTGCTGAACCGCATTTGGAAACCACAGTGCAAAAAACAATGAAGCCCGCAAAACCGTCTAAGTCTGCTGCAAAAGGCACAACGGACACCGATGCCGTTGCCGATTTGCCCTCCCAAAATTCTGACGATTTGGGTATTGCCGAGCGCAGACACTTTATCCGACCGCTGCCCGTGCCCGACACGGTCGAAAGCGACCGCGACACCGACTGGAATACATTCCAAACACTGATTTCCGAACAACCCAAAGATTGAATGAACCCCATGTCCTCTGGAAAAATTCTTGTCGCCCAAGGCGGCGGCCCCACTGCTGTGATCAACCAATCCCTGGTTGGCGTTGCTTTGGAGGCCCGCCGCTTCCAGCAAATCGGCCATATCTATGGTGCGTTGCACGGCGTGCGCGGCATCATTAACGAAGACTTTCTGGACCTCACCCAAGAGACCAGCCACAACCTGGAATTGGTGGCCAACACCCCATCCAGCGCACTGGGTTCGACCCGCGACAAACCGGACGTGCCGTATTGCAAAGAAATTTTCAAAGTGCTGCGGGCACACCAGATCGGCCACTTCTTCTACATCGGCGGTAACGACTCGTCCGACACGGTGCGTATCGTCAGTGAGGAAGCACACAAGGCCGGTTACCCGCTGCGTGCCATTCACATTCCGAAGACCATTGATAATGATCTGGTCGGCAACGACCACACGCCTGGCTTTCCCTCAGCCGCCCGCTTTGTGGCCCAGGCCTTTGCCGGCGCCAATCTCGACAACGCGGCGCTGCCGGGGGTCTATGTCGGCGTGGTGATGGGTCGCCATGCGGGCTTCCTGACCGCCGCTTCGGCCTTGGGCAAGAAGTTCCCGGACGACGGCCCCCACCTGATATACCTGCCAGAGCGCACCTTTGTGCTGGATAAGTTCCTGGCCGATGTGAAGGCTACTTACGAGCGCTATGGCCGCTGCGTCATTGCCGTGTCCGAAGGAATACATGATGCTTCCGGCCAACCGATTGCGGCGCTGCTGGCCAAAGACCTGGAGCACGATGCCCACGGCAATGTGCAACTTAGCGGCAATGGGGCATTGGCCGATCTGCTGTGCGAAGAGATCAAAACCAAGCTGCAGATCAAGCGCGTGCGCGGCGACACCTATGGCTACCTGCAGCGCTCATTCATCGGCTGCGTGTCCGATGTGGACCAGCGCGAGGCCCGTGAAGTGGGCGAGAAGGCCGTGCAGTTCGCCATGTGGGGCAAGCAGGACGGATCGGTTGCTATCAAACGCACCGGCTTCTATTCGGTGGACTATGAACTCATGCCGCTTGAAGCCGTGGCTGGCAAGACCCGTGTAATGGAAGATGAATTCATCGACAGTGCCGGAACCGGCGTAACAGATGCCTTCCGCATGTACCTGCGCCCCTTGTTGGGCTCGGGCATGCCGGACGCCTTCCGCTTGCGTAACAACCGCGTGCCCAAGGTGCTGGCCTGAATCGAGGTCATGCTCGCAATAACGCGAGCACATTGTTGTTCAGATGATTGGCCTGCACCAGCATGGCCTGGCTCGCCTGCTGCAAGATCTGTTGCTTCGTTAGTTGGGCGATTTCCTGCGCATAGTCAGCATCAACTATGCGTCCTCGCGCTTGCGTCAAGTTGTTGCTGCCAGTTTGCAGGTTCGAGAGCGCAGCTTGCAACCGATTCTGGAATGCGCCTAAGGTGGCTCTGGCCTGACTTACATTTTCCAGCGCGGAGTCTATGCGTATCAATACCTCAACGGAACTCGAGGCGTTGAATAGGTTAACGGTGCTTAGGTTGCCGTTCGCTTGGCTATCCGCCGAGTCAAAGGCCAATGAGCCTGAGGGGTCGGCTTGGGCACCCGAGACGGTGAAGCTCTGCGTCGACAACAGTTTCATTTTCCCTGTGGTGGTATCCACTGAGGCATAAACACCTTTCGCTTTGCTCATGATGGCGCCAGCCAGCGCGTCGGCGCTCGTAAAGCTGCCCACAATATTCAATACGGGGCCTGTGCCCAATTGCAATTGAAAGTCGCCCGCTCCCAGAGTCAGCGCGCCCGAAGATGCCTGGGCGAAGGTGGTTGCGCCTGTGCCCACAAAGCTACCGACCGCAGGAGGGCTTAGGCTTCCCACTTTTGCGATACTGACGCCCGCTGCGGAGCCACTAACCTGATACACCCCCGCGGCTCCCGGTGCAGCATCCAACTGCGCTTGGATATCGGCGATCAAGCCACCGTCATTTCCGTTGTAGTTTGAATTGATGTAAACCCGGTGGCCGTCGACGCTAAAGCCTGCAAACGTAGCGGTTACCGCAGCGGCTCCGGGGCTTTGCGCTCCAGATACCAAGGCGGACATATCAACTCCAGTACCTGCGGCTATGCTGACAGCGGCGGTCGGATTGGCAGCACTGGCGGTTTTCGTGATGGTGATGGCACCCCCGTTGTTCGTCACGCTGTACCAACCGGCATGGGCTGCTGAGAGTTGCGCTTGCACCGCATTGGCTAGCCCGACAACAGAGACTAAATCGGAGTTGAGGCTGACTACTGTTCCGTCCACGGTAAATGTTGTGGGCTGAGTGCCGGTGAAGTTCGTATTGAGTAATCCAACCGAGGTCAGCGCGCCACCGCGGAAGGGACTGGCCGGAATAGAGAAGTCCAGGCTGGCGAAGGCAGGTGTTGTGTAGGTTCCGGAAAAACTAAAGCCACCACCCGATCCGCCGTTGGTGTTGCGAAGGTCTGCCGATGTGAGCATTTGCAGCGCACCTTGTGCGCTGGAGCGCATATTGATGTTCCAGTTGAAGTCAATCGTGTCACCGGCATTTGCGCCAATCTGGTAGACCGCAGAACCGGTGGTGCCATTCAGCAAGGTCTGCCCGTTGATGGATTGACTGGCAGCGATTCGGTCGAACTCGGAGAGAACCTGTTTCAGTTCCCCGTTCATGGCGATGCGGTCTGCACCAAGATAAGTTCCGTTGGCGGCTTGCAAACTAAGTTCCCGTGCGCGCTGCAGCAATTCGGTCAACTGACTGAGTTGGGATTCAGCCGCCATCACCGTAGAAATCACGTCGTTTGTATTGCGAACACCCTGGTTCATTCCACGAATCTGACTTTCCATCCGTGCGGCCACGGCCAAGCCCGCCGCATCATCCGAAGCCTGGCTAATGCGCAGGCCGGACGAAAGGCGATTGAGCGTGCGAGCGAGTTCGGTCTGGTTCGTGACCAGACGTCGCTGCAAGCTCAAAGCTTCAATGTTCGTGTTTACGCCAAATATCATTTGATTGACCCCGGCTCGTTTTCTTGCCCCATGCAAAAAACGAGAGTCCGAGATACCCCTGCTTCTTACATCGACCTGCGCAGTTGAGAGGTGAATCAGAGGTAGGTGGCGAACACCCTTCTTATCTGGGCTTAAGGGCGCCGACCATAGTCAGTGCAGACCGTGCAGGCCATTGGTCGAGGTCGCGAATGCCGTAGCCAAACTGACTGCATTTACCTGGGGGAGTGCCGCATTGGCGCGGCTTTGCACTTCTATGCACAGCTGCAGCAAGCCTCCTGTTGGCGCGGTGCTGCCGTGGTGCACATGGTGCTTGTCGCTTTAGATCGTCAGCCTGTTGGTACAGGAGTCGGTTGCGAGGCAAGGGTTTTAGGGTTTGAAGCGAACCCTGGCTTTGAAGCTATCGGCCTCTGAGAAAAAGCGCATCCAGCTCGCGCATGCTGATCTGCCGCCAGGTCGGGCGGCCGTGGTTGCACTGGTCGCTGCGCTCGGTGGCTTCCATATCGCGCAGCAGGCCGTTCATTTCTTCGATCGTCAGTCTGCGGTTGGCGCGCACTGCGCCGTGGCAGGCCATGGTGGCGAGCAGTTCGTTTTGCGCGCGCTGGATCACGGTGCTGGCCTCGTGCTGGCTCAACTCGGCCAACACGCTGCGCGCGAGGTCAATCGCATCGCCCTGCGCCAAGGCGGACGGTACGGCACGTACGGCCAGCGTTTTAGGTGAGAAGGGGCTGATTTCCAGGCCGAGGGTGTGGAGGGTTTCGGTGTGGGCTTCTGCTGTGGCCACTTCCACGGGTGTGGCGGCAAAGGTCACCGGAATCAGCAGTGGCTGGCTGGACAGGCCTTGCAGCAGACCTTCGGCGGTGCTGGCAGTGCCTAGTTGGTTCTTCAGTCGCTCGTAGACGATGCGCTCGTGTGCTGCATGCATGTCCACCAGCACCAGACCTTGGGTGTTTTCTGCCAGGATGTAGACGCCTTGCAGTTGCGCCAAGGCACGGCCCAAGGGCCAGTTGCCGGGGGGAAGGACCGAGTTTGTATCGGCGGCGGTGCTTTCTCCGGCTGG
>CAIQYP010000482.1 GCA_903876045.1 uncultured beta proteobacterium | reverse complement strand
CGCACGCCAAAGGCCATGGCGCAGCGGATGGCGGTGTCGGGTGACATGGCGCGCTGGCCTTGCGTGAGCTCATGCATGCGCCGACGCGACACGCCCAGGAGGCGCGCCGCACGGCTTTGCGAAATGGCCAGCGGCCCCAGGTAGTGCCGCGCCAGGAAGCGACCCGGATGGGTCGGTTGCCGGGTCGGCACACCCACGGGTGCGCGCAGGGTCATTGCAGGCATGGCGTTCAAATCAGTCTTTGAAGGTGCGCTCGCCGGAAATCATCGTGCTGACAATGCTCTGGCGGCCCATGATGTCTTCGCGGATGGCGGCATAGACGTGCGCGATGACGAAGGTGATGATCACCCACATGCCCAGGTGGTGCCAGGTGTGCACGTCCTGCGATTGGCCCATCAGCGGGATCACCCAGCCAAACAGGCGCTCGGCCCAACTGCCCATCTGCAGACCCTCGCCGTACATGGCAAAGCCACTGAACGCCATGAAGATGGCGGTGAACAAAAACACAAAGAACATGGCAAAGCGCGCCATCGGGTTGTGGCCCACATACGGTCCGGGGCGTGGCCCCATAAAGCCATACCACTTGACCATGGCCAGCATCTCGCGCCAATACGCCGGGTCCAACAGCGGCACGCTGAACAGTTCGCGCGCATGGGTGTTGCCGACGATGGCCCAGTAAATGCGGCCTAGCAGGCCGATGGCAAACACATAGGCGGCAGAGAAGTGGGCAAAGCGGATGTAGCCCATCAGGAAATGCGAGCTGGCCTCGCCCGAGAGCGAGGGTGGTGGCGAGCCGATGAAGTATCCGGTGACGCAGAGCACGGTGATGGCCAGGGCATTGGTCCAGTGCCAGATGCGCACGGGTGCCTCGTAGACATAGATGGAGCGCACCGAGCCGCTGTGCGCGAGCTCGGCCGCATCAGTCGGCATGGCGGCGTGCAGGGCGTCTGGCGCGACGCTGCTGTTGCTTGTGTTCATGTTCTCTCCTGAGAGAAGTTCACTTCAAACCGATTCAGAGGGCTGCTGCCAGATACAGGCCGGCACCGCCCAGGAGACTACCGGTAGCTGCCAGCACCCAGGTGGATTGGCGGGCCAGGGTGCGGCGCAATCCCAATCCGGCAGCGGCGCCCGTGCCGTGCAGCAGGGCCGTGGTGACGAGGAAGCCGATGGCGTACATGGCAAAGCCGGAGGCGGGTGTTTCTGCACCATGCGCGAGGCCATGGAGAGAAGCGGCCATAGCAACCAAACCCAAGCCAAGGGAGGCAGGAAGTTGCAAACGACCCGCTACCAACAGCGCGCCGAACAGCACCACGCTAAGTGCAATCAGCTGCTCCAGAAAGGGCACCGTCACACCCATCATGCCGAGCGTGGCGCTTGCCACTAACGCCAGCATGAACGTGGCCGGCCCCTGCCAGACCCTGCCCGCAGGCAGGGTCGTGGCCGACCAAAGGCCCACGGCCAGCATGGCCAGCAAGTGGTCCGCACCGAGTGGATGGGCCAAGCCTTCAAACAGGCTGGACGTGCCGTGGCCGGTATGGGCCTGGGCGGCACCGGCGCTGGCAAGCAATGCCAGCAGGGCGGCGATACGAAGTGATGTGTGAGACAGGATGCGCATGGGTTTCTCCAAAGGTGGGATTGCTGTGACGGGCTTAGCGCACCGTGACGTTGGCCATCTCCTGACCGTCCGGGCTCATCACGTGGGTGGAGCAGGCCAGGCAGGGATCGAAAGAGTGCAGCGTGCGCAGGATTTCCAGCGGCTGCTCCGGGTTGACCATCGGGGTGTTCATCAGGCTGGCCTCGAAGGCGCCGATCTGGCCCTTGTGGTCGCGCGGGCTGCCGTTCCAGGTGGTGGGCACCACGCACTGGTAGTTCTCGATTTTCCCGTCCTTGATCTTGATCCAGTGCGCCAGCGCGCCACGCGGTGCGGCGGCCGTACCCACGCCCTTGGCCTCCTTGGGCCAGGTGGCCGGGTCCCACTTCTCGACGTTGGCAGTCGCCGTGTCGCCGGCCTTGATGTTGGCGATGAGTTCGCTGTAGTCGTCCAGCATCATCTCGGCGCAGTACTGGCCTTCCAGGCAGCGTGCCAGCGTGCGGCCTATGGTGGTGGGCAGCAGCTGCTTGAGGGTGAATTGCGTCTCCGGCAGGCCCAGGGCCTTGGGGATGCCGCTGTTGACCATCATGGCCGAGAACTCCAGCTGCTCCTTGGGGCGCAGCGCGTACTTGTTGCCCTTCTTGGCGTGGGCATAGGCGAGGATGTAGCGCGACAGCGGCCCCACTTCCATGGCGTGGCCGCGCCAGCGTGGCGACTTGATCCAGGAATATTTGGCGCTCTCGTCGATCTCTTCGATGTTGGTGCGCGTGCCCTTGGTCTTGTCGCCCAGCTTGTAGTTGGGTTCGGTCACGCCGTCCCAGGGGTGCAGGCCCTTGGTTTCGTCGGCGTATTTGTACCAGCTGTGGGTCACATATTCCTGCACCTGCTCGGGGTCGCGCGGGTCCACCGGCAGCACCTCGTCCCAGTTGCCGTTAATGATGGCGCCGCCGGGCAGCTGGTCGGTGCTCTTGTCGTAGCTGACCTTGGCGTACTCGCCGTAGTCCATCACATTGGTGGCGGCCAGGCCACCGCCGTGCAGCCAGCCGGCGTGCTTGTAGAGCGTGCCAATCGCCAGCACATCAGGCAGGTAGACGTTTTGCACAAAGGTGTTCATCTCGTCGATGCGCGACTTGATGAAGTTGAGCCGGTCCATGTTGATGGGCGCACCGGCCGCGCCATTGCCGTCGATGTTGATGGCGCAGGGCATGCCGCCCACCAGGAAGTTGGGGTGCGGGTTCTTGCCACCGATGATGGTGTGGATCTTGACCCAGTCCTTTTGCAGGTCGAGTGCTTCGAGGTAATGCGCCACCGCCATCAGGTTGGCTTCAGCCGGCAGCACATAGGCCTTGGAGCCCCAGTAGCCGTTGGAGAAGGGGCCGAGCTGGCCGCTCTCGACAAACTTTTTCAGACGTGTCTGCAGGTCGCGGAAATAGCCGGGCGAGGACAGTGGGTGGCTCGGTGACACCAACTGCTGCAGCTCGGAGGTCTTCTTCGGATCGGCCTTGAGCGCGGACACCACATCCACCCAGTCCAGCGCATGCAGGTGGTAGAAGTGGACCACGTGGTCGTGCACCTGCAGCGTCTTGTCAAACAGGCCGCGCAGCAGGTGCGCATTCTTGGGGATCTTGATGCCTAAAGCGTCTTCCACGGCGCGCACGCTGGTCATGGCGTGGGTGCCGGTGCAGACCCCGCAGATGCGTTCCACAAAGGCCCAGGCGTCGCGCGGGTCACGTCCGCGCAGAATCACCTCCAGCCCGCGCCACATGGTGCCGGTGGAGACCGCGTTGCGGATGACGTTGTTCTTGTCCAGGTTGACCTCGCAGCGCATGTGTCCTTCGATGCGCGTGACCGGGTCGACCACAATGCGGCGGCCGCTGTTGTCGAGATTGAAGCCTTGGGTTTCGTAAGCCATGGTGTTGTGTTCCTTGCTGCTGCGTGATCAGGCTTTGCTCTCGGGGCGGCCACTGCTGGCGCGCGCGATAGCCGAGACGGCGGCATGCGCCACCACGGCGGCGCCGACGACGCCGGCGACGGTGCCGCCAATCTTGTCGGCATTGGCTTCCACGCCAAACTGGTGGATGTCGGTCAGACGCTCGTAGAAACTGCCCTTGTCCCAGAAGCCATCTTCCGAGCAGCCAATGCAACCGTGACCGGCTTTGATCGGGAAGCTGGTGCCATCGTTCCACTGCACCGTGGAGCAGGCGTTGTACGTGGTCGGGCCCTTGCAGCCCATCTTGTAAAGGCAGTAGCCCTTGCGTGCAGCTTCGTCGTCAAAGGCCTCGACAAACTGGCCGGCATCGAAGTGCGGGCGGCGATAGCACTTGTCGTGAATGCGCTGGCTGTAAAACATTTTCGGCCGACCCTGGCGATCCAGCTCGGGGATCTTGTCAAAGGTCAGCATGTAGGTGATGACACCGGTCATCACCTCGGCAATCGGCGGGCAGCCCGGCACCTTGATGATGGGCTTGTCGGT
>CAIQYP010000481.1 GCA_903876045.1 uncultured beta proteobacterium | reverse complement strand
CAGGAACACGTCGCTGGCACCAGCACCCAAAGCGCTTTCACGGATGGCACGGCGCTCGACTTGGGTAGAACCGCAGGGCACGCAAATAATGATGCGTGGACTGGGCTTCAGGATACCGCGCGGATGCACCATCTTGATGAACTGCTTGAGCATCTGTTCGGTGACGGTGAAGTCAGCAATCACGCCGTCTTTCATGGGGCGGATGGCTTCGATATTGCCGGGCACCTTGCCCAGCATGGCCTTGGCCTCGCGGCCCACGGCTTGAATCGTCTTCTTGCCTTGGGGTCCGCCTTCGTGGCGAATGGCAACCACTGAAGGTTCGTCGAGAACAATGCCCTTGTCACGCACAAAAATCAGGGTGTTGGCTGTACCCAAGTCAATAGCCAGGTCGGTAGAAAAATACCGCCGGAAAGATCCAAACATCAAAATTCCTCTCAGGCGCAAACGAGACTTCGCCCGTTCACCACCGTGTTCTATTCAATAAAAAATTGCGGAATTGGTCCCTAAAACCGCGCTTGCGCGCACTACGGGCCAAAGGCTGGATAATAACCCATCGCCTGGGAATACCCTGGGCATTCGGGTCCAATTGGACCCCATTTACCTTTGCTTTCATTCCAATTCCATCTATGTCCCTGACATCTTCTGACATCGCGCGCATTGCTAACCTGGCGCGCCTGGACTTGACGCCCGCACACAGCGACCGCATGTTGGGCCAGCTCAATAGTTTTTTTGACATCGTCGAGCAAATGCGCGCCGTCGACACGACTGGCATCGAGCCTCTTGCGCACCCGGTGGCCGCCATTGGTGATATTGCCTTGCGTCTGCGCGATGACGTGGTGAGTGAGCCGAACAACCGCGAAGCGAACCAAAGGAGCGCCCCTGAGGTTCAGAGCGGGCTGTTCCTGGTACCCAAGGTCATCGAATAAGGTGCCGCCATGACGACATCTCTTTCTCGAACCGCCCTGCACGACCTGAGCGTGCAACAACTGGCCTCCGCATTGGCCGACAAACAAGTCTCAGCCGTAGAAGTCGCGCAACACTTTCTGACCCGTGCCCAGGCCCATGGTGCGCTGGGCGCCTTTGTGGCAATCAACCCGGAAGTGACGCTGGCACAGGCCGCCGCTGCCGACGCGCGCCTCGCAGCGGGCATGGCCGGAGCACTGGAAGGCGTACCCGTTGCACACAAGGACATTTTTGCCACCAAGGATTTCGTCACCACCGCGGGCTCGCGCATGCTCAAGGGCTACCGCTCACCATTTGACGCCACCGTGGTGGCCAAATTAGGTGCTGGCGTTGGGGGCGGCGAGAAGGGCGAAAGAGGAGCCGGCATGGTCACTCTGGGCAAGCTCAACTGCGATGAGTTCGCCATGGGCTCCAGCAACGAAAACTCGGCCGTGGCGCCCGTGGGACATGACACACCCGCCCCGGTATGCAACCCCTGGAACACCGAGCGCATTCCCGGCGGATCCTCCGGCGGTAGCGCCGTTGTAGTGGCCGCGCGCCTGGCGCCGGCTGCCACCGGCACCGACACCGGCGGGTCCATCCGCCAACCGGCGTCATTTTGCGGCGTCACCGGTATCAAACCGACCTATGGCCGTGCCTCGCGCTATGGCATGGTGGCCTTTGCCTCCAGCCTGGACCAGGCCGGCCCCATGGCACGCAGCGCCGAAGACTGCGCACTCTTGCTGAGCGCACTGTGCGGCCCCGACCTGGACCGCGACTCGACCTCGCTGGATGTGCCAGCTGATAACTACAGCCGCACGTTAAACGATTCAATTGAAGGGCTGCGCATTGGCATTCCGCAAGAGTTCTTTGGCGCCGGTTTGGCTGACGATGTGCGCAATGCGGTAAACGCCGCGCTGGCCGAATACGAGAAGCTGGGCGCCAAACTGGTGCCCATCAGCCTGCCTCGCACCGAGTTGTCTATTCCCGTGTACTACATCATTGCCCCGGCCGAAGCGTCGAGCAACCTGAGCCGCTTTGATGGCGTGAAGTTTGGCCATCGCGCCAAGCTGCATGGCGACCTGGCCGATATGTACAAAAAGACCCGTTCCGAAGGCTTTGGCGAAGAGGTACAACGCCGCATCATGATTGGTACCTATGTGCTGTCGCACGGCTACTACGACGCCTACTACCTGCAGGCACAAAAAATTCGCCGCATGATTGCGGATGACTTCCAGAACGCTTTCAAAATCTGCGATGTCATTGCGGGCCCGGTAGCGCCGACCGTGGCCTGGAAACTGGGTGAAAAGTCGGATGACCCGGTGGCCAACTACCTGGCCGATATCTTCACGCTACCGGCGTCGCTAGCCGGACTGCCGGGCATGAGTTTGCCGGTGGGGTTTTCCAGCACGAGCCAAGACCAAGGCATGCCGATTGGCATGCAGTTGATCGGTAATTATTTCAAGGAAGCGCAGTTGCTGAACGCAGCGCACCGCTTCCAGTTGGCAACTGATTTCCACAGTGCCAAGCCCGCAGGATATTGATATGGCCACCATGCAAGAACCCATTTTGTTGGACCGCCCGGATGCTCCGCTGGTCGGCGGTTATGAAGTCATCATCGGCTTTGAAACCCACGCCCAACTGTCTACGCAATCGAAGATTTTTTCACGCGCTTCCACGGCCTTTGGTGCAGAGCCCAACACCCAAGCCTGCGCGGTCGATCTTGCCCTGCCCGGCACATTGCCGGTCATGAACAAGGGGGCCGTGGAACGTGCCATCCAGTTCGGCTTGGCCGTGAATTCGCACATCGCGGAGAAGAGCGTTTTTGCACGCAAAAACTACTTCTACCCGGACCTGCCCAAGGGCTACCAGATCAGCCAGTTTGAGATTCCCGTGGTGCAGGGCGGCAATGTCGAATTTTTCTTGAACGAGAAAAAAATGTCGGTGCGTCTGGTGCGCGCGCATCTGGAAGAAGACGCGGGCAAATCGCTGCATGAAGACTTCATCGGCCAGAGCGGCATCGACCTGAACCGCGCTGGCACGCCGCTTCTGGAAATCGTTACCGAGCCCGATATGCGCTCCTCGCTTGAAGCCGTGGCTTACGCCAAGGAACTGCACAAGATCGTGACCTGGATCGGCATTTGCGACGGCAATATGCAAGAGGGAAGTTTCCGTTGCGACGCCAATGTGTCGGTGCGCAAACCCGGTGGCCCACTGGGCACGAGGCGCGAAATCAAAAATCTGAACAGCTTCAAGTTCATGCAACAGGCCATTGACTTTGAAGTGCGCTGGCAGATCGAGCAGATCGAAGACGGCCACAAGATCCAGCAAGCCACAGTTTTATTCAATCCGGATACCGGTGAGACGCGCGCCATGCGCACCAAAGAAGACGCGGCTGATTACCGCTACTTCCCCGACCCGGACTTGCCACCGCTGTGCATATCGCAAGAGTGGATCAGCAAGGTGCGTGGCGAAATGGCCGAGTTGCCGCGCGCCATGGCGGCACGTTTTGAAAAAGACTATGGCCTGGGCGAATACGATGCTACGCAACTGACACAAAGCCTGGCGTTGTCAGCCTACTTTGAAGCCGTAACCAAAGCCTGTGGCCAGGCCAAACTGGCCAGCAACTGGATTACCGGCGAACTGGCTCGCCGCTTGAATGCGCAGGATTTAGCGATTGACCAGGCACCAGTAGAAGCAACAACTCTTGCCACGTTGATTACCCGCATCAGCGACGGCACCATCTCCAACAACGCCGCGCGTCAAGTGATGGATGCGCTGTGGGAAAGTGACAAAAGCGGCGACAGCGCCAGCGTTGACGCCATCATCGAGGCCAAGGGCCTCAAGCAGATGAATGACAGTGGCGCGCTGGAAGCCATCGTCGATGAAGTAATCGCCGCCAATGCCAAAAACGTAGCCGAATTCAAAGCCGGCAACGAGAAGGCACTGAATAGTCTGGTTGGTCAGATCATGAAGGCCAGCAAGGGTAAGGCAAACCCGCAACAGGTTAACGACCTGCTGCGCGCCAAGTTGGCTTAAGGTTTATTTGGCGATGGTGGGCCAGAGCTGACGCAGTCGCACCAGTTCATCGTCAAAGCGGCCATTCACACGGCGCAGTTCTTCTTCCTGTTCGACCATAAAGCGCTTTTGAACTGCGGCGCTTTGATTGTTCTCTTCCACCTGACGACGCAGATACTCTGGCGCTTTATTGGGGTCCTTTTTGTAGAACTCCATTTCGTCATCGAGTTTCTTGCGCTGCGTCACCAACTCGTTCAAACGCGTAGAGGCCGCCTTGCTCACCGCGGTAACTTGGGCCAAGGCCTCATTGCGCTCCTTGTCGTGCGCGGCACGGGTGGGGTAGCGCGCTAGCAGCGCCTTGTCGCGGCGGTGTTCTTCAGCGAGTCGGTTGCGCTCTTCAAGATCCTGCTTTTCCTTGGCATCCAGCGCGGCACGCTCGGCGGCGGTGAGGGTTGGCCCAATCTTTTGCTTGACGGTGCCGCTGGGGTTGAGCAGTCTTTGCTCACGGTCGATGCACTCGGGGATTGGCCTGTCCGATGTCAGCTTGCGCCCCTGTGCATCCACACAGGTATAAATGCCCTGTGCCAGCCCACTTTGTGCAAAAGCTACACAGGCCAAGCCCAACAACCCCCTTGCCAGCCAGACTCCCACGCGCTTTTTCATATTCACCCTTATTCGACTCCGTATCGCTGCCGGTATGCAAGCACCCTTGCATGGTCTTGCTGCGAAGCAGATTTCCCACCTGAGGCGAGATACTGCATCAAATCTGTCAATTTCGCAATCGCGCAGACCTGCAAGCCCAGCTTGCTTTCTACGTATTGCACAGCACTGTAGGGCACATCCTGACCGTTCTCGGTGGCCATCTCCTGACGGTCCAGCGCAATGCACACTGCATGCGGCGTGGCACCTGCGGCTTCAATAATGGCAATCGACTCGCGCGCAGCGGTGCCAGCAGACATGACGTCATCTACGACCAGGACGCGCCCTTTGAGCGGAGCACCGACCAGGGTGCCTCCCTCGCCATGGTCTTTTGCCTCTTTGCGGTTGTAGGCAAAAGGCACATTGCGCCCGCGCCTCGCCAATTCCACCGACAACGCCGCGCCCAATGGAATGCCTTTGTAAGCAGGGCCGAACACCATGTCGAATTCGATGCCGCTGGCCAGCAAGCGCTGGGCATAGAATTCCGCCAAACGCAGTAGTTTGGCGCCATCGTCAAACAGGCCTGCGTTGAAGAAGTACGGGCTCATGCGACCCGCTTTGGTCTTGAACTCGCCAAAGCGCAGCACCCCGCACTCCACGGCAAATGCCACAAAAGCCTGGGCCAGAGGGTCCGCAACAGCGCCTTGCGCAGGGTCTTGAATCGACATGGGAAATTCCTTGTTTAAGTTAACCAGCCTGAACCTCAACGGCATCCGTTCCGCCACCAGCAAAGGTCTGGAGGCCTGGCTTGCCCAGACCGCTCCCGATTGTATTTGCGTGCAGGAAATCAAAGCCCAGGCGCCCGACCTGGCAGACAAATTTGAAGAGCTCTCCGGCTTGAAGGGCTATTTCCATTTGGCCGAAAAGAAGGGCTACTCGGGGGTGGGGGTCTACACACGCCTGGAGCCCAGTGACGTGGTGGTGGGCTACAACTCGCCCGAGTTCGACCCGGAAGGTCGCTATGTAGAACTGCGCTTTGACACGCCCCAGCGCAAGCACTCGATCATCAGCGCCTACTTTCCCAGTGGTTCCTCTGGAGAGGAGCGGCAAGCAGCGAAGTTCCGCTTTCTGGACGAGATGTACCCCTACTTGATGACGCTCAAGGCAGAGCGCGATTTCATTCTGTGCGGCGACATCAATATTGCGCATCAGGAAATCGATCTGAAAAACTTCAAGGGCAATCGCAAGAACTCCGGTTTTCTGCCTGAGGAGCGCGCCTGGATGACCAAGCTTTTGACAGCAGGCGGCTTGGTCGATGTCTATCGTCAGTTGGAACCCACCGCCACCGATGCGGCTTACACCTGGTGGAGCAACCGTGGAGAGGCCTATGCCAAGAACGTGGGCTGGCGACTCGACTACCACTTGTCTACGCCCGCCTTGGCGGTCGGCGCCCGGAACGTGGACATCTACAAGGGCGAGAAGTTCTCGGACCACGCGCCGGTAACGATTGGCTACGACTGGGCGCCCTGAGTGCGATGTGCACTGCCCAGTGCGCAAAGCCCCTGTGCGTATAGCAACAAGGGGCTACTGCGCCTGCCACCCAGGCTGAGCTGACATTCCATCTTCTGTCGGTTGCACATTGTCCCAACACTTGCCCCAGCAATTGCTGAAACGCGACGGTGAATGTTATT
>CAIQYP010000480.1 GCA_903876045.1 uncultured beta proteobacterium | reverse complement strand
CAGGCCCATCTCGCGCGCCAGGCGCACGACCTGGACAAACAAATCCGTGAACTCCAACAGATGCAGCGCCCGAAAGTCCCGGATCGTACGGTGCGCCGGAAAGTTGTCCGCCGCCAGCACCCGAAATGCCACATCCTCATGCAGCTTCCTGGCAATCTTGCGTGAACTAAAAACCCCAGTGGCATACGCATACACGAGCACCTTGACCATCATGGCTGGGTGAAACGGCTGGTTGCGTGATCCGCCACTTGCGTAACGCGCATGAAAGGCGCTCAGGTTTAGGCTGTCCACGGTGTCACTGATGAAGTACGCCAGGTGCCCCTGCGGCAACCACTCCTGCAAAGCACAGGGCAAAAGGTACTGTTGTTCGGGCTGGTATGGAATGTAGCTAGTGCTCATTCCCAGTTAACGCTCCACCTCACATTACGTCGTTAGTGACAACCCTAGTTTCTGCCGCCCACGCTCCTAGCCGTGCGAGGTGCTAACCATTTCGGAGTAAAATCAGCGGTTGCGGTCGAGGGGAAATAGCGCTGTCAGGCTAATAACCCTCACCTTGACTGACACCTGCACGCGAGACTTATATAACCTATGGCGATTGTTGTCAATAAACCCCTTCCCGAGTTCGAGGCAAATGCCACTAACGGCATCAAGGTGACTAACACCTCTAACAATGGCAGAACCATGGTGTTGTACTTCTACCCGAAGGACAACACTCCTGGCTGCACCACCGAAGCCATGCAATTCCGTGACAAGTACAAGGATTTTGTAAAGGCTGGCGCCACTGTGTTTGGCGTGTCGCGCGACAACATGAAATCCCACGACGAGTTCAAGGCCAAATTGGAATTGCCTTTTGAACTGATTGCCGATACCGAAGAAAAAATGTGCCACATGTTTGGCGTGGTCAAGAACAAGATCATGTATGGCAAAAAGGTCAAAGGCATTGAGCGGAGTACTTTCTTGGTGGGCGCTGATGGTTTACTCAAGGAAGAATGGCGCGGCCTGAAAGTGCCCGGCCATGTGGACGAGGTTCTCAAGTCCGTCAAGTTGCTGAACAAAAAGGCCGCCTGACAGCATTTGTTGTTTTGACACACGTCGTTACTGGCGGTGTCACAAAGCTTATGCATAATGGGCAATATGCCGTTGATTTTCACAACCGCGCTTCTGCAAAAAGCCACCTTGGCTCAAGGTGGCTTTTTCACTTTTACGGCATCGTTTTTTCATAAACCTTTCTTCAAGAGCCACACTACATGCCCCTGCCTCCCGCCCCAACCAAGCGAGCCGACCGCCTGCCAGCCAAAGCCTTTGACGCGTCTATACGTCCGGCTAGTCGACCGCAACGCAAAGCCGAAAGTGTTGAACTGGCACCCGTCAAAGGTATCGTAGTTCCCCTTAGCAAGCCAGTGGCCAAAGAGAGTCCGAAATCGCTGCAACAAGTGGCTGCACTTGAATCAACAGCAAATGCTGAGAAATCTCCGGTTGCCAAACCTGCTGGCAATACCAAGCGTGCCAAGCGCCTGCAGACGGGCCCGGCCAAGCTATTTGTGCTGGATACCAATGTGTTGTTGCACGATCCAATGTGTCTGTTCCGCTTTGAAGAGCACGACATCTACTTGCCAATGATCGTGTTGGAAGAATTAGACGGTCACAAAAAGGGCATGACCGAAGTAGCCCGCAACGCGCGTCAAACCAGCCGCACCCTGGACGCTTTGGCCGGCACACCTGGTGCAGACATCACGGCTGGTTTCCAATTGGCCAGCACCGGCCACCGAGATGCGCGCGGCAAACTGCTGTTCCAGACTCAACCACTGGACTACGCCCTGCCCACCAGCCTGCCACAAGGCAAGGCTGATAACCAGATATTGGGTGTGGTGGAGGCACTGCGCAAACAATACGCACCGCGCGAGGTGGTGTTGGTGTCCAAGGACATCAATATGCGCGTCAAGGCGCGCGCGCTGGGCTTGGCCACAGACGATTACCAGAACGACAAGACACTGGAAGATGGCGACTTGCTGTATTCAGGCAGTCTTGCGCTGCCCTCCGACTTCTGGGCCACCCACGGCCAAAGCGTTGAAAGCTGGCAACAGGGCCAGCACACCTTTTACAAGGTAGACGGCCCCGCCGTGCCCAGCATGCTGATCAACCAATTTGTCTACTTTGAGTCCCCCGGCGAACCTAGCCTGTATGCCCGCGTAACCGAAATTCGCGGCACCACGGCTGTGCTCAAAACGCTCAAAGACTTCAACCACCTGAAAAATGCAGTCTGGGGTGTCACCACGCGCAACCGCGAACAGAACTTCGCCATGAATCTGCTGACCGATCCGGAAGTCGACTTTGTCACGCTGACCGGTACGGCTGGCACCGGCAAGACCTTGATGGCGTTAGCAGCCGGTTTGACCCAGGTTCTCGATGACCGCCGTTATACCGAGATCATCGTTACCCGTGCTACTGTCAGCGTGGGTGAGGACATTGGCTTCCTTCCGGGAACGGAGGAAGAAAAGATGGGCCCGTGGATGGGTGCGCTCGATGACAACTTGGAAGTTCTGGGAAAAACCGACACCAGCGCGGGCGAATGGGGCCGCGCCGCCACCAACGAGTTGATCCGCAGCCGCATCAAGATCAAGAGCATGAACTTCATGCGCGGCCGCACCTTTCTGAACAAATACGTGATCATCGACGAGGCGCAAAATCTGACGCCAAAACAGATGAAGACACTGATTACCCGGGCAGGCCCTGGCACCAAAATCATCTGCATGGGCAATCTGGCCCAGATCGATACGCCCTACTTAACTGAAGGCTCCTCCGGCCTAACCTTTGCAGTGGACCGATTCAAAGGCTGGCCGCACGGCGG
This sequence comes from uncultured beta proteobacterium, assembly GCA_903876045.1. Lineage (GTDB taxonomy): Bacteria > Pseudomonadota > Gammaproteobacteria > Burkholderiales > Burkholderiaceae_C > Allorhodoferax. The sequence goes on along the minus strand of CAIQYP010000480.1, from coordinate 4,505 downwards.
GCACATCACGTTGGCACGGGGTGAGCGCTCGCGACTGGCCGACTTTGCCAGCGAAGTGTTATAGCAGGAGTGGAATGGCAACCCGGCGCCGGGCCGCCCCAAGTCGGGTTAGCCCACTGAGAGGGCAGAGAGCCACACGAAGTGGGCGAACGTGGGGGCTCTTATTTCAGTAATCGCCACCGCCCCCGCTCGCCAGGCTTTCGAACTTGGTGATGTTGCGCAGGAAAGCAAGCTTGACGGTCCCGGTGGGACCGTTTCGCTGTTTGGCGATGATGACCTCGGCCACGCCCGGCTCCTTACAGGCATCTTTGGTGTAGTACTCGTCCCGGTAAATGAACATGATGATGTCTGCATCCTGTTCGATGGCGCCGGATTCGCGCAAGTCGCTCATCATCGGGCGCTTGTCGGGACGCTGCTCAACGCTTCGGTTAAGCTGCGACAGAGCAATGACCGGGCACTTGAGTTCCCGTGCCAGCATTTTGAGACCACGCGAAATTTCACCCAGTTCGGTGGCGCGGTTTTCGCCATCACTGCTGCTGCCGCTCATGAGTTGCAGATAGTCCACCACAATTAATCCCAACTGGCCATACTGGCGCGACAGGCGTCGCGCATTAGCGCGTACTTCGCTGGATGTCAGACCAGGGCTTTCATCAATGTGCAGCGAAATCGTACGTAGCTTTTCAATGGTTTCGATGAGACGGGGCCACTCTTCATCGGTCAACTTACCAGTGCGCAAATGGCCTTGGTCAATGCGGCCGATAGATCCAACCACACGCACAGCCAACTGGGCGGCCCCCATTTCCATGGAGAACACTGCTACCGGGAGGCCCTCGTTTAAGGCCACATGTTCCGCCACATTGATTGCCAAGGCGGTTTTACCCATAGAGGGTCTCGCGGCCAAAACAATTAGATCACCTGCCTGGAGGCCCGCAGTCATCCGGTCGAGGTCGTAGAAACCCGTACGAACCCCTGTCACATCGTTGGGGTTGTCAGCCATCTCCTGGACGCGGTCAAGCAAATTCACTACCAACGTGTCCATGGCCTGGAAGCCTTGCTTGTTGCGCTTGCCCTGCTCTCCGATATTGAATATCTTTTGCTCGGACTCGTCTACGATTTGCGATACCGCCCGACCCTTCGGATTAAAGGCGCTGGTGGCAATTTCATCGCTAGCTGTCACCAACTTGCGAAGAATTGAGCGGTCACGCACGATTTCGGCGTAGCGGCGAATATTGCTGGCACTGGGCACATACTGGGCGAGCGAATTGAGGTACGCCAAACCACCGATTTCTTCTGCCTTAGCTTGACCTTGCAGGTGCTCAAAAACGGTGATGACATCGGCTGGCTTGTTGGCATTCACCAGTGCACCGATTGCGCCGTAAACCAGCTTGTGCTCGTATCGGTAGAAATCGCCTTCTACCAGCACATCTCCCACCCGATCCCACGCCGTGTTGTCCAGCAACAACCCCCCCAGCACGCTGGACTCGCCTTCAATTGAGTGAGGCGGGATACGAAGCTGGGCAATCTGACGGTCTTGCCCATATTCGTCGACAGGAAAAATATTCGCTGACATGGAGATTCCTTTTAGGCCTTGATGCTACGTCGCCAGACCTGCATCGTCGAGAGCATTGGCTGGGTATAACAAGGCGCGAAAACTGTGCACATCCTGTGCATTCCAGTGGATAAGTTTGTCCCACAATAAAAAAAGCCGCTGGGGACAGCCCCGGCGGCTTTTGTGGCTACTGGTCCGTAAACAGACCGTAGCAATTGGGTGCTTTTAAGCTGTTTCGCCGTACACGGAAACGGTGATATCAACCACCACATCCGTGTGCAGAGCAACGCTCACGGTGCTGTCGCCAATGACCTTGATCGGACCATTGGGCATGCGCACGTGGGACTTGGCAACTTTGTAGCCGCTCTTGATCAATTCTTCAGCGATGTCAGAGTTGGTGACAGAACCGAACAAACGGCCGTCAACACCAGCCTTCTGAGTCAGCTTGATGGTCGTACCACCCAACTTTTCACCCAGCGCTTGGGACTCAGCCAACTTGGCTGCTGCAACCTTTTCCAGTTCAGCGCGGCGGGCTTCGAACTCTGCCTTGGCAGATTCGGTAGCACGGCGTGCACGACCGGAAGGGATCAGGAAGTTACGTGCGTAACCATCTTTCACACGGACGATTTCGCCCAAATTACCGAGGTTGACGACCTTGTCGAGCAGAATGATTTGCATGGGGTCAGTCTCCTTAGATCTTGTGCTGATCGCTATAAGGCAGCAACGCGAGGAAACGTGCGCGCTTGATAGCGGTGTTGAGTTGGCGCTGGAAAATTGCGCGGGTGCCGGTCAGGCGTGCGGGAATGATCTTGCCGTTTTCAGCAATGAAGTCACGCAGGGTATCGATGTCTTTGTAGTCGATCTCTTCGACGCCAGTCACGGTGAAGCGGCAAAAGCGCTTGCGCTTGAACAACAGTGACTGTGTATTGCGCTTGGGGCGCTTGTCTTTATTGAAACGTTTTGGTCCGGGCATGATGGACTCCTAAAAATTAGTCTTGCAAAAAATCTTGAATATGAAAAACGATCGACTTTCCTTGGCGTGCGTTAGCAAGAAATCCCTTGAAACTCCACTCGCTTCCGATAGCCTGTTTGGCTAGTCTTTCAGCTTGGAATCCAAAGGCAACTGCCTTTATGACCATTTTCACGGTTCTAACTTCGCCGACTTCCTGAATTTGCGACTCGTGTTCAAGTCTGCAATTCAGGGCCGGTATTCCTGCCGGTGTGTAGCGCATGGCTTCCACCTCCGCGATACAGGCTGTCAGTTCCAGTGAATTGGATTGCACTCCTATTGGGAAATCAGATCTTCAAACTCAGGCTTGTTGTTGGTAATCGGCCTGTTGGGCCTTGCGCGCGTCTTCACGCTCAACGGTCTTCATCATGGAGGAAGGACCCGTGTCAGCTTTCTTCTTCAGAACCGTCAGGTGGCGCAGCACTGCATCGTTGAACTTGAATGCGTGTTCTAGTTCAGCCATCACAGCCTGATCGGCTTCGATATTGATGCACAGGTAGTGGGACTTGGCCAACTTGTTGATCATGTAAACCATCTGACGACGGCCCCAATCTTCAACACGGTGCACCTTGCCACCGCCAGCGGTGATCATGCCCTTGTAACGCTCCAGCATGGCAGGAACTTGTTCGCTCTGATCCGGGTGGATCATGAGAATGATTTCGTAATGACGCATTGATACTCCTTGTGGATGTCCCGGAAATTCTTCATTTACCGGGTAAAGAAAAAGCTGCCCCCGGCGTCTAAACAGGGTGCAGCAAGGCGAAGCCCATGATTATAGCCCAAGTGCTGCGGCAGGCCTAAACCGCGTTCGGCGGCTCGGGCGTGGAGACCAGGCTGAGCAGGGCCGTCGCCGCCAGGCCGGCCGCCACGCCAAAGATGCCTGCGGATACCGGCTGAATGCCCAGCCACAAACCGTCACCCGCCAGCCCCAGTGCCTGGCGCACACCGACCTGATTGATCACCATGTAATAGGAGGTGAGTGCCAGACCCGTGAGCATGCCACCGAGCGCGCCGACGCGGGTGGTACGTGGCCAAAAGATGCCCAGCACCATGGCCGGAACAAAGGCCGCACCGGCCAGTGAAAACGAAGCCGCCACCAGGTACAAGATGCCGGCCGGGCGCTGCGCCGCCACATAGGCGGCGATCAGGGCCACCACCAAGAGCGCAAACTTGGACCACATGACACGGCGCATGGACTGCAGCTTGCTGCTGCTGTTGCCCTCAAAGTACACGTCATGCGCCAACGCATTGCCAATCGTCAACAGCAGCCCGTCGGCGGTGGACAGGGCCGCGGCCAGGCCACCGGCGGCCACCAGCACCGACACCACATAGGGCAGGCCGCTGATTTCCGGCGAGGCCAGCATCACCAGATCGGGGCCGATCTTGAGCTCGCCAAAATGCAGAATGCCGTCGCCAAGGACATCGGAATAGCTCAGCAAGGCCGGGTCGCGTGACCATTGGGCCATCCAGCTCGGCAGCGCATCAAACGGCTGGCCCACCAGATGCGCCATCACCTCGTACTTGACCAAGACCGCCAGCGCCGGTGCCGAGGCATACAGCAGGGAAATAAAGACCAGGGACCAGGCCACCGAACGCCGGGTCTCGGCCACCGTGGGCGTGGTGTAGTAGCGCGTCAACAAATGGGGCAGGCCGGCAGTGCCTACCATCAGGCAAAACACCAGGGCCAGAAAGTTCAGGCGCGAGCTCTGAAAGGCTTGCTGCTGTTGGGGATTTCCGTCAGGGTCGCCCGCAAACGGCAGGGCATGGGGAGACAGGCCGCCCAAGGGTTTGGCACGCTCGCGGTAGTCCTGCGCCATGGCGCTCCAGCGCTCGCGCGCCACGGCCACATCGCGCGGCAACGCGGCCAGATCGTGCCGCAGCTGATTGGCCAGCTCATCGTCTGGCTTGACCGCATTGAGCTTGCTCCTGATCTCCAGGCGTTCCACT
>CAIQYP010000479.1 GCA_903876045.1 uncultured beta proteobacterium | reverse complement strand
CTATGACATCCGCGGTAACGCCGTTCACCGTAAGCGGACTGGCTTGAATGGAACGACGAACCATTTGGTTTAGTGCCTGTTGCGCATGTATGCTGATCATTGCGGTTCAACCAGTCAGCACGTCATGGGTTTTCTTGGTAACCAGATCTAGCCCGATGACGGTTCCCATAATCATCTTGCCGCCCGCTTGAAGCCCTTGAAAGGTGGTGGTGGTGATCAGGTCGTTCTCGTATAGGCGGGCTCGGTAATCGTTGGATAGCTTTTCGGCTCGCGTGGCCAAATTGCGCATTTCGCTGGCCACTACGGCAAAGCCTCGGCCCTGCTCGCCGGCGCGCGCGGCTTCTATGGATGCATTGAGTGTCACGATGACCATCTGCCGCACGATGGTGGCGAAGTCGTCATTCATAGCGTGCATTTCACGGTTGTGATGTATCAACGTGTTCATGTCGCCATGCCAGCGCTCAAATGTCTTGACCAGCCCCAGCAGTGTGGCCACTTCGGCCGACATAGTGGCGCAGCCATTTGCAGCCTGCTTGCGCACTGTGTCGGCCTCCGCTGCAAACTGCTGCTGCGCAGTGGCGTGGTCAGACTGCATGCGATCCAGTTGCTGGTTAGAACTGCGCTGCGCATCTTCAAGCTGTTGTTCGAGGGCTCGCAAATCCGCCATCAAATCTTGCTGCGCTTGCTCTCGTGCGCTTTGTTGGTCGGACGCGACCTGTTGCATTTTCTGCGCGGCACTGGCGGCACTCGCCTGGCGCATTCCCCACCAACCTAGTAAGCCGCCACCCACCAAAAAAACAAAAGAAAAAGCAGCCAACAGATCAAACATAGTGGACGTGTCAGGCTGTGTGATGTAGTAAGCGCAAGGCTGGTGCCAAAGCGAACTTGCCCGGTAGCAGGATCAGCGTTTCAAACGGGCGATAGTCCTGCCCGGAACCTTCATCCAAAATGGTCAAGGCCAGTGAACCACCCGCGGCCTCGACAAATCCCTTGACCGCATCCATGCCCACACCGCGCCCCGACACTTCGGTAACCTGCTCCGCTGTGGAAAAGCCGGGTTGCAGCACCAACTGGGCAATTTGCTCGGTGCTGAGCACGGCATCGTCGGCGATCAGCTTACGTTGAATGGCTTTGCGACGGATGTGCGCGACCGCCAATCCACGGCCATCGTCCTGCAACCTAATGGCAAGATGATCACCCTGCATAGCCAAGCTCAGATGCACATGACCCGCCGGGCTCTTGCCGTGCGCAACGCGCTCAGCCGCACTCTCTAGCCCATGGTCCATAGAGTTTCGATACAGGTGCATGCAGACATTCTTCAACATCGCACCGATTTGGTTACGCAACACAATTCCGTTGGAAGCGATGGTCGTTACCGGTGCTTCCTTGCCCAACTCTTTGGCCAGCGCCGGCAAGGAACCCAGCACACCGGCAAGCACGTCTTCAATGCTTTGGGTTCCAATTGACTCCAGGCTGTGACGGGTCTGGCGCAGGGCATCACGCAAGGCGGCACCGCTGGCGGTATCTGTCTGGTCCAGCAGTGTCAGCGCGTCTGCAATCTGCTGCTTTTCCACCATCAAGAAATTGTTCACGTCGCCACGGCGCCCTGGGCCCTTACGGCCCAGCTTGACTTCGTTAATGTGCACATATTCGTTCAGCACAACTTGGGTTGCATCGAGTTGCAGCAGCAGATAGTCACGATCCCACGCTGTATCTTCGCTGGCGCGCAGGCTGTCGTATGTCTGCTCTGCTTCGTGCACCACATGGGTCAGATGCAGCAGCCCATAGGTGCGCGCATTGCCCTTGATGGTGTGCAT
>CAIQYP010000478.1 GCA_903876045.1 uncultured beta proteobacterium | reverse complement strand
GGTGTGGACCTGGATATTGAACCCGGCGAATTCACTGTGTTTGTCGGGCCTTCGGGCTGCGGCAAGACCACGTTGTTGCGCATGATTGCCGGGCTGGAAGAGATTTCCGGCGGCACCATGACGATTGGCGGTGAATCGGTCAGTGATCTGCCGCCTAGCGAACGCGGCGTGGCCATGGTGTTTCAGAGCTATGCGCTGTACCCGCACAAGACGGTGTTCGACAACATGGCCTTTGCGCTCAAGATTGCCAAGGTTCCCAAAGAAGAGATCGAAAAGCGCGTCTTCGCCGCGGCAGACATCCTGCAACTGCGCGAATACCTGCAGCGCCTGCCCAAGGCTTTGTCCGGTGGGCAGCGTCAGCGCGTGGCGATTGGCCGCGCTATCGTGCGCAACCCCAAGGTGTTTCTGTTTGATGAGCCCCTAAGCAATCTGGACGCAGCCCTGCGCACCAAGATGCGCGTCGAGTTGGCTACCCTGCACCGCAGCCTGGGTGCCACCATGATTTATGTGACGCACGACCAGGTCGAGGCGATGACACTGGCCGACAAGATCGTGGTGCTCAACAAGGGCAGGGTCGAGCAGGTCGGCCGTCCGCTCGATTTGTACAACAAGCCGGCCAGCCTGTTTGTGGCCGGTTTTATCGGCTCGCCGCAAATGAACTTCCTCACCGGCGACTTTGCCGCCCAGCGCGGTGCCACCACCGTAGGCCTACGTCCGGAAAACCTCAAGGTGCAGGCGGGTGGCCCCATACAGGGCACGCTCAAGCATTCCGAAAAGCTGGGCAACGAAACCTTTGCCTACGTGACTTCCCCTGTTTTGGGTGACATCACTGCCCGCATGGACGGCACTTTGCCGCTAGAGCCGGGGCAGGCTATTGAGTTGGCGTTTGCGCCAGAGCACCTGTACCGCTTCAACGCGGATGGAAAAAGTATCTGATTTTTGAGTTCTGCTTTGCGGATAGGCCGCCAAGTATTTTTAGGAGACGACGCGTATGTTCAAGAAAACCGTAATCGCTGCTGGCGCACTGCTGGCTTTGGGTTCCGTGGTCACGCCTTCCATGGCGGCTGACTACAAAGGCCCTAACCTCAAGGGCGAGGTGATCACCATCACCTGCCCCTGGACCGGGGCCGAAGAGGGCATGTTCAAGAAGGTGGTTGCCAATTTTGAAGCTTCCACCGGCGCCACGGTCAAGCATTCATGCTCGCAAAGCTCGGAGCAGCAAATTGTTATCGACATCAAGGCAGGCTCACCCACCAATATTTCCGTGTTTCCGCAGCCCGGTCTGGCTGCCAACATGGCTGCTATCGGCGGCCTGACACCGCTAGGCCCCAAGGCGCAGGACTGGGTCAAGAAGAACTACGCCGCAGGCAAGTCATGGGCCGATCTGGGTACCTACAAGAACAAGGCTGGCAAGGAAGAGTTTTACGGCTTCTTCTATAACGTTAATGTGAAGAGCCTGGTCTGGTACATCCCCGAGAATTTCAAAGAAAAGGGCTACAAAGTGCCCAAGTCCATGGAGGAACTGCAAGCGCTGACCAAGAAGATGGCGGCGGACGGTGGCGCCAAGCCCTGGTGCATCGGCCTGGGCAGCGATGCTGCCACCGGTTGGCCTGGCACCGACTGGGTGGAAGACATGATGCTACGTCTGCATGCTCCCGAGGTGTATGACGACTGGACCACCAACAAGATGAAGTTCAATGATCCGCGCGTGATCGAGGCCATTGAAGCCTATGGCTGGTTTGCCAAGAACGACGCCTATGTGGACGGCGGCGCCAAGGCCGTGGCTACCGTGAGCTTCAAGGACAGCCCGAAGGGATTGTTCGGCTCGCCACCCAAGTGCTATATGCACCGCCAGGCCAGTTTCATTCCGGCCTTCTTCCCTGAAGGCAAGGCCAGCGATGCAGACTTCTTCTACTTCCCTTCCTACGCCAGCAAGAAACTGGGCAACCCGGTGGAAGGTGGCGGAACGATCCTGACCATCACCAAGGACAGCAAGGGCGCGCGCGCCTTTATGGAATATCTGCAACACCCACAGGCACATGAAATCTGGATGGCTGAAGGCGGCTTCCTGACACCGCACAAGGGTGTGGATTTGGCCAAGTACAAGACGCCAGCGCTCAAGAAGCAAGGTGAAATTTTGCTGGGTGCCACCACCTTCCGCTTTGACGGCTCCGACCTGATGCCCGGCGCCGTGGGTGCGGGTAGCTTCTGGAAGGGGATGGTCGACTTCTCTGGTGGCAAATCTGCCAAAGATGTGGCTGACGAAATCCAGAAGAGCTGGGACGCTATCAAGTAATTGAGTATTTGAGTAACTGAACGAGTAACGCGAGCTGATCACCATGAATGACGCATTGATTCAAACGCTCACCGCCGTGGTGGTCAGCATCGCGTTCTGCCTGCTGTACTTTGCAGGCAGCAACTTTCTGCTGGACCGGGTGGTGGATGCCACCTCAAGCAGCCGTAACCGCAAGGAAGGGATCAAGTCCGGCATACGGCCCTGGCTGTTTCTGGCGCCGGCCCTGCTGCTGCTGGGGGTGTATTTGTTCTACCCCTTGTTTGAAACTTTCCGACTGAGTTTTTATGACGCCACGGGCGAAACTTTTGTCGGCCTGTCCAACTACACCTGGGTGTTGGTGGACCAGAATTTTCTAATTACCATCCGCAACAACTTCATGTGGTTGCTGGTGGTGCCGGCCACGGCCACGGCTTTCGGGTTGGTGGTGGCGGTGCTGGCCGATAAGGTGTGGTGGGGCAATTTCGCCAAGTCCATGGTGTTCATGCCCATGGCCATCAGCTTTGTCGGTGCCAGTGTGATCTGGAAGTTTGTCTTTGATTTTCGCGGCCCGGACTCGGAGCAGATCGGCATTCTGAACGCCATGGTCATGGGCCTGGGCGGCAAGCCGCAGGCCTGGGTCACGCTTCCGTTCTGGAACAACTTTTTCCTGATGGCAATTTTGGTCTGGATCCAGACCGGCTTTGCCATGGTGATCCTGTCTGCTGCGCTGCGTGGCGTGCCGCAGGACACGATTGAGGCGGCCCGCATTGATGGTGCTACTGAGCTGCAAATCTTTTTCGAGATCATGGTGCCGCAGGTGATGTCCACCATTCTGGTGGTCTGGACCACCATCACCATCACCGTGCTCAAGGTGTTTGACGTGGTGATGGCCATGACCGGCGGCCAGTGGGATACCAGCGTGCTGGCTAACCTGATGTACGACTGGATGTTTAGGGGCGGTGGCGATTACGGGCGCAGCTCCACATTGGCCATGGTCTTGATGTTTGCAGTGATCCCCGTCATGGCCTTCAACATCCGCCGCTTTCG
>CAIQYP010000477.1 GCA_903876045.1 uncultured beta proteobacterium | reverse complement strand
TTTGTGGGCGGCGTGATTCCGCGCCAGGACTACGACTTTCTATATGCCGCTGGCGTCAAAGGTATTTATGGCCCCGGCACGCCGATTCCGGCTAGCGCCCGCGATGTGCTGGACCAGATCAACAAGGCACTGGCTGCGGCCTGAGCATCCAGCGAAAGCATGTGGATGTCTGCTGAAACTTTTGCTTCGCCACCTAAAAGGGCAGGCGTGCAAGCAAGTGACGTTCTACAGGGCCAGGGTCTGGCGCAACGGCGCAGTTTGGCTAAGGCCATTACTTTGTTGGAGTCCACCCGTGCCGACCATCGTGTCCTGGCGGACGAACTGCTGACCACCTTGTTGCCCCATAGCGGTAAATCGCTTCGGTTGGGTATTAGCGGCGTACCGGGCGTAGGCAAAAGCACCTTTATCGAAGCGCTGGGCTTGTATCTGATTGAAAAAGGCCATCGCGTGGCCGTGCTTGCCGTGGACCCCAGTAGCTCAGTGTCGGGTGGTTCCATATTGGGCGACAAGACCCGCATGGAGTTGCTTTCCATGCACGAACGCGCCTACATCCGTCCCAGCCCCAGCAGCGGCACCTTGGGCGGAGTGGCCGAAAAGACACGCGAAGCCATGCTGGTTTGTGAAGCTGCAGGTTTCGATATCGTGATTGTCGAGACTGTAGGTGTGGGCCAAAGCGAGACCGCTGTGCAAGGCATGAGCGACATGTTTGTATTGATGCAGCTACCCAATGCGGGTGACGACTTGCAGGCGATCAAAAAAGGCGTGATGGAACTAGCCGATTTGGTGGTTATCAACAAGGCCGATATCGATGCAGATGCCGCCATGCGGGCCCAGGCACAAATTACTTCCAGTCTGCGATTGTTGGGCATTAGCGGCAATCCACATGACCCGCACAGCGACAAGCATTGGCATCCACAAGTCATCAAGATGAGCGCCTTGCAGGGGCAGGGTCTGGATGCCTTCTGGGAGGCCGTTACGACCTTTCAGCGCTTGCAAACTGCCAATGGTTTATTGGCTGCACGGCGCCAACACCAGGCATTGGCTTGGATGTGGGAACGTGTCGACGCAGGCCTCAAGCAAGCATTTAAAAATGATCCGGCAGTACGCGCGCAATTGCCTGCATTGACAAGCGCAGTGCAGTCCGGTCAATTGGCTGCAAGCACCGCAGCGCGCAATTTGCTGGCCCTGCATGCCTCCGGCGCAGCAACCTAAATTAGTTAGTCATCGAATACAAAGAAAGAAGGAAACCATGCACGATATCCTTGAACAACTGGAAGCCAAACGCGAGCTCGCGCGCCTGGGCGGCGGTCAGAAGCGCATCGATGCGCAGCACAAAAGAGGCAAGCTCACCGCACGTGAACGCATTGAGGTGCTGCTCGATGAAGGCACGTTTGAAGAGTGGGACATGTTTGTGGAGCACCGCTGCGTTGACTTCGGTATGGCCGACCAAAAGATTCCGGGCGATGGCGTGGTCACCGGTTACGGCATGATCAACGGACGCTTGGTGTTTGTGTACAGCCAGGACTTCACCGTATTTGGCGGCGCGTTGTCCGAAGCCCATGCGGAAAAAATCTGCAAGGTGATGGACCAGGCTATGAAGGTCGGTGCGCCGGTGATTGGCCTGAACGACTCGGGCGGCGCCCGTATTCAGGAAGGCGTGGCCTCCTTGGGCGGTTATGCCGATGTGTTCCAGCGCAATGTGATGGCCAGTGGCGTGATTCCGCAGATCAGCATGATCATGGGCCCATGCGCCGGTGGCGCTGTGTATTCGCCCGCCATGACCGACTTCATCTTCATGGTGAAGGACAGTTCCTACATGTTTGTGACCGGCCCCGAAGTGGTCAAGACGGTGACCCACGAGGACGTGACTGCTGAAGAACTGGGTGGCGCGGTCACCCACAGCACCAAGAGCGGTGTGTGCGATCTGGCCTTTGAAAACGACATTGAAGCACTTTCGATGCTGCGTCGGCTCTACAACTATCTGCCACTCAGCAACCGCGAAAAAGCGCCGGTCCGCCGTAGTGGCGATCCCGCCGACCGTATGGATTTGAGTCTGGATACGTTGGTTCCAGATAACCCTAATAAGCCCTATGACATGAAGGAGTTGATCACCAAGACGGTGGACGATGGCGACTTCTTCGAAATTCAGCCTGAGTACGCCAAGAACATCATCATCGGCTTTGGCCGCATGGATGGCCAGACGGTGGGCATTGTGGCGAATCAACCCACGGTATTGGCGGGCTGCTTGGATATCAAGAGCTCAATCAAGGCGGCGCGCTTCGTACGCTTCTGTGATGCCTTCAATATCCCCGTGATCACCTTTGTTGATGTGCCCGGCTTTATGCCAGGCACTTCGCAGGAGTACGGCGGCATCATTAAGCACGGCGCCAAGCTGCTCTATGCGTATGCAGAGTGCACTGTGCCCAAGATCACCGTGATTACGCGCAAGGCCTATGGCGGCGCTTACGACGTGATGGCTTCCAAGCATTTGCGCGGCGATGTCAACATTGCCTGGCCCAACGCCGAGATCGCCGTGATGGGCGCCAAGGGCGCTGTGGAGATCATCTTCCGTGAAGAGAAGGGCCATCCCGAAAAGCTGGCAGCCAAGGAAGCCGAATACAAGGCGCGCTTTGCTAACCCCTTTGTGGCTGGCGCGCGTGGCTTTATCGACGACGTGATCCTGCCGCATGAGACCCGCAAGCGCATCTGCCGTTCATTGGTGATGCTCAAGGATAAGAAACTGGAAAACCCGTGGCGCAAGCACGGCAACATTCCGCTGTGAACATGGCACACCCCCCGGCTTGCCCACTCCGTGTGGCCGCTTTCCCCCTTGCAGGGGGCAATACCAGTGGCCCGGCAAAGCCGGTTCCACGGTATTCCTGATACAGACACTGCGCTCTGGGCGCCGAACTGAAAATTGAATTGGAGTTCTTATGTTTACCAAAATACTGATTGCTAACCGGGGCGAAATCGCCTGCCGCGTGATTATTACTGCCCGCAAAATGGGCATCAAGACTGTCGCCGTATATTCAGATGCTGACCGGGAAGCACGCCACGTTTTGTTGGCCGACGAGGCTGTGTATATCGGCGCACCCCCAAGCCGCGAAAGCTATCTGGTGGGGGAAAAAATCATTGCGGCATGCAAACAGACGGGAGCCCAAGCCTTGCACCCCGGCTACGGCTTCTTGAGCGAAAACGCAGAGTTTGCCAAACGAGTGGAAGAGGAAGGCATTGTTTTCATCGGCCCCAAGCACTACTCGATGGCCGCCATGGGCGACAAAATTGAGTCCAAAAAGCTTGCCGGTGCGGCCGGTGTCAACTGCATTCCAGGCGTCAACAGCGCCATTGAATCTGCTGAGAAGGCCGTGGAGATTGCAAAAGGCATTGGTTACCCCGTGATGATTAAGGCCAGCGCTGGCGGCGGCGGCAAGGGCCTGCGCGTGGCCTACAACGACAAAGAAGCTTTTGAGGGTTTTACAAGTTGCACCAACGAGGCACGCAACAGCTTTGGCGACGACCGCGTGTTCGTGGAAAAGTTTGTCGAAGAGCCCCGCCACATTGAGATCCAACTTATTGGCGATAGTTTTGGCAACGTGCTGTACCTTAACGAACGTGAGTGCTCCATTCAGCGCCGCCACCAGAAGGTGATTGAAGAGGCGCCATCGCCCTTCATCAGTGACGCGACCCGCAAAGCCATGGGCGAGCAGGCGGTGCAGTTGGCCAAGGCGGTGAAATACCAAAGCGCTGGTACGGTGGAGTTCGTCGTCGGTAAGGACGAGAGCTTCTACTTCCTGGAAATGAATACCCGTCTGCAGGTGGAGCACCCCGTAACGGAGGCCATTACCAGTCTGGACTTGGTGGAACTGATGATTCGCGTGGCTGCCGGCGAAAAGCTGCCAATGACGCAGGCCGATGTCAAGCGTGAGGGTTGGGCCATGGAGTGCCGTATTAACGCGGAAGATCCGTTTCGCGGCTTCCTGCCGTCCACCGGTCGCTTAGTGCGCTTTGCGCCACCGGAACAGACCATGTGGCAGGGCGACACGGAGCACCTCTATGGCGTGCGGGTGGATACCGGTGTGATAGATGGCGGCGAAATCCCCATGTACTACGACTCCATGATTGCCAAGCTCATCGTACATGGCAAGGACCGCAATGATGCAATTGCCAAGATGCGCGAGGCACTCAATGGCTTTGTGATTCGGGGCGTGTCCAGCAACATTCCGTTTCAGTCGGCCTTGTTGGCCCACCCCAAGTTTGTCTCAGGCGATTTCAATACGGGCTTTATTGCAGAGCATTTCAGCAAGGGCTTCGTGGCTGAAGAGGTGCCGCATGACGACTCCAACTTCCTATTGGCTCTGGCTACCTTGGTGCGCCGCAAAACCCGCGAACTCTCGGCCAGTATCAGTGGCCAACTAGATGGCTTCTCGGTCACGGTGGCCAAGAAATATGTGGTTGTGACGCTGGGCGCTGGAGGTGCCAACGTCTATACCCCGGTGCATGTGGACGACTATGTCGGCAGCACCGGCTCGGCTCGGGTCATCGTGGACGGCCAAGTCTATGATATTCAAAGTGAGTCGCGCCTGAACGCCATTTGTCATCGCGGCATGGTGAACGGCAAGCCCTTTACCGCCCAGGTCGAAGCGGGTACACCCCGCAACCCGCTGGCGTGGCGTGTTCAACACAACGGGAGACGCATCGATGTGCAGGTCATGTCTCCGCGCACGGCTGAGTTGCATGCCCTCATGCCTTTCAAAGCAGCGCCCGATATGAGCCGCTTTGTGCTCTCACCCATGCCCGGTCTGTTGGTCAGTGTGGCCGTAGTACCTGGCCAGAAGGTGCAGGCTGGTGAGCGAGTCGCAGTGATTGAAGCCATGAAGATGGAGAACGTGCTCTTTGCTGTGGCCGATGGAGTGGTCGGCAAAGTACTGGCGTCCAAGGGTGAAAGCCTCGTCGTTGACCAACCCATTGTGGAGTTTGTTTAATGAAACGTCCTTTTCAGGTTTTGGGTGTTCAGCAGATCGCCATTGGAGGGCCGGACAAGAAGCGGCTGCAAAAACTCTGGGTGGAGATGTTGGGTCTGGAAGTGACCGGCACTTTTCAGAGCGAGAAAGAGAATGTTGATGAGGACATCTGCGCTATTGGCGCGGGTCCGTTCAAAGTCGAAGTCGATTTGATGCAACCCATGGATCCGGACAAAAAGCCCGCCGTTCACGCCACGCCACTGAACCATATCGGTTTGTGGATTGATGATCTGCCTACCGCAGTGGAGTGGCTTACAGCCCGCGGCGTACGCTTTGCGCCTGGCGGTATCCGTAAGGGTGCTGCCGGGTTTGATATCTGCTTTTTGCACCCCAAGGCAAACGAGGAGTTTCCCATTGCGGGTGAGGGGGTGCTGATTGAAATGGTGCAGGCCCCACCAGAAGTGGTGAAGGCGTTCTCGCAGTTGGCTAACCCTGGACGTAGCGTTTAGCCTTGGTAAGGGCGCCTTCAGCGTTGCCCCTCACAGTTTGCACATGCCGCCCCTGAGGTGGCATGTTGCTTTGTGAAGCCTCAATCCGGCCTGCGTTTGGCGCGTGCGCGTTGCAGAACGGCTTCAATGATCGCGCGTTTTTTTTCCAGCACTACCGGGTCGGTATGCTGGGAATGCTCAGTGATATCAGACACTTTAAGCTCCGCCTTGGTTTGAAGGCGTAACGTTTGCTCCCGTGATTCACGCTCCAGACGCACGCTGCGCAGTTCGTAACGTGCTCGCGCATGTTGGGCCTGCGGCGCAGACCAAGCCTGCCAACCAGTGGCCTCGCCAGTTACGTTTTCAAGCAGGATGCAGTCGACCGGGCACACGGGCAAGCAAAGCTCGCAACCGGTGCAGTGTGCTTCGATCACGGTATGCATGCGCTTGTTGGCGCCCACAATGGCGTCCACCGGGCAGGCTGCAATGCACAAGGTGCAGCCAATGCACCAGTCTTCGTCAATGTACGCAATCGTGCGCGGCCCTTCAGTGCCAAAGTCCGGATCAATGGGTTTTGCGGTTCTACCTGTTAGCGCGGAAAGCAGAGCAACACCTTCGGCACCGCCAGGTGGGCATTGGTTGATGTCTGCTTCGCCTGCCGCAAGCGCCTGGGCATAGCCCAGACAATCCGGATAGCCGCAACGCTTGCACTGTGTCTGGGGCAGAGCGTCATGGATTCGCCCGGCAAGAGGGCTGGTCATGCTGCCTAGAAGCTCACTTCTTGACGACAGCGCGCTTGACGGCCGGCTTCTTGGTGGCGACAACTTCCAGCTTTCTTTCCATAGCTGCACTAGCCAATTGGGCCGGTTTGGTCGTTGCAGGTTGCTGTGTGTTGTGATCCAGGATAAAAGACTTCACGAATGGATAGACATTTTCACGCCAGCGACGGCCTGAAAAAATGCCGTAATGGCCTGCGCCCATGGCTTCAAAGTGGCGCTGCAATTCTTTAGGCACACCGGTGCAGATCTCATGCACCGCACGGGTCTGACCTGAACCGGAAATGTCATCGAGTTCACCTTCGACCGAGAGCAGTGCCGTAGTTTTGATGTCGCCAGGGCGCACACGTTCCACTTTTCCGCTGGGGCTTTTGACATCCCATGTGCCACTGACCAAGCTGAAGTCCTGAAAGACCACCTTGATGGTTTCCAGGTAGTAATCGGCGTCCATGTCCAGCACCGCGTTGTATTCGTCATAGAACTTGCGATGGGCTTCAGTGCTGGCGTCATCGCCTTTGATCAGGTCTTTGAAGTAGTCGTAATGGCTCTTGGCATGGTGATCCGGGTTCATGGCCACAAAGCCCGTGTGCTGCATGAAGCCTGGGTAGACACGGCGTCCGGCACCAGGGAAATTGCTGGGCACGCGGTAGATCACATTGCTTTCGAACCAGCTGTGGCTCTTGTTCATAGCCAGGTTGTTTACTGCGGTCGGGGACTTGCGGGCATCAATGGGGCCGCCCATCATCGTCATGCTCAGAGGAGTCTTCTCGCCGCGGCTGGCCATCAGTGATACTGCGGCCAGCACCGGCACGGTAGGTTGGCAAACGCTCATTACGTGGCAATTTCCGTATTTGCTTTGGACATGGCGAATGAATTCCTGCACATAGTTGACGTAGTCATCCAGATGGAATTCGCCTTCGCTCAAGGGAACCAGACGGGCGTTCTTCCAGTCGGTGATGTACACCTTGTGGTCCCTCAGCATGGCCTTGACGGTATCTCGTAGCAGCGTGGAGTAATGGCCCGAAAGGGGAGCCACGATCAGCACTACGGGCTCATCTTTAATTTTGGCGAACGTGTCGGCATCGTCGGTCAGGCGTTTGAAGCGGCGCAGCTGGCAAAAAGGCTTTTCTATTTCGATACGCTCAAGAATTGCGACTTCGACGCCGTCTTCATTAATCGAGCGAATCCCAAACTCTGGGCGCTCGTAGTCTTTGCCTAGGCGGTGCATCAGGTCGTATGTTGCCGAAATGCGCTGTGCGAACGGGTTTTGGCCCCCTAGGGACAATGGATTGGAATAGACCTTCGCAGCGGCCTGAGCCAAATCTGAAAACGGTTCCATCAAGGAGCGTTGGGTTTCGTATAGCTGGTAAAGCATGGAAAACTCTCTTTTTAAAATGGTGCAGTGCAATATAACAGCATTATCCATCTCACGGTGGAGTGCTTGCCCTAAGTATGCCCCGCAAGGCATTTCGGCTGTGCGCGCCGAAGTTTGCCATCAATTCGGCTAGTGCCGCGTCGAGTCGGATTCGCTCTGATTTCTCCTGTCGGACGGTATCAGCAAGCAGCTTAATGTTGCCTTCTTCGCTAGCAAAGTCGAAGCTTGGATCTGAAACATAGGCCGCCGGCATAGCAGCAACTAGGTTGGATGCCAAGGAATTTGATGCTTTGCTGGCCTGGCGGCTGACTACGTCGCGCAGATAGCGGTCGCTCCAATCCGGGTAGGAGTGATCCTTGGCTTGAAAGTGCAAGGCTTTTTCAAGGTCGCCTTCCTGCTGCAAGGCCGCCGAACGTTGCATTAGTTCAGTAAGGTATTTTTCAAACACCAGATGTCGGTTGGATAGCAATACCACCAAGTCATTCTTCATGCGGGGCAGGCCCGCCATGGCCAGTGCATTTGCTGCCAGCAGTTTGGCCGTGGATTCGCTTGGCGCCAATGTCGCGTGGAAAGGCTGGGTCAAGTCTTGCAAGTAATGCAGCGATAGTCCGGCAAAGCGCCATCCCCAATATCCATGGCCGGTACGAAAGGCCAGTGATGCCAATGTCGAAAACTGATGTGAACGTAGCAACGGATAGGTACGCTTAATAAAAGGCGCGGCCAAATACAGCAAGCGGCTTTCGTGCATAAAGCCCATATGGAACGGCGCTTGCGTTGAGAAGGACAGCGCTGGATTTCCAAAGGGCTGAGGTCCAAAACCATAGACGCCGCCCCATTCGGAGGAACTGTCTGACCAGAGGTTGATGTCTAGTCCGTAGTCAGGCTCGTCGGTCGCTGTGGCCAGAACCGTGAGTGCCGAAATCGTATCGCCGATTTTCAAGGCGAGGTGCTTGTTGCTTGACCCTGCTGAATCTCGCAATGTGCTCACGGAGCCTTGTGCCATTGCCGAGCCAGTAATCGGGTTCCACGGGTCGGGTTCAAAATACAGAGCAAAACGGCTATTGGGTGCGACCCGCAGGGCCATGAGAAACGCCAGACGTCGCGCGTGGTCCGAGCGCGATGGATCCGCATTGAATGCCAATTCCATCGGGCATGTTGGGTACCTCTCCAGATTGGCTATTGCCCAGGCTTCCTGGCTGGCCAGCAAGGCCTCCAGGGTGCTTTCCTCCGCGCGCAGAAAGGCTTCGAGTGGCTCCACCGTTACCGTGGATGCATTGACAACCTCCGGCATTTTTTCGAATGCTCGGTAGGATGCCATGCTGTGATTTTCCCACGCCAGAGCTTGCGTAGCAGCAAGCCCTGCTATCAGCAATATCGCAGACTGGAGAAACTTCATTGAAGTTTGCTCAGATCACCTTCGCAATGCAGGCGCAGACGTAGTCAATGTTCTTGCTGTTTAGCGCAGCCACACACATCCGACCGGTGTCCGTGCCATACACGCCAAATTCGCTGCGCAGGCGCACCATTTGGTCTTTGGACAGGCCCGAGTAGCTGAACATGCCGATTTGTGTGGTGATGAAGGACATATCCTGCTTCACGCCGGCAGCCTTCAATCCATCCACCAGTTTTTGGCGCATGGCTTTGATGCGCACGCGCATTTCGCCTAACTCTTTTTCCCACAAAGCGCGCAATTCTGGATTGCCCAGTACCGCAGCTACCACCGCGCCACCATGGGTCGGAGGGTTTGAATAGTTGGTGCGAATCACAATTTTGAGCTGGCTCAGAACACGGCCGGCCTCTTCCTTGTCCTGGCAGAGCACCGACAGGCCACCCACGCGTTCACCGTACAGACTGAAGCTCTTGGAGAAGGAGGTGGAGATAAGGAAGTTAAGACCGGCTGCGACAAACTTACCGATGACAGCGCCGTCTTCCTGGATGCCGTAGCCAAATCCCTGGTAGGCCATGTCGAGGAACGGAGTGAGTTGTTTGGCTTTAACCACGGCAATCACCTGATCCCACTGGGCCGCAGTGATGTCATAGCCGGTCGGGTTATGGCAGCAGGCGTGCAGCACGATGATGGTGCCTGGGGCTGCAGCGTTCAGGCTGGCCAGCATGGCTTCAAAGTCGACGCCGCGCTTGACTGCATCGTAGTAGGCGTAGGTTTCGACCACAAAACCGGCGTTGGTGAACAGGGCACGGTGGTTCTCCCAACTTGGGTCGGAGATCAGTACCTTTGCGTTCGGGCTGAGGTGCTTCAAAAAGTCGGCACCAACTTTCAGGCCACCAGTGCCGCCAATCGCTTGCACGGTAGCCACGCGGCCGGACGTTACAGGTTCGCTGTCAGCACCAAAAACCAGAGTCTTTACTGCAGCGTCATAGGCCGCGATGCCGTCAATGGGCAGGTAACCACGCGCGGTAGGCTTTTCCATCATGGTCTTTTCAGCGGCCTGCACACATTGCAATAGGGGCAGCTTGCCGTCGTCTCCGAAGTACACACCGACGCCGAGGTTGACCTTGTTGGGGTTGGTGTCGGCATTGAACTGTTCGTTCAGACCCAGGATAGGGTCGCGGGGAGCCATTTCGACTGCGGAAAAGAGAGACATGAACAAGTCCTGTGGTTGAGTTAGGGAATACCCGAGATTTTACTTGCGCTTTACGCCGAGTATCGCGGCTGCACAAAGACGGGTTTTGTTGTCAGGGTGCGAACTCGATGGGCCGAGCTGGTCTACAGTTCACCCTTTGCCACCGTGAATATTCCCTGCCATGCCTGTTTCCAAGTCAGTTGTGCCTGTTGCTATTGCGGCCGAGTCCGGGGATGCGGAGCGAACCGGCACGTTTGTCCGCTTTCCTGATTCGCCCTTCGAGCTATATCAACCCTATCCCCCGGCTGGCGATCAGCCTGAAGCGATCCGCCAGTTGGTTGAAGGCATTCACGACGGCGAAGTATTTCAGACCTTGCTGGGTGTTACGGGATCAGGCAAGACCTTCACCATGGCCAATGTGATCGCGCAACTGGGCCGGCCGGCGATTGTGTTTGCACCCAACAAGACGCTGGCGGCGCAGCTCTACAGCGAGTTTCGCGAGTTCTTTCCCAAGAATGCGGTGGAGTACTTCGTCAGCTACTACGACTACTACCAGCCCGAAGCCTATGTGCCGCAGCGCGACCTGTTCATCGAAAAGGATTCGGCGATCAATGAGCATATCGAGCAGATGCGCCTGTCGTGTACCAAGAGCGTGCTGGAGCGGCGTGATGTGATTATTGTTGCCACGGTGTCTGCCATCTATGGCATCGGCCAGCCGGAGGCGTATCACAAGATGATCATGACGCTGCGTGTGGGCGATAAGCAAGGCCAGCGCGACCTGATCAGTCAGTTGGTGCGCATGCAGTACCAGCGCAACGACATCGACTTCTCGCGCGGTGCTTTCCGCGTGCGCGGCGACACCATCGATATCTTCCCGGCTGAGCACAGCGAAATGGCGATCCGCATTGAGCTGTTTGACGACGAGATTGAGTCGTTGCAGTTGTTCGACCCGCTGACCGGCCGCATCCGCCAAAAGATTCCGCGCTTTACCGTCTACCCCAGCAGCCACTATGTGACACCCCGCGAGCAAGTGCTTGCGGCCGTCGAGACGATCAAGCTGGAGTTGGCTGACCGTCTGAAAGAGTTTGTATCCATGGGCAAGTTGGTGGAGGCGCAGCGGCTGGAGCAGCGAACCCGGTTCGACCTGGAAATGCTCAGCGAAGTGGGGCATTGCAAAGGCATCGAGAACTACTCGCGACATTTGAGTGCTGCCGCGCCCGGTGAGCCGCCGGCCACACTGACCGACTACTTGCCCAAGGACGCCGTGATGTTTCTGGACGAAAGCCATGTGCTGATTGGCCAGTTTGGTGGCATGTACAACGGTGACCGCGCGCGCAAGACCACGCTGGTGGAGTATGGCTTTCGCCTGCCCAGTGCGCTGGACAATCGGCCATTGAAGTTTGAAGAATTCGAAGCGCGCATGCGCCAGGCCATCTTTGTCTCCGCAACGCCAGCGCAATGGGAAAAGGACCACTCCGGCAAGGTCGTGGAGCAGTTGGTGCGGCCTACTGGCCTGGTCGACCCCGAGGTGGAGGTGCGTCCAGCCACCACTCAGGTGGACGATGTTTTGCAGGAAATCCGCATCCGGGTAGAAAAAAACGAGCGGGTGTTGATTACGACTCTGACCAAGCGCATGGCCGAGCAGCTCACAGACTATTTGAGCGACAACGGCGTCAAGGTGCGCTATTTGCACAGTGATGTGGACACGGTGGAGCGGGTGGAAATCCTGCGTGATCTGCGCTTAGGTACCTTTGATGTGCTGGTCGGTATTAACTTGTTGCGCGAGGGCCTGGACATTCCCGAGGTCTCGCTGGTGGCCATTCTGGATGCCGATAAGGAAGGCTTTTTGCGCTCGGAGCGATCGTTGATCCAGACCATTGGCCGGGCAGCCCGCAATCTGGAGGGCAGAGCTATTCTCTACGCTGACAAAATCACCGACTCCATGGCGCGTGCCATGGGCGAGACGGAACGGCGCCGCGCCAAGCAGGTGGCGCACAACCTGGAGCGAGGCATCACGCCACGTGCCATCGTCAAGAAGGTGCGCGACCTGATTGACGGTGTATATAGCGAAAAGGCCGGCAAGGAAGCCGAGCGGCTTGAACGTGATGCCGTGGAGCGGGCCAAAGTGGAAGACATGAGCGAGAAAGATGTGTCGCGCGAAATCAAGCGCCTGGAAAAGCTGATGATGGAGCACGCACGCAATCTGGAGTTCGAAAAGGCGGCGCGTGTACGTGACCAGTTGGGCATCTTGAAGCAGCAGGCGTTCGGTGCGCCGGGCTCAGATAACCTGGTTTTACTGCCAATCCCTTCAAAATAAAAGGTCTTGCGACTGATCGGTCTAGTTACCCGAGCAAATCGCTCGGTTTATTGCTATACTTGAGGCCGTTAGTCAACCAATTGGACCGAAGGAACTCATCATGCGTCTCACCACCAAAGGCCGCTTTGCGGTTACCGCAATGATTGACCTGGGCCTGCGTCAAGCCAGCGGCCCCGTCACACTTGCTGCGATCAGCCAGCGTCAGCAGATTTCGCTGTCCTATCTGGAGCAGCTGTTTGGTAAGTTGCGTCGCCATGAACTGGTGGAATCCACCCGTGGCCCCGGCGGCGGTTACACACTAGCCCGCAAGGCAGTAGACATCACCGTGGCAGACATTATCGTTTCGGTGGACGAGCCAATTGATGCAACCCAGTGCGGTGGCAAAGAAAACTGTTTGGGCGAAGGTAACCGCTGCATGACCCATGACCTGTGGGCGTCTTTGAACACCCGTATGGTCGAGTTCCTGGACTCGGTGACCTTGCAAAAGCTGGTGGATGACCAGTTGGCCAAGGGCTTGCAAATTGAAGACAAGCCCACGGTTAAGCGTGCCATCTCGGCCATGCCGGTGGTGAAGCCGATGCGCATCAATGCGCCGAATTCGGTATTTGCCCTGGGCAATGCTTTTTCCAAGAACTGATTGCACGAGCAAACAAATCCCTTCATTTAGAGAACGCCGAGCGACGCATGGACACCACCCCCCACTTTCCGATTTACATGGATTACAGCGCCACAAACCCCTGCGACGAGCGGGTGGTGGACGCCATGGTTCCCTGGTTGCGCAACCACTTTGGCAACCCCGCATCGCGTAGTCACGCCTGGGGCTGGGAAGCTGAGGCCGCCGTTGAAAAAGCACGCGAGCAAGTGGCTGCCTTGATTGGTGCCGACCCGCGCGAAATCGTGTGGACTTCTGGTGCCACCGAATCCAACAACCTGGCTTTGAAGGGTGCAGCGCACTTCTACCAGTCCAAAGGCAAGCACCTGATTACAGTGAAGACCGAGCACAAAGCGGTGCTGGACACCTGCCGCGAACTGGAGCGCCAGGGCTTCGAAGTTACCTATCTTGATGTGCAGGCTGATGGCCTGCTGGATCTGGATGTGTTCAGGGCGGCCATCCGCCCCGACACTATTCTGGCCAGCGTCATGTTCGTGAATAACGAGATTGGCGTGATCCAAGACATCGCAGCCATCGGTGCCATCTGCCGCGAAAAGGGCGTGATTTTCCATTCGGACGCCGCGCAAGCGACCGGCCGAGTCGATATCGACTTGGCTACCCTGCCGGTTGACCTGATGAGTCTGACTTCACACAAGACCTACGGCCCCAAGGGCATTGGCGCGCTGTTTGTGCGCCGCAAACCACGCATTCGCCTGGAAGCGCAAATGCACGGCGGTGGCCACGAGCGAGGCATGCGCTCTGGCACGCTACCTACGCACCAGATCGTCGGCATGGGCGAGGCCTACCGCATTGCCAAGGAAGAAATGCATGGCGAGAACATTCGCATCCGTGCCCTGCACGACCGCATGCTCGACGGCCTTAAAGATATTGAGCAGGTGTTTATCAACGGCCACACTGAAAAGCGCGTGCCGCATAACCTCAATATGAGCTTCAACTATGTCGAGGGCGAGTCGCTCATCATGGGCATCAAGGGCTTGGCAGTCAGCAGCGGCTCGGCTTGTACCTCGGCCAGTTTGGAGCCCAGTTATGTGTTGCGTGCCCTTGGTCGTAGCGATGAACTGGCCCACAGCAGCCTGCGAATGACGATTGGCCGCTGGACCACGGAAGCAGAAATTGACTATGCCGTGGACACCATCAAGAAGAACGTCGCCAAGTTGCGCGATTTGAGCCCCTTATGGGATATGTACAAAGACGGCATTGATATCAGCACGATTCAATGGGCTGCACATTAATTGAGATAAAGAGGTAAACCAAATGGCCTATTCTGAAAAAGTCGTTGATCACTACGAAAACCCGCGCAATGTTGGCTCCTTTGACAAGGGCGACGAAGACGTGGGAACAGGCATGGTAGGCGCACCCGCTTGCGGCGACGTCATGAAACTGCAGATCAAGGTCAACGCGCAAACCGGCATCATTGAAGATGCGCGCTTCAAGACCTATGGTTGTGGTTCTGCGATTGCATCCAGCTCGCTAGTGACCGAGTGGGTCAAGGGTAAGACTCTGGACCAGGCCGCTGCGCTGAAGAACAGCGAGATCGCTGAAGAGTTGGCGCTGCCGCCCGTTAAGATTCACTGTTCCATCCTTGCTGAAGACGCTATCAAGGCAGCGGTCGAGGACTATAAGAAAAAACATCTGAATTGATATGGCAATTTCTCTCACCGAGGCCGCAGCACGCCACGTAACCCGTTACCTTGCCAAACGCGGCAAGGGTGTGGGTGTGCGACTTGGCGTAAAGACCACCGGCTGTTCTGGCCTGGCCTACCAACTTGAATATGTGGACGAATTCGCCCCTGAAGACATGGTTTTTGAAGGCCATGGTGTCAAGGTGCTGGTGGACCCCAAAAGTCTGGCTTATATCGACGGAACCCAGCTGGACTTTGTCCGTGAGGGGCTGAACGAGGGTTTTCGATTCAACAACCCGAACGAACGGGATAAATGCGGCTGCGGTGAGTCGTTCCGCGTGTGAACCTGCAAGACGATGACTTTGAACTGTTCGGTCTGGAGAAACAGTTCGCCCAGGATCGCGCCGAAGTGGATGGGCGCTGGAAAGACCTGCAGCGCGAGGCCCACCCCGACAAGTTCGCCGCGCAAGGCCCTGCGGCCCAGCGTATCGCCATGCAGTGGTCTGTGCGCATCAACGAGGCCTATCAACGCCTGAAGGACCCGATCAAACGCGCAGCTTATTTGTGTGAGTTGTCGGGCTTTCCGGTTAACGCGCATACCAACACCGTCATGCCAAACGCATTCCTCATGCAGCAGATGGAGTGGCGCGAGGCCCTGGACGATGCCAGGGGGTTAGAGCCGCTGGAAGAGTTGTCGGACATGGTTCAAAACAGCAAGGAGCAGGTGCTTCATCACTGTGCCGTGCAACTGGACGAACAACATGATTTCGCTGCTGCGGTCGGCCTGGTGCGGATTTTGATGTTCATCGAAAAGTTCGCCCAAGACCTGAATCAGCGGCTGGACCAATTCGCATAAAAAGACGATGGCGCTTCTACAAATTTCCGAACCCGGGCAGTCGCCCAATCCACACCAGCGACGCATTGCTGTCGGCATTGATTTAGGCACCACGCATTCGCTCGTTGCCTCCGTGCGCAACGGTGTGTCCGAGTGTCTACCCGACGATCAGGGTCGAGTGATTCTGCCTAGCGTGGTGCGTTATCTGGATGCGCAACGACGCCAGATTGGCTTCGAAGCATTGGAAAACCAGGTCAACGACCCCGGCAACACGATTGCCTCGGTCAAGCGCCTGATGGGCCGCGGCCTTAGAGATGTGGCGCATGTGGACAAGCTGCCCTACGCCCTGGTGGATGAGCCGGGCATGGTCAAGGTGCGCACCATCGCTGGCGACAAAAGCCCGGTGGAAGTGAGTGGCGAGATTTTGGCCACGTTGCGCTTTCGTGCTGAAGACACCTTTAACGACGACATTTTTGGTGCGGTCATCACGGTGCCTGCTTACTTCGACGATGCCCAGCGCCAAGCAACCAAAGACGCGGCGCAACTCGCAGGCTTGAACGTGCTGCGCCTGATCAATGAACCCACGGCCGCCGCTATTGCCTACGGCCTGGATAACGGCTCCGAAGGCGTCTACGCCGTCTACGACCTGGGCGGCGGCACCTTTGACATCTCCATCTTGCGCCTCTCAGCTGGGGTTTTTGAGGTATTGGCTGCTGGCGGTGACTCAGCATTGGGCGGCGATGATTACGACCGCGCTCTGGCCGACTGGCTGTTACAAGAGTCCGGTCTGAGCGTGGACTCCATGGAAGACCAGGCCCGCCTGTTGGCCCATGCGCGCAAATGTAAAGAGGCGCTGTCTTCCGAAGAAATCGTAACTGCCGAAGTTGATCTCTCCGCTGGGAGCATTGATTTGTCGCTGAACCGTGAACAATTTGAAGCCGCGACCACCGCTCTAACCCAGCGAACCCTGCAGGCCATCAAAAAAGCCCTGCGCGATGCAAAGCTCACCAAGGACGAGATCAAGGGCGTTGTCATGGTGGGTGGCTCCACCCGCATGCCGCAGATACGCCTCGCCGTCGGCCATTTTTTCGGCCAGGAGCCGTTGGTCAATTTGAATCCGGATGAAGTGGTGGCCCTTGGCGCCGCCATTCAAGCCAATCAACTGGCTGGCAACAACCCCGATGGAGATTTGTTGCTGCTGGACGTAATCCCGCTGTCGCTGGGTATCGAGACCATGGGCGGTTTGGTGGAGCGCATTGTTCCGCGCAACCAGACCATACCTACCGCCATGGCGCAGGACTTCACCACTTACAAAGACGGCCAAACCGCATTGGCGCTGCATGTGGTGCAGGGTGAGCGTGACCTGGTGGCTGATTGCCGCAGCCTGGCACGCTTTGAGCTGCGTGGCATTCCGCCCATGGCCGCCGGCGTGGCGCGTATCCGTGTCACTTTCACGGTAGACGCGGATGGTTTGCTGAACGTGGGTGCCAAGGAACAGGTCAGTGGCGTTGAAGCACGCATTGATGTCAAGCCGTCTTACGGCCTCACGGATGACCAGATTGCCCAGATGCTGCGCGACAGCTTCAGCACCGCGCAACAAGACATGCAAGCCCGCGCGCTAGTGGAGGCGCGTGTCGATGCGGACCGTTTGCTGCTGGCCACGCGCAGTGCGCTGGCCGTGGATGGCGCTCTGCTAGATGCCGTCGAGCGCGCCGACATTGACGATGCGATGGTCGCATCTGAGCAGTCGCTCACCAGTGCCGATGCAGCCCATATCGAGGCCGTGTCCAAGGCATTGGCTCAGGCTACCGAGGCCTTTGCTGCAGCGCGCATGAACCACAGCATCGCGCAGGCACTGGCCGGTAAAAATATCGCAAACATTTAGGTCGACACCATGCCCATCATCAAGATAATGCCGCACCCGGAATACTGCCCGCAGGGACGCGACATCACCGTACCGGCCGGCACTTCGATCTGCGAAGCGCTGCTGGAAAACGGCATCAACATCGAGCACGCTTGTGACATGAGCTGCGCCTGCACCACCTGCCACGTTGTCGTGCGGGAAGGGCTTGCCTCCCTCAACGAGCCGGATGAAACAGAAGAAGATCTACTGGACCGTGCATGGGGGCTGGAGCCCAACTCCCGTTT
>CAIQYP010000476.1 GCA_903876045.1 uncultured beta proteobacterium | reverse complement strand
TACGACTACGGCATGTTCCGCCAGACCATTGTGGACGGCCGGCAGGTGGAAGTGCCCGACTACTGGCTAACCCATGGCAACCCGTGGGAATTTGTTCGCCCGGAAGTAACCTACCGCGTGCGTTTCGGCGGACACGTAGTCAAAGAAGGCGACGCCTACCACTGGGTTGATTCCCACGATGTTCAGGCTATGGCCTATGACACCATCATCCCCGGCTACGACACCATGGCCACCAACACCTTGCGACTGTGGTCGGCCAAGGCAACGCAAGAGATCGACCTGAGCGCCTTCAACCGGGGCAATTACTTTGCGGCGGTCGAGAGCAAGAACCACTCCGAGAATGTGTCGCGCGTGTTGTACCCGGACGATTCCACGGACTCCGGGCGCGAATTGCGTCTGCACCAGGAATACTTCTTCTGCAGTGCCAGCGTGCAGGATTTGCTGCGCCGTTTCACCAGCCGCCACGAAGGCTTTGAAGAGTTGCCCAACAAGGTCAGCATCCACCTCAATGACACGCACCCGGTGCTGGCCATTCCGGAATTGATGCGCCTGCTGCTGGATGAGCACCATCTGCCCTGGGCGGACGCCTGGCGCCTGTGCCAGCGCGTTTTCTCGTACACCAATCACACCCTGATGCACGAGGCACTGGAAACCTGGCCCGTGAAAATGCTGGAGCGCATTCTGCCGCGCCATCTGCAAATCATTTACGACATCAACGACCAATTCCTCACCGGCCTGGCAAACGCCGGTTTCGAACCCGAACTGCTGCGCAAAGTGTCGCTGGTTGACGAACACGGCGATCGCCGCGTGCGCATGGCCTATCTGGCGGTGCTCACCAGCCACAGCATCAACGGTGTGTCGGCACTGCACTCCGAGTTGATGAAGGAATCCATCTTTTCCGACTTTGCGCGTCTGTGGCCGCAACGCTTCAACAACAAGACCAACGGCATCACGCCGCGTCGCTGGCTGGCCCAGGCCAACCCTGCGCTCAGCGCACTGCTGGACAAAAACATCGGCACCGGATGGCGCCGGGACCTGACCCAGCTCAGCCAACTGCAACCCCTGCTAACCGGCGAGAAAGTGATTGCCGGCTTTCAGCAAGCCAAGCAATTCAACAAGCGCCGTTTGGCCGCTTGGGTGCAAACCCATATGGGTCTGGAGATTCCGACCGATGCGCTGTTTGATGTGCAGGTTAAACGCATCCACGAATACAAGCGCCAGTTGCTCAATGTGTTGCATGTGGTCACCCGCTACCAGCGCATCCTGGCCAACCCCGATGCGCCTATCGTGCCGCGCGTGGTGATTTTTGCTGGCAAAGCGGCCTCGGCCTATCACATGGCCAAGCTCATCATCCGCTTGATCAACGATGTGGCCACGGTGGTGAACAATGACCTGCGCGTGGGCGACAAGCTCAAAGTGGTGTTCATCCCCAACTACAGCGTCAGCCTGGCCGAGATGATTATTCCTTCGGCTGACTTGTCTGAACAAATTTCTACCGCAGGCACCGAAGCCTCCGGCACCGGCAACATGAAGCTGTCACTCAATGGCGCGCTGACCATCGGCACGCTGGACGGTGCCAACGTGGAAATCCTCAACAGCGTGGGTGCTGAAAACATCTTCATCTTCGGCATGACCACGCCGGAAGTGGCCGCTACGCGCGAAGCGGGTTACCACCCGATGCAAATTCTTGAGCAGAACCCTGAACTCGACGGGGTATTGCAAGCCATTCGGGGTGGACTATTCAGCCCCGATGAACCCGAGCGCTACCAGGCCATTTATGACGCACTGGTTACCTGGGGCGACCACTACCTGCTGCTGGCCGACTACGCCGCCTACATCGAGGCGCAAGAGCAGGTGGACGCAGCCTATCTGGACAAAAACGACTGGACCATCAAAGCCCTGCGCAACGTGGCGGCCATGGGTCCGTTCTCTTCTGACCGCACCATCGCTGAATACGCTGAGAAAATCTGGCACAGCCCGGCACTGGAAATCGAAGGCTGATTCGCAATTGGGAGCAAGCGAGAAAGTCTTTGCTGACTGGTTCGCTTGCAGCGCCTACAAGCCAAACACCGAGCGCTTGGTGTGGATCTTGATGCTTTTGTATTCCATCGCATGGTCATCGCAGAACTTGCTTGCGAAAGCGACCAGACCGCCGCTGGTGTCAATGTCAAATTTTTGCTTGATATTGCTTTTGTGCTGGTCAATGGTGCGTGATTCGATGACCTTGGGTGCATCCAAGTGGTTGTACTCCTTGGCTATTTGCTTGGAAGACATGCCGCGCGCGGCATAGGGCAATAGCCGCTCTTCCGCCGGCGTAAGTCTGGGAAGGCGGTTCCATTTGTCCATCTCGGAGGCAAACTGCGGGGGGAAGTAAGTCATGCCCTCAAATGCGGCTTCAATGGCCTTCATGTATTCCCGGCCATCCGACTCCTTATGCAAAAAGGCTTTCGCTCCTGCCTTGAAAGCTTCCACCATGAAATGCCCCTGCGTATTGGCGGTAATCACCACGCATCGAATGTCCGGCTGACTGGCCGCCAGCTGTTTGACAATCGAGATTCCACTGTCGCTATGCCCTACAAACATCAGATCGGTCACCACCACATCGGGGCACAAGGCTTCGGCCTTCAGCAATCCTTCCGCCGGGCTGGCCGCCTCGCCGACGATATGAAACTTGTCGTCGAATTCAGCGATCATGGAGACCACGCCGTGTCGTACAACCGGGTGGTCATCGATGACCAGAATATTGATTTTTCTTGGCTGCATCTCAGTGGCCCGCCCGGTCGATATGTTTCAAACTGGGTGAAAGATAGATCGCCCCATGGAGCACTTGCTCAATCGCCTTTTCCACCTCTTCTGCCGGGTCCTGTTTGAGCACATAGGCATGGGCGCCTGCGGCCAGCGCAGCACGCACATACTCGGGATCGTCAAACAAAGTCCAGAAGACCACACGCGTGGCTGGCCGCAGCTTGAGAATCTCGCGCGCCGTGTCGGGTCCGGTCGAGCCCTGCACCCGCATGCTGACGATTGCCACATCCGGCTTTAGTTCAGTGAGCAGCCTCATGGCCTCGTCATGCTCACTGGTTTCGCCCACCACCTCAAAGTCGGCAATGGTATCGAGCAGCATGCGCGAGCTTTGCCGCGAGATGGCGTGGACATCAACCAGCAGGAGCCGTATCGGCTGGTGCGTCTGCGAAGGTGTGTTCATAGTGGTCATGATTGGAATGGTGAAAAAATTACAAATGGTTGTGCGGTATGAACGCGGTGACGCGCGTATCACCCGGCGTGGACTGGAACTCGAATTCACCGCCATGGCGTTCGATTCGCTCGCGCATATTGATCAGGCCGATGCCGCCCTTGTGCTTGTCGCTCGTTACGGGCGCCCCCACACCGTTGTCGTGAATCCGCATCCAAAGACCTGCCTTGTCCTGCTCAATGGAAATATGTACCCGGGTGGCAGCAGCGTGCTTCTCGATATTGCGCGTGGCTTCCTGGAAGGCACGGTAAAGGTCGCTTTCCACATCCTTGCTCAAGGTGGGCGTGGCACCGATGTGCACTTCCATCTGGATGCCCGTGCGCTCGCCGAATTCGCGGCTCTCCTGCTCCACCGTAGGCCCCAGGCCAGCGTCATCCAGCATGGCTGAGCGCAGCTTGTGTGACATCTCACGCACATAGCGCATCACGGATTGCAACTTTTCGACACCACCGCTCAGGGTCTGGATGGACTTTTCCAGATTGCCCTTTTGCATTTGCAAGCGGGCCGTCTCAAAGGTGAACTTGGTGGCCGCCAGCCACTGGCTTACCCCATCATGCAGGTCTCGCGCCACCCGCGTACGTTCAGCCTCTTGAGACTCCACCACCTGCTGTGCCATGCGCCGCAGCTTCTGGTTGGCCTGCCTCTGTTCATGCATATTCAGCGTCAACCCACCGGCAGCCACAACCAACAACGAAGCCAGTGCAATCAGCAGAATGCGGTCCCGCGTGCGCCCGATGGCGTCTTTGGTCTGCTTATCGATCAACGCACTGACCTCTTTCATGTAGTCCAGGTACAAACCGGTGCCAATCATGAGATTGCATTCCGGCACGTATTCCACATAGCCCAACTTGGCTTCGATCTGGCCGGTTGAGGGACGATGCCAGACGTAATTCCAGAAATGGTCCCCGGCGCGCGCATGTTCGATCAGGTCCTGGATGATGTAGTGGCCCGCGGCGTCCTTGAATTCCCACAGGTTCTTTCCCTCAATTTCCGGCAGACGCGGGTGCATCACGTTGACACCGTCCATGGTGTAGACGAAGAAATAGTTATCGTCCGCCAGATCACCAAAGTCCATGTGGCGCAAGAGTTCCCGCCCCTCGCGGCTCAGCCGGATGGGCCCGTTGTCGGTGGAACAGTAATGCCCCATCACCTTGCTACCGGCCTGCACAAAGTGTTTGAGTTCATCCTTGCGCGCCTGCAAGACGATGGACTGCACCGCCAGCACCTGGTTGGCCTGCATCTCGGTGATCAGGTTGCCCACCATCCACACCACGGACACCACCGCCAGCAGCAGCGGCAGACTGGCAAGCAGAATCACCAGCAGGCGCACGCGCAACTGGGCTTTTCTCTTGGCGGTGATCTGGCTATTGGCCATTGTGTTCTCCCTGGAGCCGCTATCGTAATCCTACAATTTGCTCTTGCCGAAGCGTGGCACACCCAGGGTGTCCGTCGGCGCCTTGATTTCTTTCCAGGCTGCCTGGAAACGCCCTTCCTGCAACTCGTCCATGTGCTTGAGCAAACAGCTTTGCAAGGCCGCCACGCGCTTTCCCATCTCGCCATTGGGCTTGAACGGGCGCGTCACCAACAGATTGGGTGAACCCAGGAAACGCATATTGAAAGCATCCAGATTTTGGTAGTTGCGTTTGACCACCATGAACGGGGATTTGGGTGTCAGGTTGAACTCCACCAATTGCAGGCCACTGTCGCCCTTCAATCGGGCAATCGAAGGCAGCGGCCAGCCACCATCGGTGAAAATGGCCTGCACCTTGTTTTCGTGCAACCACTTGATGGCTTCATCGTCAGTTTCGGCTTTACGCAGGTTGATATTCAGGTTGGATTGGTCGCTCAGCCTTTGACCCAGCAGCACGGTCGAGCCCACCGCTGCGACCTTGAGCCCCTGCAGGTCACTGAACTTGCGCACCACCTTGACTTCACGCTCGTCCCCGCCCCAAGGCAATTTGAACTTACTCTCATCCCCCTGCTTAAAGCCATCGCGCAGGCTCAGCACATGCAAGAGGTTGGTATGCAGTGGCATGACCGCCTGCAAGGTCTGAATGTTTTCATCGCCGTCACGGCCGATTTCCTGCAAGGTGTCGAGTTGCACCAGACCGAGGTCAAGCTGGCTGGCCGATAGTCCCATGAGGTTGGGAATGCCGCCCACCGAGGGCACATTGACGATAGGCACGTCGTTACCGCAGACGGTCTGCATGTCACGCACCAGCAATTGGTAGAGCTTGCCATCGGGCCCGCTACCAATGCGCAGTGCGGTCGAGGACGCGGAGGTGTCTTCGGCTGCTACCGCGAATGTGGCCAGCGCTGCCGCTGCCAGCAGTGCGACGGCGAGCATTTGGCGCAAAGGGTTGCTTGTTTTCATGTGGATCTCCTCGGTGTGTGTTGTTAGCGGAATACGGGGGCGGGTGGGGTGTCGTTCTGCAGGGCTGCATCGGGCGCGGCATGCCGCCCTTCCGCAAACCAAGAAATGACCAAGAGGGCAATAAAGAGGACGCTGCAAATGCGGGCCAGCCATTTCCAGAATTTCATGACCGTGCTCCCTGGCGCCTAGAGACCGGAAATTCCAAGGCGCCCATGGGGTTCAGCCCTTCGTTGTCCAGCATGTCGCGGGTGGGTGCATCGGCGCTGGTCATTTGCAGGTCCAGCTCGGCAAACACGGCATTGAAGCGTTCCTGCACACTGCGCAGCGCCGTATCCGTCAGCAAGTCCTGCATCAGGTTGTCGGTGGCATTGGGGTCCAACATGTCGGTGGCCTCGCCAATGGCCATGGCAATGCGCCACTCGCTTTCCTTGCGCTCGATGGTGAAGCGAAACTCATCCAATGCCACCTGCGCCACACGCAGGCGTTGCAGGTTGATCGCATGAAACTGCTCCAGGCGTTGCAATGCACGTTCCTGCCGGTGCAACACATGGGCCGGGTCTTTGTGCTTGCGGTCTTCCAGCATCTGGCTAATCGATTCGATCTGGGAACCCACCGTGACAAGGGCACCATGAAAGGCGCGCAGTTTGCTGCCCCGGCGCAGCAATTCGTTCTGCAATTGCTCGATCGGGTTGCGCCGGGCTTCAGCCTTGCGCAATTGCAACAGGTGGTTTTCCAGCTTCTGCATGCCCAGTGGAATGGCCTGAAACACCGCCACACCCACGGCACCCATCGCAGCCAGCGCCGTGAGCCCCAGTCCGGCTGCAACAGCCGTCCAGATAAAGGGGGCGGCAAACGTCAGCAGTGCCAACGCGCCGACAACTCCCATGACCCGAATAGCCCAGATTTTTTGCAGTCGGTTGACCGCAATTGAAGTGCTTGTGGTTTGCATTGACTTCCCCCTTCACGAATGTTGAGAGAAGTTTCGTCTGCTTCAGACGCAATTACATCGGAGCGATTGCAAGCTCCGGGACCTACAAATTACATAAGGGTTATTCCGGGGCGGCGCAAGAATATGTGCTGACGGGAGTTATGACCTGTCAGGCTACGCGTTCGAGAATCAGCACCGCGAAAAAGCCCAGTCCGGCCAGCACCACCCACTTCAGGCCCACGAGGCCTATGTGTTTGTAGCGCTCCTGCCCGGTGGCAATGTACAGACCAAAGCTGGCGATGATGCCCAATGCGAACAGCATGCCTAACCAGCGAAAAAACAGCATGGTGTGCTCCTTGGTTTACCAGGCGCGTGCCGGCTGTGCGAAACCAGCCGGTGCCTGTTTGGCGTCTTCGAAAGTGACCACTTCCCAACATTCTGGATGGGCCAACAACTCGCGCAAAAGTTTGTTGTTCATGGCGTGCCCGGAGCGAAAGGCCGAGTAGCTGGCCAGCAGCGGTTTGCCCACCAGATACAGATCGCCCATGGCGTCGAGGATCTTGTGTTTCACAAACTCGTCGTCATAGCGCAGGCCATCGGCATTGAGCACCTTGTAGTCGTCCATGACGATGGCGTTGTCCAGGCCGCCCCCCAGAGCCAGGCCGTTGGCGCGCATCATCTCCACGTCTTTGGTGAAGCCGAAGGTGCGGGCGCGCGCAATGTCACGCGAATACGAACCGGTGCTTAAGTCAAACTCCACGCGCTGGCCGGTGGAGTCCACTGCCGGGTGGTTGAAGTCAATCTCAAAGCACAGCTTGAAACCGTGATACGGGTCCAGGCGCGCCCACTTTTCGTTGGCACCGCTGCCCTCACGCACCTCGACCGGTTTGGTCAGGCGGATAAAACGGCGCGGTGCGTTCTGCAACTCGATGCCCGCGCTTTGCAGCAGGAACACAAAGGATGCGGCCGAGCCGTCCAGAATTGGAATTTCCTCGGCCGTTATGTCGACAAACAAATTGTCCACACCCAGACCCGCGCAGGCCGACATCAGGTGCTCCACGGTCAGCACCTTGGCATTGCCCTTGGACAGGGTCGAGGCCATGCGCGTATCCGTAACCGCTTCGGCCGACACGGCAATCTCCACCACCTGGGGCAGATCGATGCGGCGAAACACAATGCCGGTGTCGGGCGCCGCCGGCCGCAGCGTTATTTCCACACGCTGCCCGCTGTGCAGGCCCACACCGACGGCGTGGGTGAGGGATTTGAGGGTTCTTTGTTTTAGCACGGGGGGATTTTACGGGCGACTGATCACTTGCACTGGCAAGAACAAAAGTAGCGATTGATCAGGGGCAGATTCAAAACCATAGCGACGATAAAAGGCTGCCGCCTGCTCGTCAATTGCGTCCACAAACAAACCAATCCCGCCAGCTTCCCGGTGGATGCGTTGCGCCCGCGTCAATACGTCCATCAGCATCAACTCACCCAAGTGCTTGCTCTGGTAGCGTATGTCCACGGCCAGCCGCCCCAAACGCACACCGGGGGCCCGGCGCGGCATCTTCTTGCGCCATGCCTCTGGCAAATGGAGGCTGTCGAGCTCTGACAGGGTGAGCGCGTAGTAGGCGCAGATGCACGTTGGTTCTTCTTCACGCACAGCGACAAAGGTTTTGGACAGACCCTTTTTTTGGTGTTGGTTGGCCACCTGGCGCAGCCAGTCGTTCAGCTCTGAACGACCGCAGTCAAACGACTGACGGTCGTGGCTACCAGTTAAAGGAAGAACCTGCATCGTCCTGGCGCGCCTGTTTGTAACGATTCAGTGCAGTCTGCAGTTGCTTGTTGGGTTTGGGGGGCGCTTCCGTCAGGGCCAGAAGCCAGTTCCAATCACGCGAAGAAAGGCGTATCACTTCCTCGCGTTCAATCACGGACTGCGCTTCTTTCAAGGCCGCCTGTACCAAAAACTGATTCACTGTGGCACCCGTCAACTCGGCGGCTCGGCACAAGGTTTCATACACATCATGCGGCACACGTGCCCCGATGCGATCCTGCTTTGCAACAAACGTTTCCATCGTTCTCTCCAGTGATCCAAAGAGTGAGATTGTAGACGTGGCGCCAAAATGGCGCCACGCACCACGTATGTAAGGGGATTGATGGGATAGAAAGCCTGGTGAGGCCTTCCGACCATCAATCGGCTTGCTTGCGCAAGAACGCCGGAATCTCGTAATCGTCCATACCACCACTCGACAACGCGTCCACACGTGCCGCCGCCTGCGTGCGGTTGGTGCGCCACACACTCGGGGTTGCCATGCTGCCGTAATCGGGCTGGCTGCTTCCCATGCCTGCGGACGCCGTGTTTTGCACGCCCACCGGGTTGCTCAGCGTGGGGATGTTGAAAGGCACGTTGTCGGTACCGGTGCGCAACTGGGTCTGCACCACCTGGATGGGTGGGCGGGCACGTTGGCCGCCACGGCTCAGGCCGGTGGCGATCACGGTGACGCGGATGTCTTCGCCCAGAGCGTCGTCATTGGCGGTACCGTAAATCACATGGGCATCAGGAGAAGCGTAGGCACGGATGGTTTCCATGGCCATCTTGGATTCCTTCAGCTTGAGCGAACCCTTGGCAGCGGAGATCAGCACCAGCACACCCTTGGCGCCGGACAGGTCGATGCCTTCCAGCAGCGGGCAGGCGACGGCCTGTTCGGATGCAATGCGGGCGCGGTCCGGGCCCTTGGCCATCGCGGTGCCCATCATGGCTTTGCCGGGCTCGCCCATGACGGTGCGCACGTCTTCAAAGTCGGCGTTGATATCGCCCGGCACGTTGATGATTTCGGCAATGCCGCCCACGGCGTTTTTCAGCACGTCGTTGGCGTGGGCAAAGGCTTCTTCCTGGCTGATGTCGTCGCCCAGCACTTCGAGCAGCTTTTCGTTCAACACGACGATCAGCGAATCCACATTGGCTTCGAGTTCGGTCAGGCCCGCATCGGCATTGCTCATGCGGCGACCGCCTTCAAAGTCGAAGGGTTTGGTCACCACGCCCACGGTCAGAATGCCCATTTCCTTGGCCAATTTGGCGATGATGGGTGCTGCGCCGGTGCCGGTGCCGCCGCCCATGCCGGCAGTGATGAAGAGCATGTGCGCGCCCTGGATGGCGTCACGGATTTCGGACTCGGCCATTTCAGCGGCATCACGACCTTTTTCAGGCTTGCTGCCAGCACCCAGACCGGTGCCACCGAGTTGAATGACCTTGTGCGCGCTGCTGCGCGACAAAGCTTGCGCGTCGGTGTTGGCGCAGATGAATTCCACACCGCCCACGGCCGAGCGAATCATGTGCTCGACTGCATTGCCGCCGCCTCCTCCCACACCGATGACTTTGATCTGTGTGCCCTGGTTAAAACCTTCTTCTTCAATCATTTCGATGGTCATCTTTGTTACTCCTGAATTGTCAAACGTAAGTTAAAAATATTGTGTTGTATTTCGCAGTTGCCTTGGGGTAGATCTCATGAAGGAGGATCTACGCATCGCCATCGCCAATGCGGACTGCCCCGCGCTAACCAGATCTTGCTGTTCATGGTTTAGAAATTTCCTATGAACCAGTCCTTGATGCCGCCAAATGCGGTCTTCATGGAGCCTTGTTTTTGTGCCACCTTGTAGCCGCGCATGCGGCCCAGGCGGGCTTCTTCGAGCAGTCCCATAACGGTGGCAGCGCG
>CAIQYP010000475.1 GCA_903876045.1 uncultured beta proteobacterium | reverse complement strand
TGTCCGTTAGCGCTTCTCCACCGGTCAGCGTGTAAGCCTTGCCAGCATGTTTTTGTGGATTGGTCAATGTGGTTGCGGCAACTGCTGCAATGTCGCGTACATCAATCAAACTTTGTGCAGCGTCGGCGGTTGCCCCGTAGACAGTGCCCGCCTTGACCATTCCTGCCATGAACCCTGAATAGTTCTGCATGAAGCCCGCCGGGCGCAAAAAGGTCGTGGCGATGCCGGTGTCCTGAAATACCCGGTCAATGGTTCCTTGCAGTTTCGGCAGCGCAAAGGCGGCTTGCGGATCCGCACCCGCGCCGCTGGAGCGAACGATGTGCTTCACGCCAGCGGCCTTGGCTGCGTTGGCCACGTTGATGGCCAATTCCAATTTATTCGGCACCAGCGGCAGCAGCACAAACAAGGTACCAATTCCGCGAAATGCAGATTGCAGGCCAGACGCATCAGAAAAGGAAGCCACGCGTACGGCGCCGGTGGCGTCTGCTTTGGAGCGCATGATTTCAAAGTCGGCGCCTTGCAAACGCAGGGCCTCGACGAGTGGTGTGCCAATGTTGCCACTGGCGCCAGTGATGAGAATCTTGTTCATGGGCAAATCCTTTCGGTTTTTGATTCGTGGATTTTTCCCAATTTTTGTCCGTCGAAAAAGACACCATCGCTATTACCACTTGCAACTGAAAGTTGATAATTGAGCGATGCAAGACATACATAGAAACTGGCCGGGATTCCTGGCTGCGGTCAAGGTGGCTGATGCGGGCAGCTTCTCCAGTGCAGCGCGGCAGCTAAACCTTACGCCAGCTGCAGTGGGAAAAAGCATCGCGTTGCTGGAGTCACGCCTGGGCGTGCGCCTTTTTAACCGGACCACCCGCCAGCTGTCGCTGACGCCCGAGGGCGAGCGGGTGGTGGAGCGTGCCCGTGCGGCGCTACAAGCTTTGGATGAAGCAGGCGCTGTTGCAAAGCCCGACGCAGACATCAGCGGATTGGTGCGCATCAGTTGCGGGGCAGGCTATGGACGCCAGTTTGTGCTGCCCGCTATCGCTGGCATTCTGGACAAGCATCCGCAATTGCGCGTTGAGCTCAACTTGTCAGACCAAATTGTTGATCTGGTGAAAGAGGGTTTTGACATTGGCATTCGCGGCGGTAGCGAGCCACCGCAGGGCATGGTCGCCAGGCGCGTCAGCAAGGTGGCGACTGTGCTGGTCGCTTCACCCGTTTACCTCCGAGTCCGTGGCACACCACAGGATTGGACCGAGCTCACACAGCACCGTCGCATTGGACTTCGTTTTGCGTCGGGAAGAGCTTCGCAATGGAACTTCAAAGTTGGCTCCAAAACGCATACGTTTAACGAAAAACCAAATTTGCTGCTCACTGCTCCGGAGGTCGTTGTTGACGCGGCACTATTGCACCAAGGGATTGCACAGTTGGCTCAGCATCATGCCTTGGACGCATTGCGATCCGGCGCCTTGGTGCCGTTGCTTCGGCATCAACATGTGTCCAGGCCGTTCGACATCTCCATTTTTTATCCGCATCGCAACGGCTTGGCTCCTCGTGTGCGGACCGTTGTGGACATGCTGGTGAGTGCGTTGCAGGCCGCACAAACTATTGTGTGAGATGACTAAGCCTTCGCTAAAGCATTGTCGATCTCAGCGATCGGGCGTTTAGCTTGCGTGCCGCCAGACGGCCTCGGTCACCGGCATCACCACGTTGCTGGCTGCGGTCTGAAGGCATCGGTGTCCAAGCACGAGCGCATGAACCGGGCCCCGCGCGTAGGGCGCATGCCAACCATTGCTGTGGCCATTCTCAGTCGCCTGGCAAGTGCAGGTTTAGACGAATATTTCAGGGTGGTAGAAACCCATGCGCCGTATGCCTACGAGGCGGCAGCCGGCGTGCGCTTTGCATCAGAGATCACATCAACACGCAGATGCGGTGGAGTGGGCGCTCCATGAGCGGTTGCCACATTTGCTTGCCGATTGATAACGTCCACAGTTCGCCCGGTTTGTAGTTAGGCCATGGACTCCAGCGCACTGCGAATGACACCCCGAGCAGCGCAGGCTTTGTTGAAAGTAGTATGTTGTTGCGACAACTGAGGAGATCCCCATGAAAATTTTGTACGTATTTGCCGGCGCCTCCATTGCTATCGTTTGCGCGGTAAGGATGTGATGCCTTTCAGCCTGTCCGCGACCACCCACATTTTCACCAAGAGCGATATCGTAGGCGTTCAGCAAGTGGTCGCCAAGCTTGCAGGCGACGAAGCACAAATTGAGCTGATTCAACAGCATCTGCAGGAGATTCAGGCGCAACAATAGCCATTTTTCTTGAGTAGCAGCTTGGTCATGCCACTGCGCGTGTCGCTGGCGCAGCACAGTGCCGCAGGCGAAGATTTGGGGATCTCAGCGGGCACTTTTAGCACCCAACTTTGAATAATAGGGTTGCCTGATTTTGTCTAAAAGAGTTGTCGGTCATAGATTGCCCTGGGCTTGTTTTGGGACTAACTGTGTCATTGCCCATCCACGTAAGGCCCACTTCCCGGTCACACGCTGAGTGGCGCCCAATGGTTCACGCACACCGCCAGCAATTTGCGGTCAATGGGCTTGGTCAGCACGTCGTTCATGCCCGCAGCGCGGCAGGCATCCAGATCGGCCTGCATGGCATTGGCGGTCAGTCCGACAATGGGGCTGTGCTGGTTGCACCCCTCGGCATTGCGGATGGCGCGCGTCGCCTCCAGTCCGTCCATCTCGGGCATCTGCATATCCATCAAGATCAAGGCATAGGATTTTTGCGCAGCGGCCTTCACAGCCTCGAGTCCATTCACCGCCAGATCCACGTCGTAGCCCAATCTGCCCAGTAGCACGCTTGCCAGTTTCTGATTTACCGGATGGTCTTCCACTAGCAAAATCCGTTTGGCCTGGTTTTCGCTATCAGGGTATTCGTTAGTTTCCACCGCAAGTGGTATGGGCGTTGAGTCTGCCGCCCTTCCCAGTGAACGTGCTGTGCCGGAAAAGCCGGGGTCCTCCATGTGTTCAAGTTCCAGTTCCATGGCGTAGGGGGCCAGAGGCAATTCGAACCAGAACGTGCTTC
Source organism: uncultured beta proteobacterium (assembly GCA_903876045.1). Classification (GTDB taxonomy): domain Bacteria; phylum Pseudomonadota; class Gammaproteobacteria; order Burkholderiales; family Burkholderiaceae_C; genus Allorhodoferax. Next base: position 2,734 of record CAIQYP010000475.1, on the reverse strand, counting down.
CTTTTCCATCCACGCTGTCCAGACCAATCCGGCCACCCATGCCTTCAGCCAGCAACTTGCTGATGGCAAGGCCCAGGCCCGTGCCGCCGTACTTGCGCGAAGTGGAAGAGTCCGCTTGACTGAAATTGGTGAACAGTCGCGCTCTGACTTCAGGTGGTATGCCGATACCGGTGTCGACCACTTCAAACCGAACCCGTGCATCTGACGCGCGGACGCGGATACAGACCTCACCTGTAGCGGTGAACTTGACTGCGTTGCCGGCCAGGTTAATCAGGATCTGGCGGATGCGCAGCGCATCACCGATAAAGTTTCCTGCCACCTCGGGCGCCATTTCGACCCGCAGGGCTATGGATTTCTTTTCAACCCGGAAGCTAAGCATGGAAGCGACCGCATCTACCAATGCCGACATTGAAAAGGGCAGAGAAGAAAACTCCATATGCCCCGCCTCGATTTTTGACAGGTCGAGGATGTCATTGATGATGTCCAGCAGCGATTCGCCCGACTTGCTGATGTTGCGCACGTAGTCAAGCTGTGTCTCGTTCAACGCGGTGTCCATTAGCAACTGGGACATGCCGATGACGCCGTTCATGGGTGTGCGGATCTCGTGCGACATGTTGGCCAGGAATTCGCTTTTGGCCCTGTTTGCCGCGTCCGCATCTTCCTTGGCACGTGCAAGTTGCTGTTCTTGGGCGATGCGCTCGGTGATATCGGTAAACACCACCACGGCACCGTTCAAAGCGCCTTGGACATACAAAGGGGATGTTGAATATTCCACCGCGATGGAGCTGCCGTCCTTGCGCCACAGCACTTCAAAGTTATTTGCGCGCAATTGACCATCGACGCCAGTGGCATACATGGGGCAGTCCTCGCGCGGGTAATGACTGCCGTCGTGGTGGGTGTGATGCACGAGACTATGCAGCGGTTTGCCCAGGAGTTCATACGACTCGTAGCCCAGCAACCGTGCAGCTTCGTTGTTGATGAAAGTACACACCCCTTGCGCGGTCTGCCCCCATATTCCGCAATTGGCAGATTCCAGAATCAGTCGCGTGCGCTGCTCGCTCTCCTGTGCGAGTGCTCTGGACCTTCTCAAGGAACCATAGGCGTAGAGCAGCAGTAATGCCGTCACACCTGCCATCCAGAACAGGGCCAGGTCGCTCCAGCGCTCGGTGCTGATCAACTCGAACCCCGGCAAATGGTTAATCGCGGTCACAGTCAAACCGAACTCTGCCAACTCCGTACTGACTAGCAAATGGGGCGTCGATTCACCCTGAAAATTTCGCAGACGGTCATCGCCTCTCCAGGTGGAAACCTGCAATCCGGGAAACGTTTCACGCCGGTAGATGCTCAGCCTTTCGTGTGATGACACTTGATCCACGGAGGCGCCCGGCAGCGCCATCATTTCTAACGCCTTGTCGTGGGCCAAAATGATTACGCCGTTGCTGTCGGACACAAAGATTTCCGACTGCCGGACCAGAAACGACAAACTGCTGAGATCCACTCTGGCGACTACAGCGCCAACCACTTCGCCATCACGGATTACGGGCGAAGCAAAGAACAGACCGGGAATGCCGCTAACTTTTCCAATAGCATATTGCATGCCCGAAAGTCCCTTGCTCGTTTGTACAAACCACTTCCTGTCTGAAAAATTGAGCCCGACTGGACTGACATTAATGTCTTCGCTGCTTGACGCAATAGCATCGCCGGCTGCATCGGTGACGTAGATCAGATCCACTCCCAACGATGTCTTAATCAAGGAGAGGTACCCGTTCAGGTCATGCAGAACCGGGTCAGCAATCAATTGTCTGAATACCTCATCCCTTGGCATTGAATGTGGTTTCGGCCTGGTTCCAAAGCGATCGATCGCTTTCCAAACTCGCAGGGCATGTTCAAAGGTCTTGGGGACGCCCGCCAAATAATGCAAATTGCGGCGGATGCTGTCGCCCACGTCTTCCGCTGTTGTTTCTGCATGCGCCTGTTCGGACTGCACCAGTCTCTCGAGCTTGCGTTCAAATTGCCAGCCCGTACCCAACCAGGTTGCGGTAAACCAAAGCACTGCGATTAATGCTAAGGTGACATTTGACCGGGAACGCAAGCCCATGGATATCCTCATCGAATAAGCCAACTATTTTTGTTACGGCCATTCTAGGTGACAGTGGATAGAGGCCCCTCGACTTCGCGTGACGGGTATGCGTCGGGTGCCGTGCTTAGCGGCGCTGCAACGTCACATTGACCAGCACGGCCAGCACGATAACGCCACCACCCAGCAGGCTTTGCCGTGAGACCTGTTCGCCAAACAAGGCGTAGACCCAAAGGGGCGCCAATGGAATTTCAATCATGCAGACCAGCGAGGCCAGCACTGCCTTGATGCGGCGCACGCCCAGCAGATACAGACCAAAGCCCACGGCCACATTCAAAAATCCGTACAGCCAAAGCCATAGCAGGTCATGCGTACTGGTGCTGCCAAAGCTGGAAAAGGGTGCCATGGCCAAGGCGGCCAGAAATGCGCCGACATAGGTCACCTTCACCATCTCGGCCTGCGGGTAGCGCTTGATGCCAATGGTGATGAGAGCAAAGAGCAGTGTTGCAGCCAAGCTCAATCCCGCGCCCACCAGGTTATGCAGCGAGGTTTGTCCCCAAACGATCAGGCCCATGCCAGCAATCACCGTCAGCGTGCACAGCACATCAATGCGGTAAATTGCCGTGCGCAGCAGCAAGGCCGAGAATCTCAGATGCA
>CAIQYP010000474.1 GCA_903876045.1 uncultured beta proteobacterium | reverse complement strand
CGCACACGTTGGCCCAACCAGCGGTGCAATTGCCCACCTGGGTAAAGACAACGAAAACGGCGCCATCATGGCCGTTGAAGAAATCAACGCTGCAGGCCTGACCATTGGCGGTCAAAAGGTTACCCTGAAGCTGATGACGGAAGATGACGCTGCTGATCCAAAGCAGGGTACCGCCGTAGCGCAGAAGCTGGCTGATGCCAAGGTTGCTGGTGTGATCGGTCACCTGAATTCAGGTACCACCATCCCCGCTTCCAAGATCTACAGCGACGCTGGAATTCCCCAGATCTCGCCCTCCGCTACCAACCCCAAGTACACACGCCAAGGTTTCAAGACCACCTTCCGCGTGGTGGCTGATGACACCCAACTGGGTGGCACCCTGGGCCGTTACGCTGTCAACACCCTCAAGGGCAAGACCGTGGCTGTGATCGATGACCGTACCGCTTACGGCCAAGGCGTTGCTGAAGAATTCAGCAAGGCAGTAACCGCAGCCGGCGGCAAAGTGGCTGCCAAAGAGTTCACCACCGACAAGGCTACCGACTTCAACGCCATCCTGACCTCCATCAAGGGCAAGAAGGTTGACGTCGTGTTCTTCGGTGGCATGGACGCTGTGGCCGGCCCAATGCTGCGCCAGATGAAGTCCCTTGGCATCAACGCCAAGTTCATGGGCGGCGACGGCATCTGCTCCACCGAGTTGGTGAAACTGGCTGGTGACGCCATCACCGACAACCAAGTCTATTGCGCTGAAGCCGGTGGTGTTGAAGGCAAGGGCAAGGCTGGCATGGAAGCCTTCAAGGCCAAGTTCAAAGCCAAGTTCGGCTCCGAAGTGCAGGTGTATGCACCCTACGTTTATGACAGCTTGAAGCTGATGGTTGCTGCCATGGTCAAGGCCGGATCTTCCGACCCAGCCAAGTACCTGCCAGCACTGGCTGCTACCAAAGACTACCCCGGCGTGACCGGCCCCATCACCTTTGACGAAAAGGGCGACATCAAGGGCGGTGCTTTGACGCTGAAGACGGTTCGCGGCGGCAAGCTGGAAGAAATCGCTGTGATCCGCTAATCACGGCACTCGGCTCTGGCAACGCGAGTTGCCAATTCCAAAAAAGCGCACTGTTTTGCAGTGCGCTTTTTTTATGCCCGCAAAAAGGGCGTGAAGCGACCCAGACGTGCATGAATAGCAAGTTCATGGCGCTGCCACCACACACCCAGCCAGACAAAGCCCAAACCCAACAAAGTGAGGGCGAACGGGAACAGCAAGCTGTCCTGAAAAACCCGGTGTGCCAGATAGCCCAAATACCCGGCTACGCCCAATGCGCCCAGCACGGTAAACACGCGCCGACCGATTACGGCACCGCCAAAGATCAGCACCACGTTGATCAGGCAATAGGCGAATTTGCCCCACTCGTTGCTGGATTCGCGCAGGCTTAGTCCACCCCAGAACATGATGGCGCCAAACAGGTAAAGCCAAAACGCAAAATCCTGCCGCGCATCGGCATCGACAGAGCGGTGGCTACGCGCATCCACCCACATAGCCAGCGCACAAGTGGCGATGCCAAACACCAATGACACGTCGCGGGTGAACTGCCAATCGAAGCCTTCGTTTTGCATCAGTGCGTTGGCCACATCCATGCTCATGTACCAGACCGTCACGGCCAGCGGCATCACCATAAAGGGCAACTTGTAGCGCCACAGCATCACAGCCCCGGCGGCCAGCGTGGCGAACTCCAGCGTCAACCAGCGCCAGTCGATATGCGTGTGATAAGCCGAAAAGTGCATATCTCCGCCGGGTGGCCACAGACCCAGCAGGCTTTGCACACACCACACGACCAGTGGCACCAGCACCACGGCCAGTGTGGCCAGAATGCCAGCGGGCACAGGTAAGCCACGTACCTGGAAATGGTCTGCCACCTTCAAGCAGATCAAGAGATACGCCAGCCCGATGGCCAGCAGACCGCCCGCACCCATGCGCTCAAAGCCCAGCGTCATGAACAGCGACATGGCACCTATGGCCACCATGCCGCCAAAGTAATACAGCACGTTGGTGAACCCATAGGCAGGCCCAGCCTCGTGGAGCGCGGGCACCGCTTCGCGCTGCCCTTCAGATGCAGACCAGCGCTGCCACAGCGCATCCGCCTGACCCGCTGTGATCAGACCGTCGGAGGCAGCTGCGTGCAGTTCGTCTTGGGTCAGGGTGATGGGAGTGGTGTATGGCTTGATCATGGGTGTCATCATAGAAGCCACGTCTAGAATCAACACCATGAGTACTTCCCCTAACAATGCCCCAGCCGCTGCGGTAGCAGCCACCGAAGTCGTAAAGCCCAGTAACTTTCTGCGCCAGATCATCGAGTCCGATCTGGAAAAAGGCACCTACGCCGCCCGCCGCTGGGCCGGTAGTCCGGGCGATGCGGCGCACCACGCTGCGGGCCAACCTGACCCCGCCAAAATTCGCACCCGCTTTCCGCCCGAGCCCAATGGCTACTTGCACATCGGCCACGCTAAAAGCATCTGCCTGAACTTCGGCCTGGCGCGCGACTACGGCGGCGTGTGCCACTTGCGCTTTGACGACACCAACCCCGAAAAGGAAGACACCGAATACGTGGAATCCATCATCGACTCGGTGCGCTGGCTCGGTTTTGACTGGGTGCAACTCGGCCAAGCTGGTGGCACCGCGGAACCCTACCAGGCCAGCGATTATTTCAACTTCATGTACCGCGCCGCAGAGCACCTGATTGAAGCGGGCCTGGCCTACGTGGACGAGCAGACCGCCGAAGAAATGCGCATGAACCGCGGCGACTTCGTCAAGCCCGGTGTGGACAGCCCGTTCCGCGCCCGCACGCCCGCCGAGAACCTGGCGCGCTTTCGCGAAATGCGCGACGGCAAGCACGAGGACGGCGCCATGGTGCTGCGTGCCAAGATCGACATGGCCAGCCCCAACATCAATATGCGCGACCCGGCCATCTACCGCATACGCCGCGCCACCCACCACAACACCGGCGACACCTGGTGCATCTACCCGATGTACACCTACGCGCACCCGATTGAAGATGCGCTGGAGCAGATCACCCACAGCATCTGCACGCTGGAATTTGAAGACCAACGCCCGTTTTACGACTGGCTGATGGAGCGCTTGTGCGAAGGCGGCCTGCTGGCCAGTCCGCCGCCGCATCAGTATGAATTTGCCCGCCTGAACCTCACCTATGTGATCACCAGCAAACGCAAACTGGCGCAACTGGTGTACGACCACCGCGTCAACGGCTGGGACGACCCGCGCATGCCCACCATCGTCGGCCTGCGCCGCCGTGGCTACACGCCTGACAGCCTGCAACTGTTTGCCGAACGCATTGGCGTGACCAAGAGCGACAGTTGGATCGACTACAGCACGCTGGAAGGCTGTCTGCGCGAAGACCTGGAAACCAAGGCCTACCGCGGCATGGCCGTGCTGAACCCCGTCAAGTTGGTGCTGACGAACTGGGACGAAGTGATGGGCGCGGGCCATCTGGAGCCCTGCACCCAGCCCGCCCTGCCCCACCATGCCCCTGACGTCACGGAAGGCACCGAACCGCCCCCGGCGCGCCACTTCACCATCGGCAAAGAGGTCTGGATTGAGCGCGAAGACTTTGAAGAAGTGCCACCGAAGGGCTACAAGCGACTGTTCCCCGGCAACAAAGTTCGCCTGAAAGGCGGCTATGTGATCGAATGCACCGGCTGCACAAAAGACGCCGATGGAATCATCACCGAAGTGCTAGCCACCGTGGTGCCCGACACCAAGAGCGGCACCCCCGGTAGCGACTTGGTCAAGGTCAAGGCCGCGATCACCTGGGTCGGCGTGGACAACGGCGTCAACGCCGAAGTCCGCCTGTACGACCGCCTGTTTTCTGATGCGCAACCCGATGCGGGCGGCAAGGACTTTATTGAGAGCTTGAACCCCAACAGCCTGAAGGTGATCACCGCGATTGTTGAACCGTCATTGGCGAATGCCGTGGCGGGGCAGCAGTTTCAGTTTGAACGGCACGGGTACTTTGTGGCAGATCGGGTGGACCATGTGCAGGGGTCCAAGCCGGTGTTTAACTTGGCGGTGGGGTTGAAGGATAGTTGGGGGAAGTAAGCCAAGACACACCGCTGCAGTGCTTTGGCCTGGTACTGATCAGCCTCGTCCCACCTTCAGCACAAACTCCACCGCCGCACACACTGCCGCCACCTGCGCGGCAATGCATTGCTCGGGCGTGGCGCGGGGGCTGTCGGGGTAGACCTCGGTGGTGCTGGTGTAGCGCGCGCCGCTGATGCTGGCGCAAAGGCCGAGCGCTTTCATTTCGTATTGGATAACGCCCGGCGCCACCAGAAGTGAATCGATGATGCCGCCTTGTGCATCGGCGGGTGCGATGTGCGTGACGCGTTGCACCGCTTGGATGATGGCTTGCTGGAATTCCGGTTGCGGATTTTGGCTGTCGTCCACCAGATAAAACCCGTCTGGAATCGTGCAAGGTTCAAAGGGTTTACCGTCACGCGCGGCCACGGAGGGGCGGTATTCTGACTCGTCGGTGTCGGTGGTTTCGTGCAGGTCGATGTGCGCCATAAACTGCCCGCGCAAAGCTGCTACCAGCCGCATCAAGGCGGCGGATTCCTGGGCCAGGCTACCCTCGCGAAACGAGCGGTTGGGGTCCATGGCGTCAAAGTTCCAGCGCTGGATGCGTTCATAAGCCCACGGGCTGGCGCAAGGCGCCACCAGCAAATTGACCCGACCAACGTAAGCCTGCGAATGGGCATCCAGAAAGCGCAGTGCGCCGTGCACGCCACTGGTCTCGTAGCCATGCACACCGCCGGTTATCAGCACGCTGGGCAAATCAGGCTGCCATTCCCGGCTGCGAATGGCCATTAAGGGTAAGCGTTCATCTCCATAAACCACTTCGCCGTAGGTCGAGACATCAAAGCGCGCGCTCAGACGTTCTATGGCGCTCAGCACATCGTCGGCATAGCTGCGCTGGCGCACTTGGCGGGTACGCCACAGCGCCAGCTCTGCTGCGCCCCACGGCTGACCGGGGGTGCCTATGGCATAAAAATGGGATTCTTTCATGGGTGTTGGCACGATTGGGTGTCGGCTTGATAAGCTATTTCGGAATTGTCAGATTGAGCCATTTTGCCGCGAACAAACTGGCGAGGGCGACTAAGCGTCCGACAACCCGGCAAGCACTCGGTATCATTTGGCAATGCCTGCAATTCAACCCGCAACCTGCCCATCCTGCCGCACTACCATGGCCCGCAATGCATTTAGCAGTGTGGACGGTGGCATGGTCGAGTTAGATATGTGTTTTTCCTGCCAGGGTATCTGGTTTGATCCACATGAAAACCTCAAACTCACACCGGCCGCACTGGTGGAACTGTTTCGTCTTCTGCACGAAAAACGTGATGCACCACGCCAACCTCTGGTCTCCAAACTGACCTGCCCGCACTGCACCCGTACGCTGACGCAAGGTTTTGACGTGGTGCGCAGTGGCCGCTACATCACCTTCCGTTGCCCTAACCGCGAAGGGCGTTTCAGCACTTTTTCGGCCTTCATGATCGAAAAGGGATTCGTGCGCCAGCTGACCCACCCCGAGATTGAAGACCTGGCAAACCGGGTCGGTGTAATCCATTGCGACAGTTGCGGCGCACCAGTGGACCTGCGCAAAGACCAGTCCTGCCCACACTGTCGATGTGCTTTTTCGTTGCTCGACCCCAAAGCGGTGGAGCAGGCTCTGGCTGGCTATGGCAAAGCCGCCACGCAAACACCGGGCGTGCAAATGCCTGAGTTGGCCGACGCGCTGGTGATGTTGGAGCGCGACCGCCTAAAAGCGCAACGCGAAGAGCAGGCCCAACGCGGCACCCTTTTCAATCTCAACCGCGAAGTGCCAGATGTGGATTTGTGGGAATTGGGCGTTTCCATGGTCTGGAAAATGTTGCGCTAGCCCTCATCTGCCATCAGTTCCCTTGTACCCAGGCCCCTTCCTTTTCCCATGCTCAGTCCGATCAAATCCTTTCTCGCCAGCTTCTTTCTCCCCGACGATGGCGCGCGGTCCATGGACGAAGCACGCGGACTGCAATTAGCCACCGCCGTGTTGCTGGTCGAGGTGATGCGCTGCGATTCCAACTTCGAAGAACAGGAGCGCACTGCGACTGAAAAAGCCCTGCGCGGCACCTTTGCACTGAGCGACGCGCAAGTTGCGCGCCTGATGGCACAAGCCGAACAAACTGCGCAAGGTGCCAATGACTATTTCCGCTTCACCAGCACCATGAACGACCAGTTCACGCAGGCACAAAAAATTCAAGTCATCGAGCTGATGTGGCGCGTCGCCTACGCCGATGGCGTACTGGATGAGAACGAACACCACCTGATCAGCAAAATTGCAGGTTTGCTGCACGTCACCCATGGCGAGTACATCGCCGCAAAGATGCACGCCAAGGAAGCCCAATCTTGAGTCACGCCATGCAAGCCCAAGACATTCTCCATTTCTGGTTTGAAGAGCTAAGCAGCAAGCAGCACTTCGTCAAAGACCCTGCGCTGGATGCCGCCATCGGTCAGCGCTTCGGCGCCACGCTGGAGGCCGCCGCGCGCTGCGAGCTATTTGGCTGGCGCGGCACACCGCTGGGTCGTCTAGCGGAGATCGTCGTCCTGGACCAGTTCTCGCGCAACATCTACCGAGACACGGCGCGCGCTTTTGCACAAGACCCGTTGGCCCTGGTGCTGGCTCAAGAATTGGTAGCCAGTGGGCTCGACCAATCGCTGCCAGCGGCACAGCGAGCGTTTGCGTATATGCCCTACATGCATAGCGAATCGCCGGTGGTGCAGGCCGAGTCGGTCAGGCTGTTCAGCCAAGCAGGGCTGGAGAGCAATCTGAATTTCGCGCTGCGGCACCAATCCATTGTTTTGCGCTTCGGTCGCTTTCCGCACCGCAATGCCCTGCTGGGTCGCAGTGCCAGCGCCGAAGAGCTGACTTTTTTGAACGAGCCCGGTTCTTCGTTTTAGTGTCGTAACCCAAGTGGGTTACCCTCGCCGCCTCACTTCAAAGGAAAAACCATGAAAAAACTCCATGTCACCATTAAATTGGAAATGTCGGTGCCGGACGACTGGGAACTGGTTGAAACCTCTGAAGGCACACCCGTTTTGAAACTGCCCACGGGCCAGTTTCTGGATCTGGCCATCGAGCCGCTCTTTGCTGCCGACCCGGAAGAAACCTGGTCCAGCACCGAAGACGAAGATGCGCTCAACGATATCCTCGACATGGTGGAGAGCGAAGAAGTCGCCTACGAGTTCATCACCCACTAAAGCCGTGACTTCGCTCACCCTGCGCCTGGTCAACAGCAATGTTCACAGCGTGCACCTGATCGACGGCACGCATGTGGGCAACCTCAAGCGCATTGGTGCCATCTGGAAATTCAAGGCGGTGGGCTATGACGTCAACGGTGATGTGCTACCCGGTGACGGGCCCTTTACGGATCGCCACAACGCGCAATTCAACGAGCCCGATGCGCAGCAAGTGAGCGCCACCCTGGGCGCACTGAGTTAGAGCTGGCGACCATGTTCAGCGCCCTTGTTTTTGGCGCTGAAACCACCAGCTATATGTAATGACTGATCCTCTACACATTGTTTGCCCCCACTGCCACACCACCAACCGCGTGCGCTCAGAACAACTCGGCAGCGCGCCGGATTGCGGCCAATGCAAGAAGCCACTATTCACCGGCCAACCGGTTTCGTTGGATGAGGCCGCCTTTGACAAGCACGTAAGCCGTAGCCAGATTCCGGTGCTGGTGGACTTCTGGGCTCCCTGGTGTGGCCCTTGTCGGCAAATGGCGCCAGCCTATGCCCAAGCGGCTACGGTGCTGGAGCCCAAATTGCGTCTGGTCAAAGTGGATACCGAAGCCGTGCCCAATCTGGCAGCGCGCTTCAACATTCGCAGCATCCCGACACTGGCGTTATTCGTTAGTGGCCGTGAGGTGGCACGCCAACCTGGTGCCATGGGCATGCAAGACATAGTCCGCTGGGTGCAATCCAACCTGCCGCGCTAACCGCGATTCAGTTTCAGGCTGCGCCGGCCAAGCCCAGCGCATGGAACACGCGGATGGCGGCATAGGCGTCGTTGGCGGCGTAAATTAGTTGCGCCTCGGTGAGGCGGGCGTTGGCCCAGTTGCTGGTGGCGGCTTTTTTGGATTTGATGAAGCGCTGGTTAAACAGCACTGCCACTGCGCCCTTGACGCCCATGTCCTTGCGATACCCGCGCTCCCTGAAAACGGTGTTGAGTTCCAGAATGCCCTGCGGCTGCACGCCCAGTTTCTGGACGATGCGCTTGCGGTCATCGCCCAGACCAAAACCGGCCTTGGCAACACCACCCAATGCCAGCAGTTCGGCGCTGATTTCGCTGCAATGCGGGTCATTCAACTGAAAAACCCAGGCGCGCTCGGTGCTGGCCAATTGCAGAATATGTGGCCCGTCGGAGAGTTCTCCGACCTTGAAAGTCGGCTTTGATTCAGTATCAAATCCCCAGGCCGGCGTGTCTTTGAGCCGGGCCAAGGCCTCGCGCGCACCTGCGCCATCGGTCACCAGGGTAATGCGATCCAGCCCCAGGCGGTCAAAGGGCGGCAGCAGCGCGATGGCGTCTTTGTCGGGGGTGGCGCGTTGGGTAGTCGATTGGGTTTGCATGTGGGACGTATCATCGCCTGTTAAGGACATCCCCAATGAAAAAAACGTTTCCGCTCAAAGCCGAAGGCAAAAACCCAGAGCGCATGCTCGAAGCCACCAAACACGAAATCCGTAAATACATCAAACGCGAGCGCCGTCGCGACCTGCCAGAGGGTGTGGATTTCTGGGACTTTGACTGCAAATTCGGCGCTTCATCCGAGACCGCCAGCGTCGCCCACCTGGCTGAACTGATTCCCCTGATTGACGCGCTGGTCAAAAGCGACGGCGAGCAGTTTTACGTGGAAATCTTGTCCAAGCACGGCCACCGCCAGACGCGCGGCGACGCCAATGCCGAATCCGAATAGCGTGTTGCAGCCCGCCTTTAGCGCCGCCGCCGATCGCAACAAACAACCCATTCTGGAAATACTGCAACAGGTGCTGCCAACCACAGGTCGTGCGTTGGAGATTGCTTCAGGCACCGGTCAGCACGTGACCTGGTTTGCACAGCACATGCCCCAATGGATCTGGCAACCCACCGACGCAGACGCTCCGGCACTTAACAGCATTGATACCCGCATCGCACAGGGGCAACTTGCCAACGTGTGCGCTCCGCTGTTGCTGGATGTGTTGAGCCCGGTGTGGTTGCCTGGCGACGCAGCGGCGTTTGACGCCGTCTACTGCGCCAACATGCTGCACATCGCGCCTTGGGCCACCTGCTCCGCTCTGATGCAGGGTGTCGCACGCCATCTAACGGCAAGTGGCATGTTGATCACCTATGGTCCCTATCTGGAAGACGAGGTACCCACTCCAAGCGGCAACCTCGGCTTTGACCACGATTTGAGGCTGCAGAACCCTGCCTGGGGCATACGAAGGCGCGAAGACGTGGAGTTGGAGGCTGCCAAGGCCGGACTGCGGCTTGCGCAGCGTTTTGCCATGCCTGCCAACAACCTCCTGCTGGTATGGGAACGTTCCTCCACCGAGGCCTGATGTGGCTTGACTCTGCTACGTTTACTTGCAATTCAATCGCGCCACTTTACATTTCTGTGACCTGCAAGACCGAAGATCGGCGCGTGTTCACTTTAGAGATTGTTATGAAGAAATTTTCTGCCGCCGTATGTGCCCTTGCTGCTGCCGCTTTACTGACCAGCAGCCTGTCTTTTGCCGATCAGTCTGATCGTCAGGACGAGTACAAAAAGGGCAACGGTCATGGCCACGGTCGAGGACATGACAACCGCCGTGACGAAGGGCAATTTGACCAACGCGATGGCCGCTGGAATGACCGACGCCCCGACTACAACGCTCGTGGCCCCGAATTTCGCCAGGGAGGCCATATTGACCGTGAGTACCGCAGCCGTGCCTACGAAGTCGATTACCGCGAGCACCGTCTAAGCCGCCCGCCAGTGGGTCACCGTTGGGTGCAAGTGGGGGCTGACTACGTGTTGATTGCCATCGCCACCGGCGTCATCGCCAACATCATTCTTAATCACTAGGCTTTATACTTTTTGGCATGACATTCACCACCTTCGCACCCACCCGGCGCCTGGCCATCGGTTCTCTGTCCGTTGTAGTTGCCGCAATGTTGGGCCTGTCGGCCTGCTCACCGCAGGACACTGCAACCAAGCCGGTGGCCGGCAGCGTAAAACCTGCCGAGTCGTACGACTTGTTAGCCAAGGAGGGGCGAGGGTTTACTGTGGGTGCGCTGATGAGTGCCAACACCGTGTATGTGATGTTTGACCCGCAATGTCCGCATTGCGGTCATTTGTGGGAGCAGTCTCTGCCGCTGCACAAAAAAGTTAAGTTCGTCTGGATGCCCGTGGCATTCATCAGTGCCAAGAGTGCTCCGCAAGGTGCAGCATTGCTAACCGCAGCTAATCCGGTAGAGGCCATGACCACCCATGAAGCGTCGATTCTGGCGGGCTCGGGTGGCACTTCAGCATCTTCCAGTATTCCCGATGACATTTCTGCAGCCATCAAGAAAAACACCGACTTGTTCAACAGCATGGGTGTTGAGTCGGTACCCTACATCGTGGCCAGAAACGCCAGCACTGGCCAAGTGGTGACCAATGCCGGTGCGTTTGAAACCGCGGCGCTCGCGCAGTTTCTGGGGTTGAATTAACGGGTTATCAGCACAGGTATGCTGGACTCGGCCACCACCTTGTTGGCCACACTGCCCAGCATCAAACGGGCAATGCCGGTACGGCCATGCGATCCCATAACGATCAGATCGCAACCCAGTTCTTTGGCACTTTCGACAATGCCACTGGCAGCAGCCACGTCCTCAACCAAGCGCACCTCCAGTTTGACTGCGGGTGATTCCGCGCAGCAAAGCGCTTCCACTTTGGCATGTGCTTCAGCGGCCAGATGCTGAGCGGCCGTTGAATAGGCCTGGTAGCCCATGGGGTTTACTTCACCCACACCCAGATACGGATAGGGATCCGACACGTAGAGTGCGGTCAGCGAGGCTCCGCTTAAACGGGCCATATTGACGGCGAGTTTGGCGGCATGATCGGAAGCGGCAGAGCCGTCAGTAGCTAGCAAAATACTTTTGAACATATAAGCCTTTATGGGTGTTGTGGTGCTCAATCTTGCACCTAACTGCGATGCATTTATTTGACTTTCGTCAACAGCCGCGCACAACTTGCATTCGCCACCATAATCTGCTGAATCACTCCGAAAGATCACCATGAAGGCCACCTGGAACGGCACCACCATTGCTGAAAGCGACGACACCGTGCTTGTCGAAGGCAACCATTACTTCCCGGAAAGCTCACTCAAGCGGGAATACATCAGCTTTAGCAACCACAAAACCAGTTGCGCCTGGAAGGGCCAGGCCAGCTACTACAGCCTGATGATCAATGGCGAAATCAATACCGATGCGGTCTGGTACTACGCCGACCCCAAGCCCGAAGCCGAAGCCATCCGAAACCGCGTAGCCTTCTGGAAGGGTGTGAAAGTGGAATAGGCGCTTATGATTTGGTGAGCCCACAGTTGTGGGCCGTCAAGGAAAGGCGCAGCATGGAAGAGTTAATGGATACCGTGCCAATGGAGCGCGACCTGCCCGAGAATTTGTCCCTGGTTTTCACTGGCTCTGGCAGTGAATATTTCAGAATCTGGATTGTCAATCTACTCCTGATGTTCGTCACGCTGGGCATCTACTTCCCGTGGGCCAAGGTACGCAAGTTGCGCTACTTTTACGGCAATACCCTGGTGGGTGGAGAACCTTTGGGATTTCACGGTGACCCCAAGAAAATGTTCAAGGGCTATGTACTGGTGGCCGTGCTGTTTGGCTGCTACTCGGCCGCCGGAAAGTTTTCTCCCGGTGCTGGCTTTATCGCTTTGCTGGTGATTGCAGCTTTGTGGCCCGCCCTGCTCAAGTCATCGCTGCAGTTCCGTCTGGCCAACACCAGTTGGCGAGGGTTGCGTTTCCGCTTTACCGGTAGCCTGACTGACGCCTATAAGGCCGCTTTGCCGCTGTTTGTACCCGGAGCCCTAATCGTCGGTGCATCCGCGATGGTGGGCACCAATCCGGGGACACAGACCCAGTTGGGCATCGTCATCGGTTTGCTGGGACTGGGCTCCATGCTGCTCGCCCCCTGGTTTTTCTGGAAAATTAAAAAATACCAGCACACAAACTATGCGCTAGGTGCCGAGCAGACACGTTTTGGCGCCAGTATTTGGAGCTTCTACAAGCTCTCACTCAAGGTCCTTGGGGTGTACCTGGGTTTGGTGATAGCAGTCAGCATCGTTTTTGGGCTGGCGTTTTGGATCTCGGGTGGGCCTGCGGCAATGTCAGCATCCGGCAAACCGGACCCGCGAGCCATGGCACTGACATTTTTCTGGATCGTGCCTTTCGCCTTCATCCTGTTTATTGGCTTGAATGCGTACTCGGTGGCCCGCTCCCAGGATCTGCTCTGGAACCATACCGCCAGTGAGCATGCGCAGTTTCAAAGCCGTCTGCGGTTTCGTTCCCTGTTCTTGCTCAACATAAAGAACTGGTTGCTGACCGCCCTCACGCTGGGCCTTTACTGGCCCTTTGCTGTTGTCGCCACGCGGCGTCTGCGCCTTCAAGCGGCATCCATTGCCCTGACCCTGGATATTGACCGACTGATGGCTGATAGCAGCAGCAACGCGGGCGACGCTGCAGGGGATGCGGCGGGTGACTTCTTCGGCTTTGACATAGGCTTGTGATCGCCTTGGACGCAAAGGCAAACAACCGCCTCGCGGCCAGCTACTTTGATGGCCGATCGGCTAAGGCGCACACCGTCGAGGTGTGGCTTTCCGGCGACCAACTGCACATTGCGGGTCAGGCCGTAGAGCGCAGCATCAACATCAGCGACGTGCAGTGGCCCGAGCGCACCCGCCACGGCAGGCGCATTGCCCACTTGGCAGATGGTGGCCTGGTACAGACGGACGACTCAGCAGCATGGGATGCATGGCAGCAAGCCAACGGAAGGCATGATTCACTGGTGGTCAAAATGCAGCAAAGCTGGCGCACCGTGTTGGCCAGCATGATGCTGCTGGCGGCACTGCTGGGTGCCGTCTATTTGTGGGGGTTACCCATGCTAGCGGATGCCGCAGTAGCAGCCACACCGCGTGCGATTGATGCCAGCCTGGGTCAATCGGCATTGGCGGCTATTGATAGCCGCCTCATGCTGCCTTCGCAATTGAGCGCGATTGAACAGCGTCGAATCGAGTTGGCTTGGCAACAGGCGGCCGATGCGCTGCCCCCAGGTACGGCACCGCACTGGACACTGGTCTTCCGCAAAAGCCGGATCGGCCCCAACGCCTTTGCCCTGCCGGATGGCACCATCGTTATGACCGACGATCTGGTGAAGCTGGTGGATAGTGACACCCAGGTGCTGACCGCTGTGCTGGCACATGAACTCGGGCATGTGGAGCACCGCGATGGGCTGCGCATGCTGGTTCAAGTGGCGGTGCTGGGCAGCATCAGTTCGATGCTGCTGGGCGACTTCAGCACCGTGCTGGCGGCCGCCCCTGCGCTACTTGGGCAGGCCCAATACTCGCGTGAAGCCGAACACCAGGCCGATGTCTATTCGCTACGTGTGCTGAAGGCGGCACATATTGCGCCGTCTTCCATGGTGACGCTGTTTGACAAGTTGGCAGAGCAGCGCAGCCATGGCAAAACAAGGACCGATGAAAAGCCAGAAGAATCCCTGCTGGGCATTGCATTTGCGTCCCATCCCACCGATGCAGATCGCATTGCCTTCTTCAAACAGGCGCAACCGTAACGAGCACCCTGCTAGTCAAGACGCCATCGGTGACCTCGCGTAGAAGAGGATCTCAGAACAAAGACAAGTTCTGCCCTGCGGCCGGGGCGGATTGTTCGGTTTCACTGTTCGGGAGTGTGGAGCGCATAGCGCGCGGGGAGGCTTGTCCCTTCATCCCATCGGCTGGCCAGGCCTGCATCCAAGTCGCAGCGCTTTGTGGCGTGGCTTCTAACCAGCCCTCGTAATCGGGCTCGGCAATGATGACCGGCATGCGCTTTTCTTCCCCCTGTTTATGCATACGCCCCATCAGGGCGTGGCCGTCTGCATTCACCGTGAGCAGGGTAAAACTATCTATCACCTCACCATCCTGCGGACTAACCCAGCGCTCCCACAATCCGGCCACAGCAAATGGCGCCTGATTAGCCATTGCCATTTGCCAGCGTACCGCCCGCCCGCCGTTGTGCGTGGCCTCTTCCCAGCAGGGTTCGAAAAAGCTGGTCATGGGGGCCAGCACCCACTGGCGCGCTAGCCATGGCCCGCGGTAGCTTGGTTTCTCAGCTGCGGTTTCGCTGCGCGCGTTGTAGGTCTTGCGGCCAATGTCCTGCGCCTGCCTGGCGTCCTTGCACCAGTGTGGTACCAGGCCAAAGCGGGCCAACCTGCAGGTGACGCTATCCCCCAGCCCGCGCAGCAAAATCGGTGCCGCGTAGCCAGGGTAGATTTCGTCAGGCCAATCCTCGTGGGGCAGGTCCACCACGCCGAGTCGGTGGGCAGCGATCTCCTGGCGCGTGGAAGGAACGTAGTTGGTACACATAAAACTACCTGACCTCTCTCCAAATCAACCCGATGTCGGGCTGAGTTCCCCTAAGGAACCGCAAGCAAAGCGAGTTGGGACGCCCCCTGCTAGTCACAGGGTTCGTCATCTTCGTCTTGTGCTTCCGCTGCGCCGCGACTTCCGTGCTTCGGTGGGCGTGGCACTTTCTTCAGACGGATATTGCGCGCCAACTCAATCGCGTCCTTCTTGACCTGACGCTCGGCATCCAGCTTTTCCCCCACTTCCAGCCATTGCGCAAACTCTTCGGGCGTTTCCAGGGTTACCCGGCCCAGCGCGCCGGAGCGAAAGTCGTGAATCACGATTTCTGCCGCGTGGTTAAGGTTGACCTTGCCGCCACCCAACAAGGCACCGCGCTTGCGCCCCACGCCTTCCAGCAACTGCTCGTCGCTGAGGGCGGCGGCGTCTTTAATTTTGTAGCGGGCCTCCAGCGCTGGCGCGTAATGCTGGCGCAGATAGTCCAGCATCTCCAGCGCCACTTCTTCATCTTCAAAAGCATTGCGACCCACCGCGCCGCTGGCGGCCAGGTTGTAACCACTCTTGGCCACGATGATGCGGGGCCACAAAATGCCCGGCGTGTCGTACAGGTAAAAATCGTCGGCAATGGTGATGCGCTGCTCCAGCTTGGTCACACCGGCTTCATCACCGGTCTTGGCAGCGCGCTTGCCCTTGAGCGTATTGATCAGCGTGGATTTACCCACGTTGGGAATGCCGCAAATCAGCACCCGCATTGGCTTGGTCATGCCGCCCCGGTTGGGGGCCAAACCGTGGCAGGCCGCCACCAGTGCCTTGGAGGGCGTGGACATGCTGGCATCCAGCGGTAGCGCACGCACTCCAGGCTGGGCATTGAAATGCGCAAGCCACGCCGTGGTGCGT
>CAIQYP010000473.1 GCA_903876045.1 uncultured beta proteobacterium | reverse complement strand
TGTGGAACATGAACATGACCGGGTTGTTATCCCGAATGGCCTGCGTCATCAAACCTTTGGCGTCATAGGCATTGGAGGGCACGACCACCTTCAGGCCCGGCATGTGGGCGAAGGTTCCGTAGAGACATTGAGAGTGCTGGGCTGCGTCGTTGTAGCCGCCGCCGATGGCCGTCATCAAGACCACAGGCAGTTGTATATTCCCTCCAGCCATGTAGGTGTTCTTGGCCAAATGGTTGTAGATCATGTCCATGCAGACGCCAAAGAAGTCGACGAACATCAACTCCACAATCGGGCGCATACCTTCGGCCGCCGCACCAATGGCGGTGCCGATAAATGCTGTCTCCGAAATCGGCGTGTCCATGATCCGGTCTTTTCCGTGCTTGGCCAGCAGGCCACCGGTGGCGCCAAAAATGCCGCCGTATTTGCCTACATCCTCACCCAATACAAAGACTTCCGGATCGCGGTCGAGTTCCTGACTGATGGCCTCCGAGATGGCAGCGGCCATCGTGAGCTTGCGCGTACTTGTCATGTTGTGCTCCTGTGGTCAGTTAAAGACATGCATCAGTGCGTCTTCGGGCTTGGGATAGGGACTGGTTCGACCGAATTCATAGGCCTCTGCAATCCGGGCGCTCACGCGCGAGCGCAGTGCAATATCTTTGGCATCGTCGAGAAGGCCGTGCTTGCGCAGATGGGCGCCCAGCAGGGGAATGGGGTCGTGCTTGCGTAATTCCTCGACTTCATTTTTCGGACGGTAGGCTTCGCCATCACCCTGAAAGTGACCCATGTAGCGATCGGTCCGGACTTCAAGCAGGGTCGGGCCTTCACCGCGTCGGGCACGCGCGATAGCAGCACCCGCCGCCTCGTACACCTCCATGGCATCGTTGGTCTCCACCCTGACCCCCGGCATGCCATAGGCCGAGGCACGGTCAGCGTTCCAGGCGACGGAAGTGGAGTCCGCCTTTTCAACTGAAATCGCATATTTATTGTCTTCACAGACAAAGATGACTGGCAAGCGCCATACAGAAGCCAGATTGAGTGATTCATGGAACGAACCCTGGTTGCTCGCGCCGTCGCCAAA
Organism: uncultured beta proteobacterium; assembly: GCA_903876045.1. Taxonomy (GTDB): domain Bacteria; phylum Pseudomonadota; class Gammaproteobacteria; order Burkholderiales; family Burkholderiaceae_C; genus Allorhodoferax. The sequence continues at coordinate 12,668 of CAIQYP010000473.1, read as the reverse complement.
AAACGCCACAGCAACCCAATCCTTGCCGCGCTTCTTGGCCGCCAATGCAGCCCCGCAAGCGGGTGGCAAACTGGCCCCGATGATTCCGCTGCAGCTGAATTTGTGGCTCGGATCAAACAGATGCATGTGCCCGCCTTTGCCGCGACAAAGCCCCGTGTCTTTGCCAAACATCTCCGCTGTCATGGGGTTCAGGGGAACCCCTTTGGCGATAGCGAAGTGGTGCGGTCTGTGGGTGCCGACCACTGTGTCTTCCTGACGCAGGTGCGCACAGACCCCCACTGCGACCGGTTCCTGACCCGCCGCCAGGTGCATCTCACCCGGTACCGGCCCGCTACCGATGTCAAAAGCCAGTCCCTTTTGTATCGCCGGCGGCAATTTGCCTTCCAGATAGACCTTGGCCATGGTCTCCTCGTATTCCCGGATTTCGATCATCTTTTCGTACATCCAGAGTTTGTGTTCGTCGCTCGCATGCATGCTGTCTTCTCCTGTTATTTGTCGGATTGCAACGTTGTCCCCATCGAACCCAATACCAAGTCAGGTTCGCGAGAACAAGGCCAACGTTTGCATCTTCCATGCCAGTGCAAAGCGTCGACTCCAAGAACCCAAAAGTGATCGGCCATTCAAGGCACGCGGCAAGAGCGAGATGGAAGTCAGATTCGTACTGATCTGACTTAGGCCACGGAAATGTTATTTGCTGCTTTTTTGTCGCGCGGGGTGCAACACATGTTGCATTTGTTGCAGCAGAACTGTTGCACCAGGCAAATGCGCAGTGGGTGTTGCACGACGGCTTCCCTTTGCCATCGGCAACTGCAGCAAGGAGGATCCATCAACATCTGCCTTTCATGTCGCTTTGGCATGGCTAGTGCTTAACAAGCGCCAGGGCCGTCGATCCAGCCATTCCGAATTGGGTTGCGGCGCGATGGACTTTTCTTAAAACCACAGGAGCACTGATATATGGATCTCGGACTTAAGGGGAAAAATGCAGTCGTCACCGGGGGCAGCAAAGGCATTGGGCGTGCCGTCGCAGAGTGCTTTGCGGTGGAGGGTGCCAATGTAGCGATCTGTGCACGCAACGCGGACGAAGTCATAGCTGCCGTGGCGGACTTGAAAGCATTGGGTGTCAAAGCCTGTGGCGCCGGAATCGACGTCGCGGATGAAAATGCTTTGAAGTCCTGGATTGCGTCAAGCGCGGCTGAACTGGGCGGCATTGACGCGTTGGTATGCAACGTCAGCGCCCTGGCCGTTGGGAACTCGGCTGAAACGTGGGAAAAATCTTTCCGCACAGACATGATGCATACCGTCAATGCGATCGAAGCGGCCCTGCCGTTTCTTGAAAAGTCGGCTTGTGCCTCAATCGTGATTATCTCAAGTGTCTCTGGCTTTGAAGTGGACTTTGCTGCGGGTTCCTACGGCGCCATGAAAGCTGCGCTGATTCACTATGCCAAGGGCTTGAGTCGCCAATTGGTGGCCAAAGGCATTCGGGTGAACTGCGTCTCGCCAGGCAACACCTATTTCGACGGCGGGATCTGGCAAAACATTGAAAAAAACGTGCCTGACCTGTTCGCAACAACGCTTCAAGTCAACCCCACGGGCAAGTTTGGTACGCCTGCAGAAGTCGCCAATGGGGTGGTCTTCCTCTGCAGCCCGGTCGCCAGCCGTATATCGGGTACCAATCTGGTGATTGACGGCGCCTTGACGGTTGCCGTTTAGGAGACAAAAACATGAGCACCCATAGCCACGCTGGAGTTCACGGTCACCAGCACACCATCCACCGCGAACACATCCACCACGGATGGGATAACGCGTTTGCTCCCGTCCTGAAAATTGCGCCGGGTGAATCGATTCAGTTCGAAACCCTGGATGCGTCTTCTGGCCAGTTGAACCGCACATCCAACGCCAACGATCTGGCCAAACTGGATTTGTCCAAGGTGAATCCGGTTACAGGTCCGGTCTATATCGATGGCGCTCAGGCTGGTGACGCGCTGAAGGTCACCATCCTCTCCTTCAAGCCTTCCGGTTGGGGATGGACCGGCAATATCCCTGGCTTTGGTTTACTAACTGATCAGTTTCCAGACGCGCATTTGCACCACTGGAACTACGACCCCATGAGCGCAGTTTCGGCCATGTATGGACCGGGTGGCCGCGTTCCGTTGCGACCCATGTGCGGCACCATTGGTGTTGCACCAGCGGAACCAGGGCTGCACAGCATCATCCCGCCGCGCAACGTGGGCGGCAATATGGACATTCGCGACATCAGCGAAGGTGTGGAGCTCTATTTGCCCGTTGAAGTGGATGGTGCGATTTTCTCGGTGGGCGACACGCACGCTGTTCAAGGTGACGGTGAAGTCTGCGGCACCGCTATCGAGAGTCCGATTGACGTTGCGTTGAAGTTTGAGCTGATCAAAGGCGCCCATCTGCGTTCGCCTCGTTTCACCACGCCAGGCCCGGTAACCAATCACTTCGATCGCAAGGGATACGAAGTCACCACCGGCATAGGGCCGGATTTAATGACGGGCGCTCGCGCAGCCGTCTCTGAGATGATTGATCTGTTGTGTCGGCGTTTTGGCTATTCACCGATTGATGCCTACATGTTGTGCAGTGTCTGTGCTGATTTGCGCATTAGTTCGATTGTGGATGTCCCCAACTGGGTGGTATCACTCTATTTCCCCCGGGTCGTAACTGAATAGCCCACTAGGTGCTGCGATGGCCGTGATTGAATCAGCCCGTGCGTTGCTGGTAGATCCGTCAGACCGTGTGCTTCTCATGCAACTGGCATCAGGTCGGATCTCTCTGGCGCCAACTGAATCGAGGAAAACATTTTGGTTGATTCCGGGCGGTTCCCTGAATCCTGGTGAAACGTTCGAAGACGCGTTAGTGCGCGAGATATTTGAGGAGACCGGGCTGCGCCTCAAGCACCCTGGGCAATGGATTTGGACTTCGCCCAAGCACATCGTGCGAGATGGGCGGCCAGTCGATACTTTGGCGCGCGTCTACATACAGCGTGTGCAGAACTTTGAGCCGATACCCAAGGCACTCACTGAAGAAGAGCGTGACAGTTTTCGCGGGCTACGCTGGTGGCGTCTCGAAGAGATAAATATCTCCAATGAAATATTTATACCGAACCAACTCGCATCCCTATTAAGGCCGCTTCTTACACGGGCCTGGCCAGCCGACCCGATCGACATCGTGCCGTAGGTTGTTGGTCGATCACTTGCTGCTAATGTCTGCTCTGGAGTACCAAGACTTTCAACCTCAAATTCCGCTTTGAGCACGATCCTGCCTGCCAACATCACCGGCCAGCAATTTTCAAAAAATGGATGACTCTAATAGAGCGCTGGAAATCCCGGTTCCGCCGCGACAGCTGTCGCCCACGACAGGCAACTGTAGAGAAGTCCAATTTGACGGTTCGTCAGTCCACTTTCTTACGCGTTTGTGGAACTTTGATTTGTGGCCTGTTGAAAAGCGCCTTCCGCAGGGCCATTTTCACCTCTCGCTCACCACCCTGCTTGCCCTGCCAGCCCGGAAAGCGGACCAGCCGGACAATCTCATCACCAGCCTATGTATTCAATGCAGGGTGATGTCCGCGCCGACCAGGCGCGGGCTGATACGCAGGAACTGAACTTTCTGGCCAAGCATGATGATGCTGCCTGGTTGTCGATTGTTGCCAGTGTCACTGTACTCAAAAGTGTAGGTGCGTTTGAGTACGAGGCGTCCGTCATCGTCTCGTGCTGGTTTGATAGTTGCGAGGGCGACAGTGTCGTCGAGAAATTGCACCTCATTCACATGATATTGGCTGCGGGCGCGCTCCACCGCGATCTCGTGGACACGGGTACTCTCGAACCATAGCCAGAAAAGACCTCCCAAAATGACTACGCTGATGATTTCAAACCATGACATGATAAAGAAGGGTGAAACTGCTGCCTTAATGACTATAGGTTAAAGATCCCGGCACCCACGGGTAGGTGATATTTGGGTAGATTGGCATTGCAATTTTCCCCGCTGAGATACCCCATCGTTGCGCGCAGAAAACAAAGACATGCGAACCGTTGTGAATTTTTGGCCCATCTGGCCGATCAGATTTCATGAAGAGTAACACTTGCCCAAAGAAGCTGCCCGATGGCGCCCTTTTTCCGCGGATGCTTTGTCTGCCTTACGATGCAATCATCGTTTGCCGCATGTTCTAAAACTTCCAAGAGGCAGGTATCGAGCGAATCGTGGACCCGCATGGCCGCGTTTGCGGAACTGCGGAAGTGGATATGGAACTCCTTATTGCGGTCATGTTGTCGAGTGGCAAAACGAAGACCTTGTGCTGGCTGGCGTGAGGCTTTTTCGCTCGCTGCGCGGCAAGGGGATATGCCGGGCGCCTCATGGTGGGGTACCACAAATCGTCGCCCGGCATATCCCCTTCCCGCGCGAGCTATTGCAATCGCAACGCTCCCATACCCGTGCGTCGAGTGGCTTTAGCAACTGGGCATTGGCGTTTCTCGTTCAGCGCAGTAACGCTCCATTGAGCAGGAGGGGCAAGGGCGGGCGACGATTTGTGGTACTCCACCATGAGAAGCTTGCCCTTGCCCCTCCTGCGCACCCACCCCGCTGCGACAGCAGACCTCAGTGCTCGCGCTTTCGTGGGCTTTGTACGGGATCACCAGATACCAGACTCTATGAAGACCCGCAAACAGCCCGTCAGCGACGGCCAACATCACCGTCAAAAAATTTTTCGAAAACGAACGGCATCGGAACACCGCCAATGTCGGGTTGGGTTATGCTGTCTTTCGCATGCAAGAATCACGGCGATCCTGTGATGTTTGCGGCATTGTCAGATTGAACTTGGCTACCCGCCAAACGTTTGTTCCAACCTTAAACCTGCTGCCGGGCACGACCCTGCAAGGAGTAGATGCCTATGCCGATATACGAGCCGCTTCGTCTGCATGTCCCCGAGCCCACTGGGCGACCTGGGCACGATACAGACTTCTCCTATCTCCCCCTCTCCGAAGCCGGGTCCGTGCGACGCCCTCCGGTCGATGCGCAGGCTGCGCAGACTAGCGACCTGGCTTTCACGCTCATCCGCGTATTGGACAAAGACGGCAACGCCGTCGGCCCCTGGGCACCCGACCTGGACGCGGCCACCCTGCGCAAGGGCCTGCGCGCCATGGTCAAGACCCGCGCGTTTGATGCCCGCATGCAAATCGCGCAGCGGCAAAAGAAGATGTCGTTCTATATGTTGAGCCTGGGCGAAGAGGCCATTGCGTGTGCGCACGCAATGGCCTTGACCGATGGCGACATGTGCTTTCCAACCTATCGCCAGCAAGGCCTGCTGCTCGCGCGGGACGACTGCAATATGGTGGAGATGATCTGCCAATTGTTCTCCAACCAGAACGATCCGCTCAAGGGCCGACAACTTCCGGTGATGTACTCCAGCAAGAAGCAGGGCTTCTTCTCCATCTCCGGCAACCTGGCCACGCAAGTCATCCAGGCCGTGGGTTGGGCAATGGCGTCCGCGATCAAGGGCGACACCAAAGTTGCTTCCAGCTGGATCGGCGACGGCGCTACGGCCGAGGCCGATTTCCATACGGGCGTCACCTTTGCCCATGTCTACCGCGCGCCGGTCATCTTGAACGTGGTCAACAACCAGTGGGCCATCTCCACCTTCCAGGCGATTGCGGGTGGTGAGGGCACGACCTTCGCCGCACGCGGCGTGGGCAACGGCATTGCGTCGCTGCGCGTCGACGGCAACGACTTTTTGGCCGTGTACTCCGCGTCCCAATGGGCGCTGGAGCGTGCGCGCCGCAACCTCGGGCCAACCCTGATCGAATGGGTGACCTACCGCGCCGGCCCACACTCCACCTCCGATGACCCCAGCAAATACCGGCCTGCCAACGACCCGGCGCGTTTCCCCCTGGGCGATCCGATTGCGCGTCTGAAGCAGCATTTGATCAAGCTCGGCGCCTGGTCCGATGCCGAACACGAGGCGATGCAAAAGGAGTTGGAAGGCGAAGTGTCGGCCGCGCAGAAAGAAGCCGAACGCCACGGCACGCTGGCCGATGGCATGGTGCGCAGCCCGGCCGAGATGTTTGAAGACGTCTACAAGGAAATGCCCGCGCACCTGCGCCAGCAACGCCAGGAGCTGGGAATATGAGCACCGAAACCACCACCCCTATGACCATGATCCAGGCGCTGCGCAGCGCCATGGATGTCATGCTGGAGCGTGACGACAACGTGGTTGTCTACGGCCAAGACGTGGGCTACTTTGGCGGCGTGTTCCGCTGCACCGAAGGCCTGCAAAAGAAGTACGGCACCTCACGCGTGTTCGATGCGCCCATCTCCGAGGGCGGCATCGTGGGTACTGCGGTGGGCATGGGCGCTTATGGTTTGCGCCCGGTCATTGAGATCCAGTTTGCGGATTACGTTTACCCCGCCACCGACCAGATCGTGTCCGAGGCGGCACGCCTGCGCTACCGCTCGGCGGGCGACTTTACCTGCCCCATGACGATACGCATGCCTTGCGGCGGCGGCATCTATGGTGGGCAAACGCACAGCCAGAGTCCTGAGGCCATCTTCACGCAGGTCTGCGGTCTGCGTACCGTGATGCCGTCCAACCCGTATGACGCCAAAGGCCTGCTGATCGCGTCCATCGAGAACGACGACCCCGTTATCTTTTTGGAGCCCAAGCGCCTGTACAACGGCCCGTTCGACGGCCATCACGACAAACCCGTTGTGCCTTGGTCCAAACACCCCATGGGCAATGTGCCCGAGGGGTACTACACCGTGCCGCTGGATACAGCAGCCATCTTCCGCCCGGGCAAGGCCCTCACCGTGATCACCTACGGCACCATGGTGTATGTGTCAGAGGCGGCGGCAGCCGAGAGCGGCGTGGATGCCGAAATCATCGACCTGCGGTCCATCTGGCCGCTGGACCTTGAGACCATTGTGAATTCCGTCAAGAAAACCGGCCGCTGCGTCGTGGTGCACGAAGCCACGCGCACGAGTGGCTTTGGCGCCGAACTGGTGTCGCTGATCCAGGAGCATTGCTTCTACCACCTGGAGGCGCCCATCGAGCGCGTCGCCGGTTGGGATACCCCCTATCCCCATGCCCAGGAATGGGCGTATTTTCCCGGCCCCAAGCGGGTCGCTGAAGCGTTCAAACGCGCCATGGAGGCATGATGGGAATCCATATCATCAAGATGCCGGACATTGGCGAAGGCATTGCTGAAGTTGAGTTGGTCGCCTGGCATGTGAAGGTCGGCGACATGGTGGCCGAGGACCAGATCCTGGCCGATGTGATGACCGACAAGGCCACGGTGGAGATTCCGTCCAGTGTGGCTGGCAAGGTGCTGGCCCTGGGCGGCAGCGTCGGTCAGGTCATGGCTGTGGGTTCCGCGGTCATCCACATTGAAGTGGCAGGCGAGGGTAATCAGAGGGTGGCATCCGCCGCTGCAGCGCGTTCACCGACACCCACGTCCACATCCACACCGGTTGCAGCACCTCTCGTGACCCCAGCGCCCGCACCCGTTACAGCCCCCGTTGCAGCCCCGGTTGTCGCGGCACCGGCCAAGGCAGTAGCTGCAACCGCATCTTCTGCGGCGGCTCCCGCTGCTCTGGTCCGCGCCCCCGGCGACAAACCTATTGCTTCACCGGCTGTGCGCCGCCAGGCTTGGGACCTGGGTGTCGAACTGCAGTTCGTGCCCGGCTCTGGTACCGCAGGCCGCATCACGCATGAAGACCTGCAAGCCTACGTGGCCCGCGCCGCACAGGGCCAGAGCGCCGGTGTGGCTGACCAGCGCTATGCGCGGCGCCTGGATGAGCAGACCGTACCCGTCATCGGCCTGCGCCGCAAGATCGCGCAGAAGATGCAGGAGGCCAAGCGCCGCATACCGCATTTCACGTATGTGGAAGAAGTGGACATGACAGAGCTGGAGGCCCTGCGCGTGCGGCTCAACGCGCAGTACGCAAATGAGCGTGTGCGCCTGACGGTGCTGCCCTTCCTGGTGCGTGCCATGGTGTTGGCCGTGCGTTCGCACCCCGAGGTAAACGCCCGCTATGACGACGAGGCGGCGGTGGTCACGCGTTCGGGCGCGGTGCATTTGGGCATTGCCACGCAGACCGAAGGCGGCTTGATGGTGCCCGTCATTCGCCATGCGGAAACGCTGGACCTGTGGGCCTGCGCCACCGAGATCACACGCCTGGCGGAAGCTGCGCGCACCAACAAAGCCTCGCGCGATGAGTTGACGGGTTCTACCCTGACGCTGACCAGCCTGGGCGCCTTGGGCGGCATCGTCAGCACGCCGGTGATCAACCACCCCGAGGTGGCCATCGTCGGCGTCAACCGCATGGTCGAACGGCCCATGGTGCGCGGTGGCGTGGTCGTGGTGCGGCAGATGATGAACCTGTCGTCGTCGTTCGACCACCGCGTGGTGGATGGCATGAACGCAGCGGAATTTGTGCAAAAGATACGTGGCTACCTGGAGTGTCCGGCCACCTTGTTTGTGGAGTAACGGGACATCATGGACATACAACACACCACACTTTTAGTCATAGGCGGCGGGCCCGGCGGCTACATCACAGCCATACGCGCCGCACAACTGGGTATTGCCACCACGCTGATCGAAGGCGAGCAAGTGGGCGGCACCTGCTTGAACATTGGCTGCATCCCGTCCAAGGCGATGATCCACGCGGCCGAAGCCTTCCACCAGGCACACCACTTCATGGGCGACAGCACGCTGGGCATCCATGTGGAGGGCGCACGTATCGACATCGGCCAAACCGTGCGCTGGAAAGACGGCATCGTCGCGAGGCTCACCGGTGGTGTAGGCGCCTTGTTGAAGAAGCATGGCGTCAAGGTCGTCAAGGGTTGGGCGACGATTGTGGACGGCAAGACCGTTGACGTGGTGCACGACGAGACCGACACCAAGCCCGTGCGTATCCAGGGTGAGCACGTCGTGCTGGCCACCGGTTCGGTCGAGATGGGCTTGCCCGGCATGCCCTTTGGCGGGCGCGTCATTTCGTCAACACAAGCGTTGTCGCCCGACAGCATCCCCAAGAAATTGGTGGTGGTGGGTGGCGGCTATATCGGGCTGGAACTAGGTCTGGTCTACCGCAAGCTGGGCAGCGACGTGACCGTGGTCGAGGCGCAAGACCGTATCCTGCCGCTGTACGACGAAGAGCTGACGAAACCGGTGGCTGCGTCCTTGCGCAAGCTGGGTGTGCAGGTGCACCTGGGCAGCAAAGTCCAGGGCCTGAACCACTCCGGTGACGCGGTGCGCATGCAGAACGCTGCAGGCCGCGAGAGCGAATTGGCCGCCGACCAGGTGCTGGTGGCCATTGGGCGGGTGCCGCACACCCATGGGTGGGGGCTGGAAAAGCTGATGCTGGCCATGAGCGGCCGCGCCATCAAGGTGGACGACCAATGCCGCACATCCATGCGCAACGTATGGGCGATTGGCGATTTGACGGGTGAGCCCATGTTGGCCCACAGGGCCATGGCGCAGGGCGAGATGGTGGCAGAAATCATTTCGGGTAAACGCCGCCATTTCACCCCCGCGGCCATCGCTGCCGTCTGCTTCACCGACCCGGAGGTGGTGGTGGCCGGGCAGACACCCACGGACGCGGCCAAGGCCGGGCAGGACTGCATCACTGCCCAGTTTCCGTTCGCGGCCAACGGCCGTGCCATGACGCTGGGGTCGACCGACGGTTTTGTGCGCGTCGTCGCCCGGCGCGACAACCACCGCATCGTCGGCTGGCAGGCGGTGGGGGCGGGTGTGTCGGAGCTGAGCGCCGCCTTCTCCTATTCGCTGGAGATGGGCGCGACACTGGAAGACGTGGCCGGTACCATCCACGCCCATCCCACGCTGGGCGAGGCGGTGCAAGAGGCTGCGTTGCGGGCGCTGGGGCATGCGCTGCATATCTAGAGACGGTCAAAATCCATCATGTCTTTCTAAATCGGCCCGTCAGCGACGGTCAACATCACCGCCAAAAATTTTTCAACAATGAACGACAGCAGCGGAACGCCGCCAATCTCGGTTGTGCGGGGACAGCGTCAGGATCCCACCCCTGCCGAACGAGGGGTATGTCGGGTGAAGATTTTTGCTTCTCCGCAATGGGGAGTCCGGTGTATCCCATGCTCCGCAGCGCCTGAGGCCGGGTTAAACCTAAACCGCAGGCCCGCGCAATAAGGCGGCACAGCACTGGCGGGAAACAACCTTGGGCCTGTTCATGCGCTCGCGCTGGATGACGCCGATACGTTCACGCTTCCACTCACAGCCCTGTTTTATAGCCGCCTCCACGCGCACTGTTGATACACATCATTGTTTCGACACTGGAGGGGACTAAAGTGTTTGCAGATGCAGGCGCCGAAGGGGGGGGCACTTTATGGAAACATACATAGCGCAGTTCAGAGACGCATTGGAGTCCCTTGACCGTGCCCAAGCGGATGCCTTGTTTCAGCAAGCACTGCAGCAATACAGCCCCATCGCGGCAGTAGAAAAATTGGTTGTGCCCGCGCTGGAGCAGATTGGCACGGCCTGGCATGAGGGCAGCGTTGCCCTGTCGCAGGTCTACATGAGTGGGCGCTTCTGCGAAGCGTTGGTGGAACGCGTACTGCCCGCCAGTGACCCTGACAGAAAGCACCAGCCACGCTCAGCCATTGTGGTCCTTAGCGACTACCACGACCTGGGCAAGCGGATCGTCTATTCAGTGATGCGCGCCAGCGGTTTTGAAGTGTTTGACTATGGTCGCCTGGATGTCGATGAATTGGTGGAGCGTGCTGTTGCAGACCGTCTGCGCGTGCTGCTGATTTCTGTGCTGATACTGCCCTCGGCCCTCAAAGTGCGTGAAGTCTGCACACAACTTAAAGCCAGGGGTGCGGACATCAAGGTGGTGGTTGGAGGGGCGCCGTTTCTGTTTGATGACCAGTTGTGGCGCGAAGTTGGCGCTGACGCCATGGGCAAGAGCGCGGCGGATGCCGTAGCCATTGTTGAACGCCTGATGGGAGCAATGCAATGAACGCTCCGACCATGACCAGCATGCAGCGCACGCTTACTGCCCTGGGGCAAAAAGAGCCTGATCAGGTTCCCCTCTTCCTGCTGACCACATTGCACGGTGCCAAAGAGCTGAATCTTTCCATCGAAGACTATTTCTCCAGCGCCGAACACGTCGCCGAAGGGCAGATGCGGCTGCGTCAAAAATACCGCAGCGACTGCCTGTACGCCTTCTTCCACGCCTCCATTGAAACCGAAGCATGGGGTGGCAGCACGCTGTATCTGCCGGACGGCCCGCCCTTGTGTGGCGCACCCGTGATCCGAAGTCCGCAGGATATTGACACGCTGCAGGCGCCGCCCATTGCAGCTTCCGGACCACTGGGCAAGGTGCTTGCCGCCATCCGTGACATGAAGCAGCGCGTGGGCGGGACCGTGCCAATCGTCGGTGTGGCCATATCGCCTTTTTCCCTGCCGGTGATGCAGATGGGGTTTCATGCCTATCTGGAGCTGATTTATGAGCAGCCCGAGCGTTTTGAGAAACTCATGCAGGCCAACGAATCCTTCACGGTGGCCTGGGCCAATGCCCAACTCGAAGCCGGTGCCACTGCCATTTGCTATTTCGATCCGGTGGCGTCCACCACGATCGTTCCGCGCGCCCTCTACCAGCGCACCGGCATGCGGGTGGCCCAACGCACGATTGCGCAGACCAAGGGGCCGACGGCCACCCATCTGGCCTCGGGCCGTGGGCTGCAAATCGTGGACGACCTCGCCTCCACCGGCACCGCCGTCATCGGTGTCAGTGCCCAGGAAGACTTGGCCCAATGGAAGCAGGCCGCCACGGGGCGCATCAGCCTGTTGGGCAATCTGAATGGCGTGGAGATGCGACGCTGGACGCAGCAGGAGGCAGAAGACCATGTGAAGACCGCCATAGCCAAGGCGGCGCGCGGCGGCGGCTTCATTCTGGCTGACAACCACGGAGAGATTCCCTGGCAGGTCAGCGAGGAGGTGCTGTTGGCCATTGGGGATGCCGTGCAACGTTGGGGACGTTATCCATTAAGTTGGGTTGCGGACCATGCATGGCCCTAGCCCCATTTACACAGGATTCCGGTGCCCGTTTGTGCATCCTGATCTGTAATAATTTCCACGCAGAAATGCAGGCCTGTATCGATGCGGAGGGCTGGACCGATGTGGCCTGTGCCTCGCTACCAGCCCGTTGCGGGCGGCCCCCTCTGACTTGGGATGAGTTGGGTGCCGCAGTGCCGCCAGGCTGTAGCCAGTTGGTGCTGCTGGGCCGCGCATGTATAGCAAACCTCGAACCGCCCCCGGCAGAATTTGCGCCGACACGCGTTTTGAAGTTGGAGCAGTGCTTTCATCTGGTTGCAGATCCTGCGCAGGTCGACCAGGAGATCAGGCGGGGCAACTACCTTTTGTCACCAGGTTGGCTTCGCAACTGGCGTCAGCAGATTGAGGCCATGGGTTTCCCTGCGGATTTGGCCGGAGAATTTTTTCGCGACTTTGCCAAAGGCCTGGTCTTGCTGGACACGGGGCTGGACGCCAACAGCAGTCAGCACTTGCAAGACATGGCCACTGCACTAGACCTTCCCCGCAAGACGATCACGGTGGGTCTGGATCACGCTCAGCTGTTTCTGAGCAAGGTGGTTCTGGAGTGGCGGCTGGAACAGGCCCGCCAAGGTG
>CAIQYP010000472.1 GCA_903876045.1 uncultured beta proteobacterium | reverse complement strand
TTTTTCCTTACCAGCGGCCTTCAGAGCCTTGTAAGCACCAGCGGCTGCGGGTTCGTTGATGGCGTACACCACGTTGATGTTGGGGTTCTTTTGCAGGCAGTTTTCCATGCCGGTCTGGCCCTTGGCTGCGTCGCCGAAGCTATCAGCCATGCAAACCACTTCTGCTGGCTGAGCCAGTTCGTTGCTCTTGGCTTCCAGAGTCTTCAAGCCAAAACCAGCCAGGAAACCGTTGTGACGCTGGGCGCCCACGGGGTGGCCGGGAACAAGTCCATCGTGGCGATGACGGGCTTCTTGCCCTTGAGGGCAGCCTTGGCGTATGCGCCGATCAGTTCGCCGGCCTTGTAGTTGTTGGTGGCAAACAGGGCATCCGTTGCAGTGCCGTCACCGACTGGGCTGTCCAGTGCAATCACTTGAACGCCTTGGTCACGAACCTTCTTGATGGTCGGGATGATGGCATCGCCTGTAGAGGTGATCAGGATGGTTTTGGCGCCAGCGGCGGCCATGTTTTCCAGGGCGCTGATTTGCGAAGCGGTGTCACCGTCTTGCTTGCCGGCGGCGCTCAGCAGCTTGGCGCCGCCTTTCTTTGCAGCGGCTTCAGCGCCTTCCTTCATTTTCACGAAGAAGGGGTTGCTGTCGGTCTTGGTGATCAGGCCAATGATGGGTTCAGCCGCGAATGCGGATGTTGCAGCGGATGCGGCGAAAGCGATGGCGGTCAGTGCCAGGGCGGTGGATTTCTTCATGCTCAAACTCCTCAGATGGATGGTCAATGGGTTTTCAGTTTTCAGGGCTTGGTTGCCCTGGGTTAGTACGCTTTACGTCGTCGCGTGGCTGGACTATATTCGGTTTGGACTAATTAAATCAAGTTGCTTTAGTAATGGAAAACCCTAGTATGGTGCAAATAAATATTGAAGTCCAGGTTGCCACCGCAGGCGAGGCGCTGATAGACCTGATCAGAGGTGCAGACGGGCGTTTTGAGCCCTGTATTGGCGGCGCTGTCTACAACCTGAGCCGGGCGCTGGCGCGACAGGGTATTGAAACCCTGTACCTGAACCCTCTGTCACGCGACCGCTTCGGCCGCCAATTGGCGGCCGGAATGCTGGAGGATGGCGTGCACCTGGCCGCCCCGGAACCGGTGGTGGAAGTGACTTCGCTGGCCGTAGTTAGCGTCAACGCGGACGGCCACCCGGACTATGCGTTTTACCGCGAGGGTGTGGCCGATCGCGCCACCGATGCAGCCCGTCTGACGCAGGCCTGCCAGAATGCCCGCGCACTCAAGATCGTCTGCACCGGGGCGCTGGCCCTGTCACCCGATGACGCCAGCACCTACCTGCCCTGGCTGGCGGCACAGCGCGACGGTGGCAAAAAGGTGGTGATTGATGCCAACCTGCGCCCCTCCGTCATGCCGGACCTCAAGCGCTACCGCGCCCATGTGCTGAACACCCTGCAGTATGCCGACGTGATCAAGGTCAGTGATGAAGACCTGGACAACCTCGCCTTGCCAGGCACCACGGCGCTGGAGAAAGCGCAGCATTTGCTGGGCGTGTGCAGCGCGCAGGTCCTGGCACTCACGCTTGGCGGCGCAGGTGCGAATCTGCTGACGCGCCATGGCGAGGTGTTCTTTGCCCGAGAAACGGCTAGCCTGACGGTGAGCGATACGGTGGGTGCCGGGGACTGCTTTCTGGCCGGTCTGGTTACCTCCATGCTGGAGGCTGACCTGGCTGCCGATTGGGGCAGTGCACGCGTTGACAGTGCACAAGCGCAAAGCCTTCTGCAAAACGCCATTGCCAGCGCCAGCATTTGTGTGCAGCGCCGCGGCTGTGTGCCACCGAACCGCGCTGAGGTGTTGGCGCACGTCGCTAGCGGCCGTATTGCCAGCGGCGAAGGCAGCGGGCTATGAGCCATAGCACAATCGCGGTCTAAATACGCACACAGGAGCTTAGGCAGATGAGTAGCAACCCACTCTCCCCCGAAATACTGCAGCGCGCCCGCGCTCTGCTGGCTAGCGGCCAACGCAAGATTCTGGGCATCGCTGCCTCGCCCGGCGCAGGCAAATCCACATTGGCTGAAAGCCTGCTGCAGGCACTCGGTACACAAGCCCAGGTCGTTCCTATGGACGGCTACCACCTGGCAAATTCAGAACTGCAGCGACTGGGACGCGCTGGCCGCAAAGGCGCACCCGACACCTTTGATGCGGCGGGCTACGTCAACCTGCTGCGTCGCATCCATACCCAACAACCCGGAGAGACGGTGTATGCGCCAGAATACCGGCGCGAGTTCGAGGAAGGAATTGCAGGTGCTATCGCCATCGAGGCGGACACGCCACTGATCATCACCGAAGGCAATTACCTGTTGCTGGACGAGGGCGCCTGGGGCCAAGTGCGAACGGTGCTGGACGAGACCTGGTTTCTGGACATCGACAGCGGTGTGCGCCAGCAGCGCCTGCTGGAACGGCACATGCGTTTTGGGCGCAGCCGGGAAGCCGCTCTGGAGTGGATTGCGGTGACGGATGAGCCCAACGCCGAGCGCATAGAACTCAGCCGACACAGGGCAAATTGGGTCATCCATGGAGACAACTTTGACAAAATCGGACGGCCTTGATCAAATTTGCCGTTTTTTTCTGATCGGTTGGATGCAAATTCACCCGAATGGGGGATGTCCAAATCACGGGCCAAGGGATAAAGTTCATCCAACTGCTGTCACAGTTC
>CAIQYP010000471.1 GCA_903876045.1 uncultured beta proteobacterium | reverse complement strand
TTAAACGAAACTATTTTTTATCGTATATAAGTACGAAACATTGATGAATTCGTGCCCCAAGATTCGAACCCTGCATGGGGCGAGCTGTTGGCTCGCGAGTACCTGGACAAAAAGCATATCGGCAAGGTGAGCGTCACACTGCGAAACCAGCGTGACGACCTACTCGCCTTTGCCCGCATGCCGGACGGCAAATTGGGGTCTGTCGCCCAACCCCACGCGTTGCCCCTATATCCGATGCGCTAGGCCAGCGCGCTTCAATGCAAGCCAACCACGTCACCTCGGTACGGGCAGGACTGTTGCCACATAAGAGACTCGATTGATCGCAGAGTAAACCTTTGCTACAAAGTAGCAACGGGCGTGGCAGAGCGCTTCCAGCAAGACTGAAAAGCCCCAGCATTGAGGGCCAAATTTAAGAAGCACATTTGATGACTTGAACGTATTGAACTGGACCACCATAAAGCTGCCCGTCGATCCCTGCTAGCCAACGGCTGCGCTGGAGCAATCAGATTGCAAATCTCTTTTACCGCTCCCAGCCGGCACCGGCAGGTCGTTAGTCGAAACGTGCTGACGCTTTGCAAGTCCGGGGTCCGCAAAGTGGGCGCAACTACTTCCGCATCAACGTGCTCTTGCCAAACAGCGACTCGATCAAATCGACCGCCACTTCAGCCGTGCGGTTGCGCTCATCCAGTGCGGGGTTGAGTTCCATCACGTCCATGGAGGCCATGCGGCCGGTGTCGGCAATCATTTCCATGCAGAGCTGCGCCTCGCGGTAGTTGGGGCCGCCGCGCACGGTGGTGCCCACGCCAGGGGCAATGTCGGGGTCCAGAAAGTCCACGTCAAAGCTCACATGCAAATGGGTGTTGGCATCCATCAGCGCCAGCGCCAGTTCCATGGCGGCGCGCATGCCCATCTCGTCGATGTAGCGCATGTCGAACACTTCCAGACCCTGCTCGTGCACAAAGCGCTTCTCGCCCTGGTCCACGCTGCGGATGCCGATCTGGCGCACCCACTTCGCCTGAATGGCAGGCACCTTGCCGCCAATCTCGATGAGCGCCTGCGGGCCAAAGCCACACAGGCAAGCCACTGGCATACCGTGGATATTGCCGCTGGGCGTGAGGGAGTTGGTGTTGAAGTCGGCATGGGCATCCAGCCACAGCACGCGCAGCTTTTTGCCGGTGTCACGGCAATGGCGCGCCACCGCGCTGATGCTGCCGATGCCCAGGCAGTGGTCGCCACCCAGCACGATGGGCATGCGGCCCAGTTGCAACTCGGCGTACACCGCATCGTGCAGCGACTGGTTCCAGGCCACCACTTCATTTAGATGGCGGTAGCCGTCCACCGGTGGCAACCAGGGGTTGGCCGGGCCGACCAGGTTACCGCGGTCTTGCACTTCAAGGCCATGGGCTTCCAGGGTTGGAATGATGTTGGCCACGCGCAGGGCTTCGGGCCCCATGCTGGCGCCGCGCATGCCGGCGCCGATGTCGGTGGGTACGCCAATCAGGCTGATTTTGGTATTCATGGGATTTGCATTCTGAAAAGAGGGAGTCGTTCGCCAACCTTCACGCCGCGCGCATTGCGCAACAAGCGCGCACGCCAGGGTTCGAGCAGCTTGCGCTGCGCATCGTCCAGCCAGCCAAGCTGGTCCAGCACTTCTACCGCAGCGGCAAATAGCGCGGGCTTGTTGCCATCGATGATCTTGATGGCCAGGGCCTCGCCCCGGCTCTTGCTGCCAATCACCTGTACGCCATCGGCGCCAACCTTGCTGACCCAGTCTCCGCGCCCGGCTTGCATAAAGGCGAGGTCGTTGCGACCCGTGCCGCTGACCATCCAGGGTTGCGCCGTCATGGCCTCCGACAATACGGCAAAGCTCTCACCAAACTCGGCATCCGCTTTGCCGCTGGCCAGGCGTGCATAGCCATAGGCCAGCTTGGATAAGGGCATGGCGTAGTTGGGTGCGGAGCAGCCGTCGATGCCCATCTTTAAATCATCTTCTTCCATTCCGACAGCGCACGCCACATCACGGCGGATGGCCTGCTGCAGCGGATGGTCTGCGGCGATGTAGTCCTCCGTGGGCCAACCCTGCTGCACGCAGTGCGCCAAAAAGCCAGCGTGCTTGCCGCTGCAGTTGTTGTGGCGCTCGTCAAACGCCAGGCCCTCGGGTGGGCTTTGGTCGAGCAGGGTAAACAGACCTGGCACATGGCAGCCGCAACGCAAGGTGCGGACATTCAGCCCCGCCTTGCCCAGCATGGATTCAGCTGCCGCCACGTGTGCATCTTCGCCGTTGTGGCTGGCGCACAGCATGGCAACTTCCTGCTGCGTAAATCCGAATTGAGTAGGGCCACCGGCTTCCACAAAAGGCAGGGCCTGCAAGGCTTTCAGTGTGGATCGGCTGAAGGTGCGCAGGTGCGCGTCACCGGCATATGACACCAGCTTGCCGCGGGTATTGACGACTGCCACGGAGCCGAAATGCAGGCACTCCTGCAGTCCACCGCGTGTGAGTTGTATCAGGGGTTCCAGCGTCACATCGACTCCATTATTTTCGTTACATTCAGGGGCGTAGCATAGACGCTGGCCCGCAAACGCGCACACGGTTCCGCGCCCAGGCCTGCCTAACCTGCGACAACCCATTATTGCAAGGCACTCTATGCTTACGCCAGAACAAATAGCGCGCTACCACCGTGACGGCTACCTCGCCCTGCCGGAGTTCAAGAGCCCGGCTGACATCGCCGCTCTGCGCGCCCGCGCCATGCAGATGGTGGAAGACTTTGACCCGGAAAGCAGCAAGACCATCTTCACCACCAACGATCAGATTCGCACGGTGGATCGCTACTTTCTGGACTCCGCCACACGCAGCAGTTGCTTCTTTGAAGAGGAGGCCTTTGATGCAAAAGGTCAGCTAAAGCAGGCCAAGGGCTTGTCGATTAACAAGATCGGCCACGCCATGCATGACCTGGATCCGGTGTTTGACGCCTTTTCGCGCGGGCCGGCCTTGAACGCGTTGGCCAAAGATGTCGGCTTGGTGGAACCACAGATTTGGCAGTCGATGTACATCTTCAAACAGCCTGGCATCGGCGGCGAAGTGGGCTGGCACCAGGACGCTACCTTCTTTGACAGCACGCCAGTGACGGTGACCACCTTCTGGTTTGCGCTGAAGGACGCCACGCTGAACAACGGTTGCCTATGGGTGGAGGTGGGCGGACAGCGTGGCCCCCTGCGCGAGCGCTTTGTGCGCAGCGGTGATGTGGTCACCATGGAAAAGCTGGACACCACTCACTGGCCCGACGGCCGCACGGCCATACCGCTGGAGGTGAAGGCCGGCACGCTGGTGGTGTTCCATGGCCTGTTGCCACATTACAGCGCGCCTAACCGATCTGCCCATTCGCGCCACGCCTACACCCTGCATGTGACCGATGGCCTAAGCGCCTATGCGCCGACCAACTGGATACAGCGCGGGGCGGACTTTCCCGTGCGCGGCTTTGTCTAGCGTGCTAAGCTCATTTCCCGCTTCGATGCCATAACTACTTTGACGGAGACTTTCACCATGCCAGGACTTGTACC
>CAIQYP010000470.1 GCA_903876045.1 uncultured beta proteobacterium | reverse complement strand
GGCTATCACCTGATGTATCCGGGCACCTCGCACCTGATTTCGCGACCGGTGGGTTGGGCCGAGCGGGGCTTTTACATGACGCCCATGGCGCAGGGCATACGGGTGGCGGGCACGGTGGAGTTGGCGGGGCTGGGCTCAGCCAAGCATCAGGGGCTGATGGACTTGTTGCATTTTTCCTCACAAAAGGCACTGCCCGAGTTGGGCACACCCACGGCACCGTGGCTGGGCTTTCGGCCCACGTTGCCGGATGGCTTGCCGGTGCTGAGCCGATCCCGCAACTCAGCCCGCGTGGTCTATGCTTTTGGTCATCAGCACATTGGCCTGACGCTAGGCGGATTGAGCGGCATGGTGGTGGCAGATCTTGTGGCGGGGCGGCAATCGGTGATTGACTTGACGCCGTTTGCGGCGAACCGGTTTTAGGCGTCCTTTTCTCAACCGAGCAGGGGTTGCATGCAAGTTGATGCACCCTTGTAACAACATTGGCGATAAAATATTAGGGTTAACCCTAGTATCCAATGCTGGGTGCTAACCGCACTGATGGGGCTGCGCCTATGCCCCAGGAATTCCCCAAACAAGCTATTCAAGAAATGGGTTCCCAGTGACAAAAACTATCGATATCACCGAACTGTGCCTGCGCGATGCCCACCAAAGTCTGTTGGCCACCCGCATGGCCATGGAAGACATGGTGCCGGCCTGCGCCGACATCGACAAAGCTGGTTACTGGTCCGTGGAGTGCTGGGGCGGTGCCACCTTTGACGCCTGCATCCGCTTTCTGAACGAAGATCCCTGGGAGCGTCTGCGCCAGTTCCGCACCTTGTTGCCCAACTCTCGCCTGCAAATGTTATTGCGTGGCCAGAACCTACTGGGCTACCGCCATTACGAAGACAGCGTGGTGGACCGCTTTGTTGACAAGGCCGCACTCAACGGCATGGATGTTTTCCGCGTCTTCGATGCCCTTAACGACATCCGCAACATCCGCCATTCGGTGCAAGCCGTGCGCCGCAATGGCAAGCACGCCCAAGGCACCATCTGCTACACCGTCAGCCCCCTGCACACCACCGAGACCTTTGTCGAGATGGCCGAGCGTCTGGTCGAACTGGGCTGCGACTCGATCTGCCTGAAGGACATGGCAGCGCTGCTCAAGCCGCAGGCTGCTTATGACATCGTTAAAGGCATCAAAACCCGTTGCGGCGACTCTGTGCGCATTCATGTGCACACCCACGCCACCACGGGCGTGACGTTGGTGTCTCTGATGAAAGCGATTGAGGCGGGCGCGGATTGCGTCGACACCGCCATCAGCTCGCTTAGCTTGGGCCCGGGCCACAACCCGACCGAGAGCCTGGTGGCGATGCTGGATGGCACTGGTTACAAGGCCAACCTGGACAAGGCCTGCCTGCACCGCATCAAGGAGCACTTTGCTGCGCTGCGCCCGCGCTACCAAGCCTTTATGTCCAACATCATTGGCGTGGAAACCGACATCTTCGACAGCCAGATTCCCGGCGGCATGATCTCCAATATGGAAAGCCAGCTCAAGCAGCAGGGCGCCGGGGACCGCCTTGAAGAAGTGTTTATCGAAGTGCCGCGCGTGCGCGAGGATGCGGGCTTCCCGCCCCTGGTCACCCCTAGCAGCCAGATCGTCGGTACGCAGGCCGTGTTCAATGTGCTGATGGGCCGTTACAAGGTGCTGTCCAGCGAGTTTGCGGACCTGATGTTGGGCTACTACGGCAAGACCCCCGGTGAGTGCGACCCCGAGGTGCTGGCCCTGGCCGAAGCTCAGGCAAAGAAGCCGCCGATTACCGAACGCCCGGCCGACTTGCTCAAGCCCGAGTGGGAAGCGCTACAGACCGCCGCTGCAGCATTGACGGGTTTTAACGGCAGCGAAGAAGATGTGCTGACCTATGCCATGTTCCCGCAAGTGTCAGCGGCCTTCTTTGCCAAACGCGATCAGGGCCCGCTCAATCTGGGCCGCGACCCCGAGGCTGCCAAGCCCGCTGCGGATGGCAAGGACGCCGGTGCCGGTGCTGCCGACAAGGCCGTGCGCACCGCGGTGACCTATGACGTCAAGCTCAACGGCCGCTCGCACCGCGTCTCCGTCACCCCCGTAAAAGAATAAGCAGGATTCACCATGACCGTCATGCAAGAAAAAATCGAAGAGCTGCGCCGCCGCCAGGCTGAAAACGAACTGGGCGGCGGTGCCGACAAGCAGGCCCGGCAACGCAAGGCGGGCCGCATGACGGCACGCGAGCGCGTGGCCGAGTTGGTGGATGCGGGCAGCTTTGACGAGGTGGGCCAGTTTGCCACCCACAACGCCACCCTGTTTGGAATGCAGAGCAATAAACTGGCCGCCGATGGGGTGGTCACCGGTGCCGCCTCGGTGGGTGGGCGTCTGGTGCACCTGGCCAGCCAGGACTTCACCGTGGCAGGCGGTTCGGCCGGTGAGATGCATTCCATCAAAGTGGCCGACATCATGAAGGCCTCGCTGCGCGCCGGTTCACCTTTTGTGTTTATCAATGACTCGGGTGGTGCCCGTGTGCAAGAAGGCATTGCCTCACTCTCTGGCTACGGCAAGGTGTTCCATGCCAATGTGCTGCTGTCGGGTGCGGTGCCGCAAATCTCGCTCATCTGCGGCCCCTGCGCCGGTGGCGCGGCCTACAGCCCGGCACTGACCGACTTCATCATCCAGACGCGTCAGGCGCAAATGTTCATCACTGGCCCGCAGGTTATCAAGCAGGTCACCGGTGAGGATGTCAGCGCCGAGCAACTTGGTGGAGCAGACGCGCACATGGTGCATTCGGGCGTGATCCACTTCATCGCCGAAGACGACCACCACGCCATCCAGCTCTGCCACAAACTGCTGAGCTTTCTGCCCTCCAATAACCTGGAAGATCCGCCGCAAGTCGAAGGCGATCTTTCGGTCGAGCCCAACCCGGCGCTGGAAGCCATCCTGCCCGAAGAGAGCAAGCAAGGTTACGACGTGCGCGCCGTGATCGCGCAGATAGTGGATGGTGGCGATTTCCTGGAAGTGCAGTCGGGTCACGCCATGAACATCGTGGTGGGCTTTGCCCGCGTCTGCGGCGGCTCAGTGGGCATCATCGCCAACCAGCCCTCGGTGATGGCCGGTGCGCTGGACATCAATGCCTCCAACAAGGCGGCGCGCTTCATTCGCTTCTGCAATGCCTTCAACATTCCGCTGGTGACGCTGGTCGATGTGCCCGGCTTCATGCCTGGCGTGGAGCAGGAATACGGCGGCATCATCCGCCACGGTGCCAAGCTGCTGTTTGCCTACGCCTCCGCCACCGTGCCCAAGATCACCGTGATCATGCGCAAGAGCTATGGCGGTGCCTACCTCGCGATGTGCGGTAAGGATCTGGATGCCGACCGCGTGTTTGCCTGGCCCACCGCCGAGATTGCAGTCATGGGCGCTGAGGGTGCCGCCGAGATCGTGTTCCGCAAAGAAATCAGCGAAGCAGCGGACCCGGCCGTACGCCGCGCCGAGCTGATCAAGGAATACCGCGACACCTTCTCCAACCCCTATGTGGCCGCCGAATTGCGTTTGGTCGATTCCGTGATCGAGCCCAAGCACACACGCCGCCACATTGCCCAGGCGCTGGAATACCTGCGCATCAAGCGGGTGCCGCGCCCGCACAAAAAGCACGGCCTGATGCCGCTGTAGGACGCACGCCATGCAAGAACAAAACAACGACACACGGGCACTGTTTGCCGGGATGCGCGCGGAAATTGCGGCGCTCACGCAACGCGTGCAGGCGCTCGATGCGGTGCGTGAAGAATTGAACGCACTCAAGCTGCAGGTCAGCGCACTGGAGCAGAGCGCTGCC